>NZ_CP162137.1:300000-600000 GCF_040833995.1 Leptospira sp. WS58.C1
AGGACTGGTTGCGGGAATTTCCAAGGTGGACTTAACTCCTCCTCCCGGTTTACCTTTGGCAGGTTATTCCAAAATGGCCGAGACCGAAAAAGGTTTCCGCACCCGTCTTTATGCTAGGATTTTCTATATTAGAAAAGATGCAAATGAACCTGTTGTATTGATCCAAAGCGATCTTCTTTCCGGATCTCTTTTGATCCATCACTTGTTAGCGGAACGTTTGGCATCAAAAACGGATATTTCCTTTGGTGGAATCGTATTTGCCGGAACACATACTCATTCCGCTCCAGCTAACTTTTACGATAATAATTTTTACAACGAATTCGCTTCAAATAAACCTGGATTCGATAAGGGTTGGACCGAGTTCGTACTGGATCGTTTGACGAGTGGGGTAGAAGAAGCTTACAAGTCCGCAAAGCCGGCTAAGATCGCATCCGGAAAAACAGCTATTTGGGGACTGACCAGAAACAGATCCTTGGATGCCTACCGCGCTAATAAAAATTCAGGATTCGAGGAATTAAAACCCGAGATCCAATACCAAGCAATCAATCCCGATCTAGTAATGATCCGTATCGATGCACAAGACAAAGACGGAAGATATAAACCTCTCGGGGCATTCTCCACATTCTCCGTACATGGGACCACAGTTCCGGATTCCAACGATGTTGCAAACGCAGATGTGTTTGCTTACCCAACTCGGATTTTAGAAAAGAAGATACGTAAAGATTTTAAACCAAGCTGGGATCCGATCCATGCTCTGAACAATTCCACGCATGGGGACAACTCTCCCGATTATCGCGAAGACATGCAAGGTTTTATAGAATCCCGAAGAATAGGAGAAGCAATCGGAGAAGAAGCGGCCAAACTTTTCGATTCCTTGCAAAATTCTTTAAGTACGGATGTGAATCTTTCCTTTAATACAAGAGAAGTAGATCTATACGAAAACCAAAAGATAGGAGACGCTGAAATTTGTGATCGTCCTTATGTGGGAACCGCATTAACGGGTGGAGCAGAAGACGGACTTACACCGGTGCTGAACTGGTTGCCATTCTTTGCGGAAGGTTGGCCTCGTTGGTTTTTGACTGGCGGCTGCCAAGGTCATAAAAGGATCGTAGGTTTCAAATATCTGCAACCCATCGTTTTACCTAAATCCAAATTCCCTCATAAACTCCTTTTGCAGTCCGTGAAAATTGCGGATACACTTCTTCTTCCTGTTCCTTTCGAAGTTACTAAAGAATCCGGCAAAAGATTTGTGGATGAGGCATTAAAATCCAGTTCTCAACCGATCAAAAACGCATCCGTGATCAGTTGTGCAAACGGATATTTCGGTTATGTAACTACTGCCGAAGAATACACCCGCCAACATTATGAAGGTGGTCATACTCTGTATGGTCCAGGCACTCAACCGTTCTTACAGGCACATCTTGCAGACTTGACCAAAAATCTTCCTGCAGCAGGAGGAAAAGAATCTTTTCCTGCTTCTTGGAATTACGAATTGGATCGCTCCGATCGTTATCCTGAAACTGAAAAATCGGAAGGAGTAAGGGAATTGGTGGATTCTCCCGAGCTGATCTTAGCGGAAGAAAATCTGGAAAAACATTGGGTCTTCCGTTATAAAGATGTGGGTAGTTCTGAAATTTCCTTACATGAATCCTTAATTTCTATTGAATACAAAGAAGGTGCTTCCGATTGGAAAGAATTAATTCAGGATGGAGAACCCGTAGACGATAAGGGAGTGGATATAGAAATCAGGAAAACTTCCAATTCCGGCAAAGGAATGGCAGTTTACCAAGTTCGTTGGTACAACCCGGAACAAAATGCAAAACGAAAATATAGATTTGTAATCCATCCTCGTGCAGGCCAGGCCAAGTTCGTTTCTCCGGAATTCTGATCAAATTTTTGACTTTGCGTGAGGATTTGATCTTGCGCAAAGTTTTCCTCTCTCAACTTTTTCCCTTTCCCGGAGAATCGATTTTAAAAGGATATCTCTATGGATTGGAAAATTTCCAAGTTTAAATCGGGCAAACCTCTCCGATGGGAATTTCTAATTCCTCCCGGTTCTGCTAGAGAAACGGAAACTTTGCTTTCTCAAATTGTTTCCGATCCATTTCTTCCTAGAAATCATACTCCCGAGTTTAAGGTCTTTCCGGAGAAGTTCGTATTAGAAAAAACGAATTTTCGTCAAGCGTTGGAAGTATTAGTGAGAATTCCCTGGATCCGGGATTTTCGTTTGAACCTGGGCAAATTCACTTTAGATGAAAAATTTACCTTCTCCGGTTTGATTGAAACTTTGAGAGAAAATGAAATTTTACCGGAAGGTTGGGGAATAAACTTCCATCCGCAAGTGCGGGGAAGAAAAGAAATCTCCAGAGAAGAACTACGTTCTTTTTGGGAAGAGTCGTATCCTGAATTCGGAGATCCAAATCCGAAGAACACCGAACTAAACGCGCTTGCTCTGGGAGATAGTATTATACTTTCTTTAAGTTTAGCTGGCGCTCCTATTTTCCAAAGAGGAAATTTTAAACCTTTATCCAAATCAGCGCCGGTCAGGGAAGATACTGCCGCCTTTCTTTTACATTTGTTAAAAAGGCAGATGCCGGAGCCGGATGCTGTTTTGGTACCTTTTGCCGGTTCGGGAACATTTATCTGGGAATCCGCTTCTTTACTTTTTAAATTAGGTTTCCCTCATTTGGATCGAGACTATATGTTCCAAGAGATGAGGGAATTCCCCTCACCTAGTTGGGAATTTTTGAAACGTAAGATCGGTCCGGAAGAAGGAAGTAAAAAACACATATTTTGGTACAATGATTCCGAGCCCGAAATTTTTTCCTATCTAAACGATCGAAAAGAAGAATATCAGAAATTTATAAAACAATTTCCGTTAAATCCGGAAAATCGATTTATTGGGATAGAAGGGGACTTCTTTTCCTTATCTCCAAGAGAAGTCTGGGAATCCGCAGGAAGACCCGAAAAGATCTGGATGCCTCTTAATCCACCTTACGGTTTGAGAATACAAAAAGGTTCCGATCTGGGATTGTACAGACGTATTGCGGAGACTCTAAAAGTTTGGTGGGAACTTCCGGGAGAAATTTCCGGTTTTATTCTTTGTCCTGATGAAGAGACCTGGTCCTCTTTTTTGAAAGGAATTCATTCCAAATTACAAACAGTTCATATTACCCACGGTGGCCTGGACCTTCGGGCGGTTTATTTTTGATTAAAGTAGAAGGGAATTTTCCTCCGTTCAGATCCGTTTTTTCCTTTTAGGATAGGAATTAAAAGAGCAGAATGCCCTCATGATTCGCTCCGTTTATCGAGTCGATACCAAAGGTTCCTTAGATTCTTTGGAAAGAAGAGAAGAGGAACTTCCACCTCCTGGGGACAATGAAGTCACAGTAGAGATCCGTGCGATTGGTTTGAATTTTGCCGATATTTTCGCGATTCAAGGATTGTATAGTGCGACACCAAAAGGTTCTTTTATTCCGGGTTTGGAATATTCCGGTAAGGTAGTAGCTGTCGGTAAGAAAGTCAAAAATTTCAAGAAGAACGATAAGGTCATGGGAGTGACCCGATTCGGAGCATACGCGGATTATATAAATATTGATTCCAGATATATTTTTCCACTTCCACCCAAATGGAGTTTTGAGCAAGGGGCAGGGTTTTTAGTCCAAGGACTTACCGCATATTATGCTCTTCTTCCCTTAGGAGATCTCAGAAAAGGACAGAATGTTTTGATCCATAGCGCAGCAGGAGGAGTAGGGATCTACGCCAACCGTATCGCTAAAAAATTCGGAGCTTGGACTTTGGGTTCTGTTGGAAACCATTCTAAAATTTCTCTATTGGAGAAAGAAGGTTATGATGCTTGGATCATTCGATCTTCTCGCTTTCCGGAAGAGCTAAAAACTGCACTTGGTGGAAGGGAATTACATCTGGTGTTAGAATGTATTGGCGGCAAAATTTTCAAGGCGAGTTACGATGCTCTTTCTCCTATGGGTCGGATAGTGGTTTACGGCTCCGCTTCTTTTATGAGCCAAGGAGATAAGGTGAATTGGCTGACTTTGGCTTGGAGATATTTGACCAGACCTAAAGTGGACACTTTAGAAATCGTATCCGACAATAAGGCTGTGATGGGATTCAACCTAATCTGGTTGTACGAAAAAATCGACGAACTAACCGTTCATCTTAAAGCTCTTTTAAAATTAAATTTGGAACCACCTCATATCGGTTCCGTATATCCTTTTGTGGACCTTCCGGAAGCAGTCCGGCATTTCCAAACTGGAAATACTACTGGTAAAGTGGTGATTACTGTCGAATCCGGAAAATGACAAACCGAACGGAAACAAACGAACTTTCTTTACTACTACAACGTTCCAAGGATCGTTTCGAAAATTATTTAGAAGACGAAGTATATCCCCTTTTTAAAAAAGAATCCGCTCCTGAACTTGCGGCTGCAATGGAATATAGCCTGAGAGCCGGGGGAAAAAGATTAAGACCTATTCTTGCATTTGCTTCTTTTGGGAGGATAGATCAGGATTCTCTTTCGATTGGAGCTGCCTTAGAATTTGTCCATACCTATAGTTTGATCCATGATGATCTTCCTAGTATGGACGACGATGATTTTAGAAGAGGAAAACCTTCCCTTCATAAACAATTTTCGGAAGCTACGGCAATCCTTGCAGGAGATGCATTGCAGGCGTATGCGTTTGATTGGCTGACCCGAATCGTTTCTTCCGATAAAAATTTGCATAAAGATTTGGTCGGAACTTTGGCAAAAGGCGCCGGGGCCGCCGGAATGGTCTCCGGACAAATGTATGATCTACTATTAGAAAGAAATCCTTCTTCTTTAATTGGGACAAAAGAAGAGCTTCTTTCTAAAACTCATCGATTGAAAACCGGAGCATTGATCCAGGCTTCCTTTTTGATGGGAAATCGTCTGCGAGAAGACTATAAAGAAAGAGAAGTAACCATCTCCGAATACGGTACAAAGTTAGGATTATTATTTCAGATCACGGATGATATTTTGGATATTGAAGGAACAAAAGAGGATTTGGGAAAAACTCCCGGCAAGGACGGAAAATCCGGAAAGATCACCTATCCTTCTTTGTATGGAATGGAAACTTGTAAACGGATGGTTTCCGATCTGGTTTCAGAGTTGGAAGAATTAGGGACCGATCTGGATTCTTCTTCCTCTAAAAACGAAACTTCCGAATTTCCTGAATTCTTTCAATCCTTACCTTCTAACATTGGCAAAAGAAAAAATTAGGCTAGATGATCTGCTCTTAAAAAAGGGTTTGGCTGAGGATATTTCCAAGGCCAGAAGTCTGATCTTATCCGGTTCCGTGCTCGTGAACGATAGAATGTCCGATAAGGTAGGCACTTTATTCGAAGAATCCGTTGAGATCCGGATCAGAGAGATCATCCCGAAATATGTGAGTCGGGGAGCCTATAAACTCAAAGCTGCATTCAAAAAATGGAATATTTCCGTTCAGGGGAAACTCTGTATAGATTGGGGAGCTTCTACCGGAGGATTCACTCAAGTCCTTTTGGAAGAAGGTGCTGACTTAGTATTCGCTTTCGATGTGGGCTACGGACAGATGGCTTCCAAGATCGCAATGAACCCGAAGGTTTCCGTTCGAGATCGATTTCATATCAGAGATACTAGTTGGGAATTATTGTCTTCTTTGTGGGCGGAAAAAACGGAGAAAAAGTTTCCGGACGAGATCTTTCTCGTTATGGACTTAAGTTTTATTTCTCTTCGTACTGTTCTTCCCGTTCTTACCGAGCTCAAAACTAAAAATCCTAACGTTCGTTGGAATATAGTCAGTCTATTTAAACCTCAATTCGAAACAGAGTCCAGAAATTTGGAGAAAGGAGTCTTAAGAGATCCTTGGATACGTTGGAAAACGATCCGTTCTTTTTTGCAGTTTCTGAAGAATGAAATTAAAGGTAAAAGAATAGGTTTAGAAGATTCCCCGATTACCGGGAGAGATGGTAACCGGGAAATCTTGGTATACTGGACCCTTTAGCTTAACCGAAGGTCGCGTCTAGAACCATGGAGACTCTGGAGCCTATCCCCGGTTTTTTTGCTTTTCCGTCCGCACGAACGAATTCGTAATCGTTAGGACGAAGGAAGAATGTCCTGGCTTTAAATTCGAAAGTGAATCCTGGCCAAAGAGTGGTGTTTCTACCCGAGCTAGTATTGTACCAGCTTACACATCCCCCGGTCAACCAAACGGATTTACTTAGGCGTTTTTGGATCTCCGCATTATATCGATCCTGAACGTCTTTACGAACATCTATAAACTTTATGTTTTTATTAAGTAGATAACGAATTCCTTGTAAAGCATATTGCACTTGGGATTCTATCATCAGGATCATCGAACTATGTCCTAAACCGGTATTCGGGCCAACGATCATGAATAGATTCGGAAAACCGGACACTGTGGTTCCTAAGTATGCTTCCGCACCGTCTTCCCAAACATCCGCTAAAAGTTTTCCGTCTCTCCCTCTGATCTTAAAAGGGGAAACCGCTTCTGCCGCTTGGAAACCGGTGGCAAAAACGATGGCATCTACCTTATGTTCTACCCCGTCCTTTGTTCTTACTCCGGAAGCGGTGATTTCTTCTATACCTTCGGTAATTAATTCCACATTCTCTCTGTTCAACGCAGGGTAATAGTCGTTGGAAAGGAGGATACGTTTACACCCGATCGTATAATTCGGAGTTAGCTTTTTCTTAAGTTCTTCGTTATGAATACTTTTATTGATAAAACTTTTAGCGAATTTCTCGAAAATTTTCATCAGCTTAGGATTGATTGCAAATGCCAATACTCCTATTTCGTTTATCCAATAGATCGCTTTTCTAAACAACCATCTTAACGGGGGAATAAATTTGAAGATCCCTTTTACGGAACCGGAGATATTGCTGTCCGGTTTTGGGATAATCCAAGCTGGAGTTCTTTGGAAAAGTTTTAATGTTCCTACAATAGGTGCGATAGCAGGAACGATCTGGATTGCACTTGCTCCAGTTCCGATCACCGCTACCTTCTTCCCTTGGAGATTATAGCTATGATCCCATTGGGCGGAGTGAAATTTCGTTCCTTGAAACGTATTGATTCCTTTGATATTCGGAAGAACGGGTCTACTTAAACCACCTGTGCCACTTACCACTGATTTTGCTTTATAGGATTTCCCACTTGCAGTGTTAATTTCCCAAAGGCCTGCCTTTTCATCGAAAAAAGCGCCACTCACTTCCGAATTTGTGCGGATGAAAGGGCGAATTCCAAATCGATCCGTGCATTCGTTCATGTAGTTTAGGATTTCTTCTTGGGGGCCGAAAAGTCGGGACCAATCCGATTTGGGAGCAAAAGAAAAGGAATATAAATGGGACTGAACATCGCAAGCAGCTCCCGGATAGGTATTGTCTCTCCAGGTTCCTCCGATCCCATTTCCTTTCTCCAAAATAACAAACGATTCTATTCCGGCTTGTTTCAAACGGATTCCCATACAAAGTCCCGCGAATCCGGTCCCAATGATGACTACATCATATACCTTTTCCGCTTGGGAGTTCTGATTGAGGCTCGGTCTTTCTAACGTCTGAGCTACCATTCTTCTTCTCTCCTCTAAACAATGTTTCCGGAGTTTCTCCGGTGTTTTGTTGGAAATATAGGATACTCGTTTTTTTGGAAAGGATCGTCCGATCTTAGAATTTGATACTGGGAAATGTTAATAAATTCCGGAATCAGTAAGGAATTTCATTCTGATTGTATTCTCAGTTTTCTTTTGGAATCAATATTCCGGCATAGAACCTTTCAATCTTACAAAAAGTGCGAACCACTTTTCCTCTCTCTAACCGGTTCTTCTAAAGCAATGCGCTTGAAAATCAACTACAGGATGAATAGATTATGACTGAACCAATACTATTAGTTCCCAAAGCACTTAGGAACAGTTTAGGCGAGGAAGGTGCAGAGGCTCTTGTCAGTCTTTTAAATCAAGCTAATTCGGGAGGAAAAAAGTTTATGGAAGAATTCGTTTCAGAAAGATTTGAAAGAAGACTAATGGAAGAGACCGGCAAGCTTCGTTTAGAATTAAAGGAAGAAACCGGCAAATTATGGATTGCTATTTCAGAACTTAGAGCAGAAATGCACGCGGGTTTTGCGGGCATCCAAGAACAATTCAAAGAAGTATATAAAGAGATCGCAAATATTCATAAATCAATCGCTTCTCAAACGAGATGGATGGTTGCGGTGATCATTACCTCCGTGCTTCCTATCTACCTGGGTTTAGCAAAACTGATCTTTCAATAATTTTAGAATTCATTTTGAAATAAAAAAACCCCGGGTTTCAAAGCCGGGGTTTTTTCCTACATTGAAATGAAAAGATAGGATTATGGGCGAACCGAAATCACTTCGTCTTTGTTGATCAAAGCAACGATGTGTTTGTATTCCGGAGAATCCTTTCCATATTTCAGCTCGGTAGCGCGGAGAAGGTGGATGTTTTTCTTGTGACGGAATTTGAACATCTGGTCTTCGCTTGCTCCACCGTATTTCTTGATCATGTTTTCCTCGAAAGCGTAGCAGCTTGCAAGATACTTGTGAGCTGGGTATTCTTTCTCGTTTTCATTCACCTCGATGTAAAGTTCCAATATAGGAATACACTGAGGTAAGTTTTGTAGATCGTATTCAGTAACAATCCAAGATCTGTATACATCGGAAAGAAGTCTTTTGAACTCGGCACGTTCACGTAAATCCGGGTTCTTGATCTCATCCAAATGGTTGATTGCCTTGGTGAAATAATTCAATGCTTGTTGTTTTGCTTCCAACTTTTGGCGGGAAACGACACGATCTTCGCGAGCTTTACGGTCGACCTTTTGCCAATACCATTTTTCGTCTAGACGTTTCTTCTCCGCTTCCTCTTTACGGTACTGCTCAACAGCTTCCCTCATCTTGAGGACGGTATTCACTCCGGATTGATAGCTAGTCAGGGCCAGGCGGAACTTGTTGTTCGCGAAAGCCTTAGAAAGCTGATGGAGTTCTTGGAAGTTCTTGTCGTAACCTTTGAAGTCAGGGTTCTTCCAGATCGCTTCCTGCTCCTGGATTTCTTTTTTACGTTTCTTAGCTTCTTCCGTTAGATTTTTGTCGTCGTCTTCCGGAACGAGCTCACCTTTCAGCAGTTCGTCGATCTTATCAGCTGCCGCTTTAGCATCTGTAGTATCCTGCCCCCCTTGGTTCTGTGCGAACAAGGAGAGGTTGAGTCCGACCACGGCCAGAAGAACGAATATAGTCTTCATCACCTTCATAGTGCTCACACCTGTGCCTTCTCTTTCAAAGATAGGATTTAGAAAAAGGACGGCAAAGTCCTTTTCTTCTGTTTAACTATCGGTCAGGGACCTTTAGATATAAACCTGGATTAGAAAAAATTTCCCATTTTTCCTATACAAGGGACATAAACGAGAATCTTTTTACAATATCCATTAGCGAAATTCTATCCTTTTTCGCTAATTTTGTACCCTAAATCCGTTCAAAGTACTCCTCCAGGATCTAGCTTAAAGCAGAACTTGTCAGCAGATTTTTAGGAATTCCTAGGAAATGATATGGTCTTAGATTTCTTTCTTTCTATTACTTCCCTTTCTTTCAGTCTGGATCTAGACCATGAATTTAAAGAATTTAACCCCGATCCGAGAAGGTTCTCCCAGTTGTAAATTCTGCGCGGGAGTCGGATTCCTTTTGGAAGAGAATGTAAAGAATTCCAGCTCCGGAGTCCTGCTACTTTGTTCCTGTGTGGGAGAATCCTGCCCTTGCGGCGGCAAGGCTCCCTATATGGTCTATGACGAAAGCCAAAATAGGATGCTACCTTGCGTCTGTCATAACGCTAGAATGGAACTGGGCAAAGTAGAGTATTTGGTAAAGAAGGCGGGGATTCCTGCGAGATATAAATACAGAACCCTGGATCGGATGGACACCACCGAACTTTCTTTCTTGGCGGCTCATGACTGGGCAAATGATATCGTAGTAAAGTGGAAAGAAAGAGAAAGAGCCCAACAAGGTCTTTATCTTTGGGGTGGAACCGGTTCCGGAAAAACATTATTAGCCTGTGCCATTTTGAACGAACTCATTCTTCGTTACGGTTTGGAATGTAAATATGCAAAGATCAATCGTGACTTTCTTTCCACAATCCGGGACAGTTATCAAAAAGAAAGTGAACTCCATGGAATGGAGCAAACCATTAAGAAACAATTCACCGATGTGGAAGTTTTGGTTTTAGACGACTTCGGAGCAAATAAGGAATCCGATTGGGCAAATTCTCAGTTATACGATCTAATAGATGCAAGATACGAGGAGGAGAAGGTAACTATTCTCACTTCGAATATTCCTCCAACCGATTGGAAGGACAAAGCGGAAGGAAGGATTTTTTCCAGACTCATGGAGATGGCAAAACAAATCCATTTGGATTGTCCGGATTATCGTCTAAGTCATAATGCTTTCGGGACTCATTGATGGATAAAAATAATCATATCGCATTTCTTTGTTTGGGAACCAATTTAGGAGATCGTGAATTATATCTTTCGGATGCGATCCAAAAGATCGGTGCCCATCCTGAAATACGGATCCTGAAAAAAGGAACTCCTTTAAACACGGAAGCGCTTGAAGTGGTAGATCAACCTGATTTTTTAAATCAGTTAATACAGATCTCCACCCATCTATCTCCCAGAGAACTTTTGGATTTTTTACTCGGCATTGAAAAAGAAATGGGAAGGGTCCGTTCGAGAGATAAAGGTCCTCGTGTCATAGATTTAGATATTCTATCCATCGATGATATGAAAATCCATGAGAAAGGATTACATCTTCCCCATCATAGTCTGTTTACTCGTCCTTTTATATTAGAACTTTTAAATGAACTCGGAGAAGGTTCCCTGATCCAAGCTTTCGGGAATCCTTCGGAGGGATGACATGAGAGATGTTAGCAAATTATTTCCAATGGGACCAAAACCCGTGGAGAAAAAGATTACAGTATTAACCTGCTACGATTTTATGTTCGCTCGTATTTTGGAAGAATCGGGTGTGGATTGTCTTTTAGTAGGGGACACTCTGGGTGTTGTTTACCAAGGCCAACCGACCACCTTGCCGGTTACCTTGGACGAAATGATCTATCATGCAAAAGCAGTCAGAAGAGGAGCCCCGAACACATTCGTAGTCGTAGACCTTCCCTTCTTAAGCTATCAAGTCTCTTTGGAAGAAGGGATCCGCTCCGCTGGCAAGGTAATGAAAGAAAGCGGATGCGACGCCGTAAAATTCGAGGGTGGTGGGCCCGAGATTTTGGAACTGATCTATAAATTGGAAAGGATCGGCATCCCAGTTATGGGACATATAGGCCTTACTCCGCAATCCGTGAACGTTTTCGGTGGGCATAAGATCCAAGGAAAAGCGGAAGAAGATAAGGCAAGATTGATAAGCGAAGCAAAAGGTATCTCGGACGCGGGGGCATTCTCCATTGTTTTCGAGCTAATCCCTTCTGCCCTTGCCAAAGAAATTTCCGAATCGGTCCCGATTCCTACGATCGGGATAGGAGCAGGAGCCGCAACCGACGGGCAGGTGCTGGTAATTTACGATTTTCTTGGATTGAATAAAGGCTTTAAGCCTAAGTTCCTAAAAACTTTCCTGAATGGATACGACGATGTCTCGAGCGCAGTCAAAAGTTATATTCAGGAAGTGAGAAATGGAAGTTTTCCCGGGCCGGAACATTCTCATTAACTCTTTTCTCTGCGGATTTCTTGACGTTCCATGTGTGAAGTAAAGGCTGGAGAGAGAATCAATCCCGATTGCAAAATCGAACAAAGATAGGACGGAAGATACGTGGACATAGTCGAACTGGAGAAGGGATATCCGGAAACCGAAGCAAAAATTAAGGCTTTGGCCTCCGAATGTGGGAACGCCACCGAGATCATTCGCGGAGCGGTCGTATCCGATACCATTCATTTTATCGGGGATACCCGTAAGATTTCCGACAAGGAAGGTTATGTAAAAGAACTTCCTGGTGTGACTAGAATTTGGAACGTATCATTGCCTTATAAAAATATCGCCCGCACGGCTGCCGGTAAAAACGGAGAAGTGGTTCACCGCGAAAATCGAATTGTAGAAGTTCACGGAAAAGACGGATTAGTCCGTAAGTTCGGAACAGGAAAACATATCTTTATCGTCGGTCCGGATTCTCCTCAGACTTACGAGCAGACTGTTACTATCGCGAAACAAGCGGTGGAGATCGGTAAAAAATTCGGAATTTTAGATCGTATCATCTTTAGAGGTGGAGCATTCAAGCCTAGGACTCGTCCGACTGATTGGAGAGGAATGGGTTGGGACGGTATCAAATTACTCGATAGAGTAAAAGAAGAAACCGGACTTCCTTACGTAACGGAAGTTATGGACCATACCATGGCGGAAGAAGTTTCTAAACATGCGGACATGATCCAGATCGGAACAAGGAACGCGCAAGACTTCGAACTTTTAGAAGCGGTAGGTCGCACAGGCAAACCGGTGATCTTAAAAAGAGGTTTCGGCAATGAAGCTATCGAATGGTTTTCTGCAGCGGAATATATCGCTAATCAAGGAAATTTGAATATTGTTCTTTGTGAAAGAGGAGTGAAAACCCTTTTCATCAAGGAAGGGTATTGTCGTAACACTCCGGATCTGAATGTGATCACTCACGCTAAGAACCAAACAATTCTACCTGTGATTTTCGATCCAAGCCATGTTGCGGGGGACGATAAGATTGTGGTTTCCAATTTACTTGCTTCTCTTCCGTTCAATCCGGACGGATCCATTACGGAAACGTTACATGAAGAAGAGTTTCGTAAGGAACAGATGTGCGATGCGGCGCAAGCGCTTCTTATGACTTTATATGAAAAAACGGTAGAAGCTATTTTAACCTATGAGGAAAAAATCAAACCTCTCACGGATAAGGTTGATTCTTATTTTTTGGAACGTAAGGGAAAAAAATAAGTCCGAGTTTTCGGGCTTATTCCGGAAATTTGGGAGCTAATTCTTTTTTGGTTTGCTCCCAAAGGCTCGGAAGTTCCTGACAAAGAGCCAAACAAGCTTCGAAGTTTCCTTCCTTCAATTTTTGTTCAGCCTCAGTAACGGTTTTCTGAACTCCAGCGAGTCCAAAATTTGCCGCCACTCCTTTTGTTTGGTGTAATTCTGCTTGGAGTTCTACGCTTTTCTTTTCGTCAGTGAAACTTTTGATATTCTCTAAACGGCTGTTCATGTTCTTACGTAAGGAACGTACCATTTCTTCCAGCCAAATAATATCATCTTCATCGTCGCCTTGTTTTAGGGAATCTAGACGAGACCAATCCACTAACATAGAATTCTCCTTCCCGAACCGCGTTTGGCAATTGTATACGGTTCCCAAAATTCGACGGAGCCATAGACCCTTTACCGACCCCAATTATTTATAGCTTGAATAAAAAATCCACGTCGATTTTCGTATTATGGAAGATTTAAGAGGCGAAACTTAATGAAAATTCACCCAACAGCCATCGTTGATTCGAAAGCGGAACTACACGAATCCGTCGAAGTCGGTGCATATACAATTATAGAAAAGGATGTGGTAATCGGCGAAGGAACCGTGATCGAGACCGGAGCCCGAATTTTCGCAGGTACTAAATTAGGTAAATTCAACAAAGTCCACCATGGAGCCGTGATCGGAGTGGGTCCTCAGGATCTAGGTTTTGATCCTAACACTCCGAGTAAAACGATCATAGGTGATAATAATACTTTTAAGGAATATTCCAATATTCACAGGGGAACCAAAGTGGATTCTCCCACAATTATCGGAAATAGGAACTATGTGATGGGAAACGCTCACGTAGGCCATGATTGTATTTTAGGGGATGATAATATTCTTACCCATGGTCTTGTTTTGGCAGGACATGTTACAGTAGGCAATAAGGCCTTCATCTCGGGTTTAGTAGCAGTTCACCAATTTTGTTTTGTGGGTGACTATGCGATGATCGCAGGTTGTTCCAAAGTGGTTCAAGATGTTCCTCCTTTTGCTACCGCTGATGGAAACCCGTGTACGATCATCGGTTTAAATACTGTAGGATTAAAAAGAGGCGGATTCTCTCCGGAGACTAGATCTGCGATCAAGAATGCTTACAAAGTAATCTATCATTCAGGTATGAATTATAGAACTGCTTTGGATCAATTGGAGAAGGAATCAGGTCATCCGCCTGAAGTTCTTCAGATCATTAAGTTCTTTAGGGACAGTGATCGTGGGGTCATGAACCACAGATAATCGAATATTCCGCGTGTTGGAATTCCAACATGCGGTTTTACTCAATCTATCTTGGCGCAGTCAGGATTGATGGAGGTTACATATTCCAGGGGAAGATCTCCCAAAAAGTCTGATCCCTGGAATTTTCCTCTAAAATTTAATTTTCCTTTTTTATAAGCTTCAACCCAGGCTCTTTGGAATTTATTCGAGAGCGGAGCATACGACCAATGCCATTTCTCTTCATTATACCCTTTTCCACCTCTTTCTGATTTAGGGGAATACGGCTGGCAGAATCCGAACCTATGAGCATTCTTCTTCATCCAGATATAAAATGTTTCTCCTCTTCCCCCTTTTTCAAAATAGGAGTTTTCCAAGGCATTGATATCGATGTCCGTCCCCCAGTGATGTCTGGAAGTGCCGGGTGCACTGGAAAACTCTAAAATTAAGGAGATGATTTGAGAAGGAGTTTTGTCTTTTACGGGTTCCCTCATCTTCTTCTTTCCGGAATACTTATCTTCCCAGATGGATTTTTGTTCCGAAAAAGATCTATGCGCGGAAATTAGGAACGGCTCTTGTCTTTCTTGAGGGTAGTCCTTTTTATATTCTTCCTTTAATTTTAAAAATGCAGCTTTGGTTTCCTTTCGGAGAAAGAACTGCCTGGGATCGCCGGGATTCGTGAAGGATACGAGAGCTTTTTCTTTTGGAAAATCTCCAATCAGGTAAGAAGTTTCAGATACACCTTGGTAGGTTTCGTCTGTCGTTTGGGCAACTAAGCAGAAGCTACCAAAAACCAGAACAAGTACTAAACATCGGAATAGGAACGGCATAATTCCATATTCTTCTCCGGCGAATTGGGGAAAAGGGATTTTCTAGTACTCTTGATTTGTTTAAGACACAAATGCTACTACAGAAATTTCCGGGGCCTTATGACAAGCAAAGGCTTTGAAATCCGGAAATTTGTATTGCATTACCTAGGAAATTCGGTTGAAGTTAAGCTCTAATTGGAAATTTTTTGTAAAAAACAAATTGGGAGAACCCTGGATGAAAAAAATCATCACTCTTCTTCTGCCCCTGTTCTTAACGTTTAATTGTATTTTATTCGATACAATCGGTCTGTCCTATCCGGACACCGTGGACGGAACAGAAGCAAAAAGTATAATTCTGACAAGTGCTGTTATTGGATCCGCAGTTACCGGTTTCGAGGTTCTTTCTATTCTTGCTCCTCAATTAGCAAAAGTAGAAGAAGATAAATACTATAACAAAGCGGATGTGGACGATTGTGCGAACGAAGCGTTGATCATCAACTTGCTGACTGTGGATCTGGGAGGATTTACCTGCGATTTGAATCCTAGGCCGATAATCATTCCGTTTATTTATTAATTCTTAAGAATGAGACTTGTTTTTTGGTCGGTTGAAATCTCGGCCGGCCGGGAAACATTTCTTTCAATTCGAAAATAATAAAGCCCCTTCCGAAAACCTAGAAACAATTTCCGATTTTTCCAAATCTCCTAAATTCCCGAATTGTTTCGCATCTTCTCCGGAAATCTCAATCCATTGCCGATCTTCTCTTAAGTCCGCGATCTTAAAGTCCGGCAAACCGCTTTGTCTAACCCCGAGTAATTCTCCGGGTCCTCTCAATTTTAAGTCGGCCTCGGAGAGGAAGAAACCGTCATCGGAATCAACCAAGGCTTGGATCCTATATCTTGCCTCTTCCGTAATTTTGGAGTCCGAAATTAAGATACAAAAACTCTCGTGTTTTCCCCTGCCTACTCGACCTCTTAGCTGATGTAATTGAGAGATCCCAAATCTATCAGAATGTTCAATGACCATCACGGAGGCATTCGGAACATCTACACCTACTTCTATCACTGTGGTGCTGACTAAGATCTGGATCTCGTTTTGTTGGAATAATTTCATGATCCGATCTTTTTCGGAGGTTTCCATTTTTCCGTGGAGAAGTCCCACTTTGAATTCAGGAAAAACATCTTTTCTTAATGTTTCATAAGCTTCTATACAGGATTTTAGATCCGATTTTTCGGATTCCTCCACAAGCGGATAAACAATGTAACATTGTCTTCCTTGGGAGACATACTTTTGGATGGATTTATAAACTCCGGATCTTTTACTTTCCGTGAACCATAATGTTTTAATTGGAATTCTGCCTGCAGGGCGATTTTTTAGGGTTACTAATTCCAAGTCTCCGTATAGAGTGAGACAAAGTGTCCTTGGGATCGGGGTTGCGGTCATCGCAAGAATGTCCGGATTTTTTCCCTTGGCTCTTAATGTTTCTCTTTGTTCCACTCCGAACTTATGCTGTTCGTCTATGATCGCAAGTCCGAGATCCTTGAAAGTAACATCTTCCTGGAAAACACTATGTGTTCCAATGATAAATAGGGACTCTCCCGTTTTGATCCTGAATATTTTTTCTGCTCTGGTTTTTTTAGGTTCTTTTCCCACTAAAAGTTCTATCCGTAGGAAGGGCATATTTCCTAAAAAGTTCATTACAGTTTGATAATGTTGTCGGGCTAAAATTTCGGTAGGGGCAACCATACATACCTGGACCTGATTGTCCGTGTATTTGAGTGCGGTAAGAAGAGCGACCAAGGTTTTTCCGGAACCTACGTCTCCTTGCAATAGGATAGCGGCTGGAGTATCCGACTTAGTCCATTCCGAAATTTTTGCCAAACTTTCTTTCTGGTCCGGGGTCAGCTCGAAAGGTAAATTTTTGATCAGATCATTTGCGGTTTTGGACTCCGGAAGAGGCCATAAAAGCCTGGGGACTTTTGCTCTCCTGGAACGTTTGTATTCTATCAGAAGATTAAAATAATATAATTCTTCGTATTTGAATCTGGTCCTTGCTCTTCCTAATTGTTCGTCTTCCGTGGGAAAATGGATCTCATTATAAGCCTGGGCACGATCCATCAGATTTCTTTTTTTGACCGCTTGTGCGGGAAGAATTTCCGGAATTCTACCTTCTAAAAGTTTTAATGCAAAATGAATGAGTTTGCGTAGCTCTCTGGAATTGAGATGTTCATCCCTCATTGCCTCCGTTGTAGGATAAAGTGGAATGATGCGGCCGGTATGGATACTTTCCGGAAGATCATCTTCCGAAATGTCGGAATTCCCTCCATAAGACAGAACTTCATAGTCAGGATGTAATAGTTGGAATCCTCTGAAATATTCCAGTTTACCGGTTACGGCTACGAGAATCCCGGGTTGAAAAACCCTGCGGAAGAATTGGATCCCCCTGAAAAAAACCAAACTGATCGGTTCGTTGTTTTTTGTTTTTGCGGAAACTACTAGTCTGGATTTTTTTCCATGAGCCAGATAAGAATCGATTACTTCTAGAATTAAGGTAACCGATTCTCCCTGCTTAAGCAGAATGTTTTCCGTTAAGTTCCTATCTAAGTATCTGCGAGGAAACCATCCCAAAAGATCTTGGATGCTTTTGATCCCTACGGATTCCAAAACCTCCTGTTTTTTAGGACCCACACCTCTAATGACCCCGATGGAGCTGCTCAGGGAAACGTTGGAATTTTTTTTATCAGAGACCGAGTTCTTCATCCTGGACTGGTTTCGGTTGAGGAGAATTTTGTGCTGCTTCTTCTGGAGCCGAACTCGAATCATCCAATCCTAGGTAACAATAACGGCAACCATAAATCCGCGCTTGTCGTTTTGCTCCCGGAGTCGCGGGCTCGAAAAGTACCGCGTATAAGTATTCATTCTTATCCAAGAACCGACCGCATACAGGACAAAGTCTAGGGCGGGGAAGATTCGGATCCCAATTCCCACCGTATACTTTTCTGGGATTTCCGTAGTCATTGTCTTTTGGCCGGCTAGATGCTTTTTTATCCAGACGTTTTGTATCCACTGTATAGAGAACATGGAAGAAGATCGCAGCGGCGGCTAAACAAGCGACTAAGGTGAGAAAGGTGATCATTGTTTTAGATAATCCTTTATTTTCTCCGCCATAGAGCCGGGCAATTTAATTCCCTTATCGGCCAATCTTCCTGTGTATTTATGAAAGGAATAAGTATGTTGAGAGGATTTGATGATCCCTTCAAAACATTCTTCTAACGATTCGGAAATTTTTTCCCAAAGAGGAAGATTTTCCGAGATCAAGTTTTCGTATTTATGAAGAAGTCTACGATTCACTCCTCTACAAATGGATCTGTAAAAACAAAAGCGGATGAGAAAGGCGGACTCGGCATTTTTATCTTTTATATCTTTTTCCAATTGGTTCAGATTGATACAATCTACTATTTCCAGTTTATAAGCCTGAGAACTGTGTTCGAAGGTGACTAGGTTCAGGAACATATGTTTGAATAGGGAAATTTTATAACAATTTTCCAATCCACATTCTCCCATTTTACCTTCTTCACATCTGGTATACATCACTATGTCCGTATCGGAATCGGAGGTGGCCTGACCGAAATTTAAGGAACCCAAGATGTCGAATGCGACTTCGTCCCCTCCGAAGTTGATAAGTTTATTAAATTTTTTGAAATCTTCTATTCTCTCTCTGGAGACACCGGTCTCATGAGATCTGAAAAACTTTTTCAGACCTATAAATTTAACTATATTAGAGTTTGAATTGAGTTTCGGAAGAGTCATAAAACTATCGGATGAAATCTTCCGCCTGGACTTCTGAGTCTTTATTTGCCTGGACAAGCTCCAATTTGTCCCCCGAGCAATCGATCTCCATAAGTTGGCGAATTGAGTGATCCGATAGTCTATTCAGTTTTACTTTTTTTACAAGATCCTTTTCTAATTCTATTTCCGAGAAGAAGCCTCCGGGTTGAAATCCGAAAACCGAATCCACTGGTCCAAAATTAGAAGGATTCAAAAACACAGTTTTTCCTTTTTTAACGATTCCTTGGTCTTCATGAACATGGCCAGAGACGACTAAAGAAGGTGTATAATCGTCTAAATATCTTCTGATCCCTTGAGAACCTACATGTCCAAAGCTTGGTATCTTATCTAAAAATCCGTACGCTGGATTATGGATCACAACTATATCCGGATTTTCTTCCTTAAAAAAGTCCTCCGGTTCACTGTAATTTTTTCCGTTCCGATTGTATTCGTGGAATTTTACGGCTAATTTTTCCGGGATACCTGAAGTGATCACAGGGGCTCCGCCGTAACCTGCAAATTTTAATCCTCCCATATCGAAAGTTTTTCTATGGAGGTCTCTTTCGTATAACGCGGAATATTGAAGATCTATATCGTAATTTCCCGGTAGTAGCCATACGGGGGCTTTCGCATATTTTTGGATGATAATTTCGATGAGTTCGTATTTTTCTTTCATCGTTTTAGCGGCTTGGTGGAATAATCTTCTATAATCTTGGGACTTTTCTACCACGTTAGGCTGGTATTTTTCCGGAAAACGTACAGCTCTTGTCGCATAATCGTAAGGATTGATATCTTCTTTGATATCATCCATGATACGATACATATCCTCTTGGAGAGTAACGAACTCTATAATACGTTCGGGATTAAAAAAGGCCTTATAGATGATATCGCCGGAGAATAGGTACAAGTCGCATTCGGTTCCTAGTAGGACTTCTTTCAATCCTCTGAGTCCGTCGTGGATATCGGTGAGGTAAATGATCCTCATTTGGACTTATCCTAATTTTTATGTTAAACGACTTGAAGCCGTTCGACCCTTTCTATACTGATTCTCGAAAAACACGTGATAATGTCCAATCTTTCTAATCCCTCCACAGCATGAGCATGCTGTCCTCATTCTCCGAAATCGGTTCTATTCTCAAATAATCCGGTCCAAAAAAATCCAGTAGAGGTTTTAAGATCGTATTGGAGCGTACAAATAAGAATACATTTCCCTTTTCAGGGATTACTTTTTGGACAGTAACAGCTCCTGCAACTTCCGGAATTTCCGCCAAAAAATAATTCAGATCGACTCTGATCTCATTTCCTACTTCCGTAAGGGATAATATTTCCGGAATTTCTTCCACGATCTCTTCTAATATCAATTTTCGATGGAATTTGAAAACTTTGGAAAAAATTCGTATCGGATCTATAGACCTTGGGTTATGATCATAGAGTCTAAACGCTTCTATTCGAAACACAACTCTGTTTCCGTCTACTTTCACAGGTCGTAAAGAAAGTTTGTATCTGATATGATTCGTTCTTAAAATTTTGGACCAAGTTAGTCCTTTGATGGAATAATGTCCGGAAAGGTATAAAACGCCCCGACCGGAATCCATCACAAGCGATTCCAGATCTTCGGTACCCTCTACCACTTTTTTTTGCAGAACCTTATTCAAAGAATGAAGTAAAACGGCGATCCTGTAATTGCTCTTTAAGGCTTTTTCTTCGAAGGAATTTTTCCCCGTCAGAAAATCAAAAAGATTGAATCCCGAAAGTTTCCGCAAATCGAGCATGGAAGAACAAAGTTAATCCTTCGGATTCGGTCGGTAAACTTCATTTCTTTTTTAAGCCAAAATAAGAATAGACGGGCCTTCTTATTTCCCTCCTTTTTTTTCTTGCCGTTTAGGCTTTCCTAGTCAGGATCATCACTCCTTAGGGTTAGTCGGGGAAAGGATATCTCATGCAAATCGGCGTTATCGGATCTGGGAGTTTTGGTTCTTCTTTAGGCGTGCTCTTGGCAGACAAAGGGTATGAAGTTACCATTTGGGGAAGGAATTCAGACCTGATCCGAGAGATAAATGGGAACCATCGAAACGAAAAATATCTGCCGGGGATAGAACTTCCTAAAAATTTAAAGGGAAGTACAAGTTTAGAAGAAGCAGTTCGAGAGAAGGACATGATCGTCTCTGCTCCCCCTTCTCATGCGATCACTGATATTTTAAAAGAAATTAAATCTTTTCTGCCTGAAAAGGCTCCCATCGTTTCTGCAAGTAAGGGAATAGAGAACGGAAGCCTCAGATTGGTCTCCGAAATTTTTGAGGCGGAACTTCCCGGTAAATTTCACAGCAAATTATCTTATCTTTCCGGGCCTAGTTTTGCGAAAGAATTGGTCAAACGTGTTCCTACAATCGTGAGCATCGCCTCCAAGAATGAAGCAACAGCAAGAAAGGTGCAGGAAATATTCAGTTTCACTTATTTTAGGACCTATTGGACTCCGGATGTAGTGGGGGTGGAAGTCGGCGGTTCCTTAAAGAATGTGATTGCGATCGCGGCAGGTGTTTCGGACGGATTGGGATTTGGACAGAATACAAGAGCCGCTTTGATCACCAGAGGACTTACCGAAATTTCTAGGCTAGGAGTCAAACTGGGAGCGGATCCTCTAACTTTCTTGGGGCCATCCGGAATGGGGGATTTGATCTTAACTTGCTGCGGGGACGCTTCTAGAAATAGGACGGTAGGTTTTAGATTGGGAAAAGGAGAAAGTTTGGATTCAATATTGGGTGGTATGGTAGAAGTTGCAGAAGGGGTAAAAACGGCTAAAAGTGGATTCGAATTATCCCAGAAATTAGGTATAGAAATGGCCATCACCACCGAGGTGTATAAAATGCTTTACGAGCATAAGAATCCGAAGGAGGTTGTTAGAGATTTAATGGGCCGGGACTTAAAAAGAGAAGGTCTATAAACCGGACTTAATTCGCGATCGATTCCCTTGCAAAATGCAATTTTAAATATTCGTAAAATAGGCGGCATCAGCCTAATTTTCAAGTATATTCCATTTTTATTAATTTCATTCTGCTCTTTTTGCACTTCACTTTCGGCGCAGTCCCGTAATGATTACGGTTGGACCGGTTCTCCGGGAAATTTTTATCTTTTGATGGACGGCAAAAGTGTCCTAACCAAGGAAACGGATTTTAATTCTTTTCCGGAGGGATTAAATGGGGTCCAAAAATCGGAATTTGCACTTTTGGCTGGAGAATATTTACTTCTTAACAAAGATTCCGGAAAATTTTCCAATCTGATCAATACGATCCGAAAGGAAAAAGATCTAGGCTTTGCGGAAGTTCTACTGCTTTATTTTCAGGATATCTACTTCTCCAAAAAAACAAACGGAGAAAATTTCTTAAAGGCTTGGAATCCTCCTGTAGGAGACAGTTACCAAAAAGAATTGGTAGAATCTGCGCGTAATGTTCTTCTTCATAAGAAACCTGCGGATAAGATCAAATGTTCTCCTAAAAAACAATATTATTCGCTATGTAGAATGCTTCGCCTTGGGAGTTATATGGCGGATTTTAAACTCTCCGATCCGAATCATGATCGGGAATATACGAATCTACATAGAATACTTTCTCCTTTTCCCGGGGTCAGCGATCCGGAGGAGAAGGAGCTAAAACATATTCCTTTCTTATCTAATTTTCTTCCGAATATTGCGGATTATCTTTCCGAGCTGGGATTTGCAAGAGATGCGATCCAATTTTCTAAAATAGGGATCGTTTCCGAAAATTTGGGCGGAAGAATGTTGTCCCATTCCTACGAAAAACTGGCGTATTATTATTTGGTGGATGGAGATCCGAATTCCGCAGAAAAAGTCTTAAAATACGTCGTTGATAGACAAGGAGAGATGGCTCCTGTTTACAAAAATTCATTATATCTGAAGTTAGGCACTCTTGCATATTTGCAAGGTGAGCCTGCAAGAGCTTTGGATTATTATCTGAATCTCGACTTTCTACATTGGTCTACCAAGATACTTCATCCATTTTTGGGCGAGCCGATCTCGATCAATAGCGCTCGTGATTTGGTTTCCGTGGCCGTCTGGAAATCTAAAAATTCTCATAAGGCAGTAGACGCTCTCCAGTCGGTTAGTACTCCGAAAAATCTAACCGAAGACGATCTATTTACTAAATTAAGGATTATTCAAATACTTTCCGAAGACGAGCCAGAGGTAGCTTCCAAGCTTGCGATGGATTTAAGCTTTCTAGCACAGAGTAAGGGATGGAGAAGAGTAGAATATTCCGCTACATTACTCCATGGATTTTTGCAGTTAAAGACGAATAATCTCAGAAAAGCTATCATAGAATTCACCAAAGCAGGTGGAATCTTAAAAGAAGATCCGGCTTATAAAGAAGAATGGATCCGATTGAACGGCTTATTTCTTTCTCATAAAGAATCCTCGAATCTCCGAGGAGTAAAAGGTTTCTTAGATCAGGCTCTTAAAATTTCCGCTTCCGGTGTTACGGATGATAAAACTTTCGAGATCAAAAACTATCTGCCTCCTTCCTTTGGAAGTAAAAGTTTAGAGAACTCAGCCATCGATTTTTATATCAGACATGGATATACAAACGATCTACTTTCGTTTATGATCCATTATGAGGAGAATTCGGAACTTCAGGAGGACGATTCTCCTCCAGATCTGGCCATTCTCAAGACCCATATTAGGATCTCTAGATACAAAGGATTTTATCCCCCTGGAAGAGAACCTTGGAAATCCGCCTGGTCCGAAATGAGAGCCAAGGAATCCGCTCGAATTAGAGAGGAATCCGACCCAATCAAAAATGCGAATTTCAAAAAGTTAACTCATCCATTGATTGCAATTTTTGTGAAAGATAAGAGAGTATTTCTATTTCACAAAGACGGAGATTCTTCCGAGTTGGAAGCAAGGGAATTGAATACCGAAAATCCTTCCAGTTATACCGCTCAGTCTGCCTTAAGAAATACTATGGAATCCTTTTCCAAAAAAGACAAGGTCCAAATTTATCTGAATTCTCCGGGAGTCGAAGCTGCCGAGTATCTCAGGAAGGAATTCCCGGATTCGGAGATCAAATTATTCCTTAGATTCGATAAAAGGGATGAATCCGACTCCGCAAAAAAAGTATTCGGCCCAGCTTGTGAGAACCTTTTTCCAAAAATCCTTCCTGAAGGGGACGGGCATTTAGGTTGGCAATCCTTTCCATTACAATATTATGATGGTTCTAAACTGCTCCAAGGAAAGTCAGCGTTACTTGTTTGGAACATGAAGGTGACTTCTAAATCTCCTAACGGTCTTAGGGACTATGAATGGTCTTGCGGATCCGATTCTATTTCTTTCAGAAAAGCAAAGCGCAGATTGGATTTCAGGAATTTGCCTGATAGGATCGCATTCACTAAGGATTCTCTGAATGGTTCCGGTTGGGGAGATAAATCCGAGGATTTTCTGGACTGGGCCAGGTTCTGGTTATCCGCAGGAACTTCTCGCCTTTACTTTGTTAAATACTGGAATCCCGAGTCGGAATCCGACATAAATTTATTAGAAAGACTCGCGAACGAAAATGGGGACCCGAACCTGAATTCTAGAGTCTTAAAAATGGTCCGAAACGCTGAATAAATCACTTAAACCGAGTTCGGTAAAAAGGGAAATTTTCATTTTTTCGGCTCCAAAACACTCGACAATGGACCGTTTTTCATGGATGGTATCACAGATAGATGGACCCCGACAGTAGAAGCCGGATTTTTCCGGACCAAAGCCATATTTTTCCCACCTTGTTTTATTCTTTCGATCTAGCAATCCGCCTAAATCTTACATTCGGAAGATCTTGCCGTTAATGGATGTGATTGGATTTTTCGTAATTCTTCTTCTTATTTTTGCAAATGGATTTTTCGTGTCCGCGGAATTTGCCCTTGTCTCGATCCGACCTTCTCGTTTGGAAGAATTGATTAGAGACGGAAGACCGATGGCAGTTTTAACCAAAAAAGCGGCCAGTATGTTAAACGATATGCTCTCCGTCTGCCAGGTGGGGATCACGATCGCGAGTTTACTTTTAGGTTGGGTGGGAGAAGGTTATCTGTCCAGTTGGATAGAACCTATTTTTCATTATGCAGGTTATCCCGACTCGGATTTGACGATTCATGGTGTAGCGGTCGCGATCTCGTTTGCATTGATCACATTTTTGCATATTCTATTGGGCGAACTTCTTCCCAAAACTGTTGCAATCCAAAAGACAGAGACCATGGCTTTGGTGACAAGCGCACCTATATTCTTCTTTTATTATTTATTTTTTCCTATTACGTTTTTCTTAAATGGAATGACTACTTTTCTATTAAGGATGATCGGGTTTAAGGAAGATTCTCATCGGATCATCCATTCTCCTGAGGAATTGATGATCCTCATCCAGGAACAGAATAAACAGGGAAATATTGACCAAGAAGAATTCCAGATCATCCAAAATACTTTCCAGTTCTCCGAACATTTGGCGAAAGATGTGATGACTCATCGACTCAGTATTGTGGGAATCCCTGCGGACAGCCAAATGGACGGGGTCCTTTCTATTATTGCTGAACATCATTTTTCCAGGTATCCTGTGTACGAAGGAACTACCGATAATATAGTAGGTATCGTTCACGTTCAGGCTTTTCTTGCATGGCTTTCCGAATCCAAACGGAACAAGAAGGCAAAAGTCACTACAATCATGCAACCTCCTATCGTGGTTCCGGAAGGAATGTCAATAGAAAAGGTCCTTCAGAAGTTGCGCCTTGCAAAACAGCATATGGCTATTGTTATCGACGAATACGGAGGAGTTTCGGGACTACTTACTATGGAGGACATAGTAGAAGAAGTTTTCGGAGAGATCCGGGATGAGACCGACGATCATGAAATCGATGCCGTTCCGTCACATTCTCCTGATGCATTCGATATAGATGGAGAAACCGAACTAGACGAATTAAAAGAGATCCTAACCGGGATCGAAGAAGAAGAGTTGAACGATATTCGAACTATTGCCGGCTTTATTTTAGATAAAGTAGAAGATATGCCTAAAGAAGGAACTGAAGTTGTGATCCCGGAAGGTAAACTAACCGTAGAAAAAATGGATGGGAATAAGATCATGACCGTTCGTTTTACTCGACTTTCGGCTCCTTCTTCCTTTGCGATTTAAGTTGTAAATCTAGTTGATCGGTTTTGGATCTGTAAGTATGGACAAAAAGGATATTCTGATCGCAGTCAGCGGAAGTATCGCGGCTTTTAGAGCTTGCGAACTAGTACGTAATCTTACCAAAGAAGGTTATCCTGTTTCCGTGATCATGACGGAGAACGCCACCAAGTTTATAGGTCCGATCACATTCGAGGCTCTTACCGGTAAAAAGGTGCAGGTGGACGAGTACGAGCAAGGAATGGCCCATATCGATGCAAGGAATCGTGCGGCCGTGATTGCAGTTGTACCTGCTACGGCAAATATTATTGCTAAAATGGCTAATGGAATTGCGGACGATCTTGTAACTTCTACCTATCTTGCTGCGAAATGTCCAGTATTGGTCGCTCCTGCAATGAATCCGAATATGTTCACTCATCCAGCCACACAAAGAAATCTTGCGCGTCTGAAAGAGGACGGAGTAATCATATTAGATCCACAAGAAGGCGTTGTGGTTTGCGGTGACGAGGGTTACGGTAAACTGGCCGATGTTCCGGTGATGCAAAAAAAGATCCTGGAATTGTATCTAAAAACTTCTCAATAAGACGTTCTTCCTTTGAATAAATATTCAAAAATTATAATAAGTTCGGGACCCACCAGAGAGTGGATAGATCCCGTACGTTTTATTTCAAACGCTTCTTCCGGAAAAATGGGTTATTGTTTGGCCCAAGAAGCGGCTCATTTAGTTCAAGATATCGTCTATATTCGAGGATTAACAGAACCGAAATATTCCGAACCTAAGGGTGCGAGAGTTATCAAGGTGGAAACAACTTTAGAAATGAGAGACGCAGTCCTAAAGGAAGTGGGTTCTTCTTGTATTCTTATCATGGCTGCTGCTCCCGCTGATTTTCGTCCCAAAAATGCAAACGAGTCCAAGATCAAAAAAGAAGAAGGTAACGACACCTTAGTTCTGGAGCTGATCAAAAACCCGGACATACTTGTTTCGGTTCAGGAAAAGATCCAGGCGCATAATCTAAAAGACGTGCTTCGTATCGGTTTCTCCGCAGAGACCGACCTATTGGACCAAAATGCACTCGGTAAACTTAGGAAGAAAAATCTGGATTATATCGTAGGAAATTACGTGGGAAAAGACTCCAAGGGTTTTGGAGATCTGGATACCAGCGTGATCATTTATGGAAAAGAAGGTTCCAAAAAGGAGATCGGTCCCGCTTCTAAGGAGACCATAGCAAAAGGTATTTTAGAATATTTGGATATTCTTTCTAAACAGGAAAGTATTAGATAAGAGCCTGTCCCAAATGGTCCAATCTCCTGATGCCCGGGACTTGGTATTGACCGAGGCTCTATATTTTGGTGCGGATTATAAGATTATTTAAAGACTGCTTTGGCTTCGTCTAAAGTATGATAGATCGACACTTTTTTAGGTAATTCCATTAATCGGATCACATTCTCTAAGAAATGATTCAATCCTCCGATTACGATTTTTCCGTTATGCTGGTCTACGGTCTTGATAAGCGTTAAGAGAGTTGCAACCCCGACACTATTGATATATTCCAAAGAAGAAAGATCCAATATGATCTCGTAGATCCCTTCATCGAAAACGAAATTGATCTTTCTGGAAATCTCGAAAGCGTTCGTATTCGTCACTTTTCCGTTCATTATGACGATTAGAACTTCTTTGTCTCCGACGGAGTCTTTTTTAGTTTCTATGTACAGGCCTTCGAATTCCGTTTTTGCCATTTTATCCCGATCCGCGTTAAAAGATCATTATTCCGTCTTTGATGGTGGCTGTCAATTCCGTCCATCCGGAGACTTCATCCGGTTTGGAATCCGTTTTTGCGGATCCGCGGAAAAGTATCCTAAGTCGTCCCTTCTTTTCGATTTCACCTTCTAAATCCAGATAGATCCTTCTGTGATCTTTCTTTCTTTGAAAAGTTATTGTCGACCCACTCTCAAACAAATCCCGATTGGAAGCGACTGTTCCGAAGGTGATTAGACGAGAATTTCCGTCAATATCCAAAAATAAATCCAAATGTGGTTCCCCGAATCCTTCATGTAAGGATAATGTGCAGGGAAATTCGCTCATAATTTTACAATTTGTCTTCCAATCGGATCGCAACCGAAGGTTCTAAAACCACTTCGGAAGCGTCTATCCTTCCTAAAGATGCGGAAATGGAA
Source organism: Leptospira sp. WS58.C1 (assembly GCF_040833995.1). NCBI lineage: Bacteria > Pseudomonadati > Spirochaetota > Leptospiria > Leptospirales > Leptospiraceae > Leptospira > Leptospira cinconiae. Next base: position 328,227 of record NZ_CP162137.1, read on the forward strand.
GCTTCCACACAAGGATGTGTGACCACGACTACTTCCGCAGGTTCCGTTTCCGATTCGTTTTGGCGGACAGAAGAAATAGATACTCCGTTTGTTCCCAAATCTTTTGCGATTTCCGCCAAAACCCCAGGTTGGTCCAGAGTATTAAATCTCAGGTAATATCTGGCTTCGGTTTGGTTCGCTTCTGATATGGATGCTTTTGGAAATCTGTTCTTTTCCATCGGAAGATTTTTGCCCCGTCTTGAGCCATAATAGATCAGATCCGAAACCACGGAGGAGGCTGTAGGCAAAGCGCCTGCTCCCTTTCCTACGATCAGACCTGGACCGGCAAATGCGGTTTTGTAATACACCGCATTTGTCTCATTCATCACACTTGCGAATGCGTGATGTTTTGGGATCATTACAGGTTGGACTCTCGCTTCTATCTTACCGTCCAATTTTCTAACAAGGCCAAGTAACTTGATTCTATAACCCAGATCCGAAGCGAATGCGATATCCAGTCGTGTAATCTTTGTTATACCTTCCACCACTATGTTTTGTAGAGGGATCTTCTCTCCGAATGCCAAGGAGCCTATAATACTGATCTTATGGGCTGTATCTATTCCTTCTACGTCGAAACTTGGATCCGCTTCCGCAAATCCCTTCTCCTGAGCGAGTTTTAGAGCTTCTTTATAATCTAAACCTTCTGTTTCCATTTTAGAAAGGATGAAGTTAGTTGTTCCGTTTAAGATCCCATAAAGCCCAAGGAACTTATCACCTGCCAAACAATTCCGTATGGCTCGGATGATCGGAATAGAACCTCCGACGGAAGCTTCGAATCCGATTTCGGTCTGGTTCTCTTCTGCCGTTCTATAAATAATCTCTCCTTTTTCGGAAAGAAGCGCTTTGTTCGCTGTGATTACTGTCTGTTTGGATTGTAGGGCGGTTAATACGATTTCTTCGGAGATTGTTGTACCTCCAACAAGTTCGATAATGATATCGATTTCGGGGTTTCCCACTACTTGTTTGTAATCATCCGTTACAGTTACTTTGGAAAATAATTTCGAAATGGGGGCGATTTTGGAGGGAGTTCTGGTACAAATCGTATGTACGTTTAGCGAGATACCGTATTCTTTTTCGAATCTTGCCGATTCTTCCGAAAGAATTTTAAGAACTCCTGTGCCGACCGTCCCTGCGCCAATTAATCCGATTCGAATCGTCTGCATTCTGGGACAATCCTTTCGGTCATACTGGAAACATTCGACCTTTTTTAAGTATGACTAGGGGCTTTCCTTTCGGCTTGGCGGTTTTTTCTTTACTAAATGAGCTAGTCTTGGTAGAGATTCTTTTACGGACGATTTTCCAATTCGTCCAGGGCCGTTTTGAATAAATAGGTCCAAATCCATCGACTGAAAGGATAACCCACTTTATGGCGAACCGTCGTAAGCCTCCCCGCAAAACTTCCGGGAATAAAAAACAAGAATCTTCCCACAAACACCCAGGCGGAGGAAACCGCGGTCATCAGCAGAAAAAAAAGCCGGAACATGGTCGTCCAAATCGCCACCAGCAGCATACTGTAGCGACTAAAATTTCGGAAACAATGAAAGAACTTCCTATGAAGGCACCTCAATCCGCGGGAAGTTCAGGGACTCTTGTAAAAGTTATCGGATTTCTCGCGGTAGCATTGATCGTGTTTTTCGGTTATTTTATCGTTCAGGAATATTTGGATAAGACCCCTGTTTATGGAAAACACGGTTGGGACGAAGAAGTCGGATCACCGGTAGCCTGGGAAGATGCGGTTCGTTATTGTTCTTCCAGAAAAAAGAGACTTCCGGACAAGGAAGAGCTTAAGACATTCTCCAAAAGAGCGGACAAAAAGATCAAAACCATAGGATTATTTTGGTCTACAAGTGCAGCCGGAGACAAGGGTGACTATATGACGGTAAACTTGAGCAGCGGGGATTTTTCTCCAAGTCCAAGCACAAACAAATTCGCAGTAATTTGTGTGAAATGATGCTTTAAATACATCATGTTTGTTTTAACTTTTTCCAGCGTCAGTTATCTTACCGGATTTCTTCTTTCCGGGCTCTGCGCTTTTTTTCTTTTGAGCAGAAGGGAAAAGTATGAAACAACCCTGCACCTAGGTTGGGTATTCTTATATTCCGCGTTACTCGAGCTTTCCTTTTTACTCGGGACTTCTTTTTTTCATCCTCTCTCTTTTTTGCATCGATGGGTTTCTTTACCTTCCGCATTTTTAATTTGTGCCCATCTTTGTTTGTATTTTTTCCTCCTGAACTCACAGGCTTCCGAAAAGACAGGAAGGATCTTATTGGGGGCAGGATATTTTCTTGCCTTAAGTATTTTGGTCCTTCATATAATAGGGACAATATTCTCCAAACCTGTTTATGATTTCGGCGGAGGGGTCTACGACGTAATCCATAGACCGAACGAAAGAGTGATCTTTTGGTTCGGTATTTTTTATGTTTCTCTAATTTTACTTTTTGGGGCATGGAGAGGATTTCAGGCTCATAGATCGGATGTTCAATTGATGGCGCTTTCTTTTTGGGTGCCATTTTTGCTTCTTCTTGGGACTACGATACTTTTTCATTTAAAAGAGATTGCGTATCCTTTAGACAGGGCCATCGGACTTTCTTTTTGGAACCCTATCTTTTTGACCGCATTATTCTTAGCTTGGCTGATCCATTTAAGGGCATCTGGAGAAGCTTTTAGTCTCCGATCTCCTATTTTACTCGGGATAATATTATTATTAGTATTCGTGTTCCAAGGAAGTAGTTGGCTTTTTTTACAACCCGGTTTGGAGTCCTTTAACGAAACGGTAAAAGAAAGATTAAAGGCTCAAGATCTATCCCCCGATTCTTATTTACTTTCCGTGCAAGACAATGACGGATTTGTGCTGACCGCTTCCGGAGGATTGGAGACTTCGCTTTTTGCAGAATCCAAAAGAGATCTGATCCTTTCCTTTATCTGGAACAATCCTTCCTCCTTAAACAAAGAATTCCCTTCTTATGCAAAGGTTGCGGAGTCTTTGAAGGGTTCAGATAAATATTCTGAAAATTTAATAGGATTTTCCAAATATTTAGAGAAGTTCCGTAAGAAGATCAGAAATCTTCCTCCGAAAGATATTCGGGACCGGATCTTGGAACAAATCTCGCCCGATGGAAAAGAGGAGAAGTTGGCCTTATTCTTAAAGATACTTTCCGGTTCCGTGAGAAACTCTTCCGCAGAAGGAGAGGCATTACGGAGTTTTGTTTTGGATCAAATGAGAGAATTGGTCCCGGAAGGGGAGCCTCGTTTTAGGAGGATCCAAGGAATTACGATGGGAGAATATTACTATTCCGTAATCCAGAAATCTCCCGGTAAAACACAAATAAAAGAGATCGGTATTCCTTATCAGGAATTTCTGGCGTTCGAGACAGGATTATTGAAAAAACCGGTTCTCGCGTTTTTAATTTGCCTTCTTCTTTTTGCCATAGCGATCAATTCGTTTTTCTCCTTCTTCGTAATCCAACCTTTGGACAGACTATATTCGGCCTTAGAACTTGCGACCGAAGGGGACCTGCAAAGGGAATTGCATCCGGAAGCTTGGGATGAGATCGGAAGTTTAGCGGATCAATTTAATAGAATGATCCAGTCTATTCGAACGGAAGAAAGTCCGGAATATTCTTCTTTTAGCCAAAATGAACCGGTATCTAGACCGAGTGGAGTAATTTCTTCTTGGAAAGAAATTTCAGATCGGATCAAAAAGACCAGTTCGGTTTCCGAATTGAGAAAATTCCTCTCCGATCTGCAAGGAAGCCACGAGTCACATCCGGTTCGTTCCAAATTAATTTTGAAACTCGGTTTGAAGATCAAGGATTATCAAACTGCTTATCTGGCCGCCCAGGAATTGAGAGAGATGGGGATAGTGAAAGATCCTGAGATGCTTTTTATCCTGTCTTATTGTGCAAAAAAAACGGGAGATATCCAAGAAGCTATCCGTTTGTCTGAAGAACTTAGATCCATTTCCCAAAGTCATACACAAAATAATCTGCATCTCGCAGATATGTATTATCATACAAATCGTTTGGACGAGGCTCGTGATCTTGCCATCCAAATTCGTAAAGAGCAAGGACCTTCCGCAGCTGTTACGAAACTTTTGAATGCGATAGAAAAAAAAGGCGCTTAAGATATACTGGGCGAATGGCTTCTCAAATCCGAAAAATTTCGGGAAAATTCCAAAATTCCAAAGGATCCTTTATTGGAACGGTGGAACTGGATCTGAAAACCGGCCTTATACTTTCCGTTCAAAAAGGCAAAATATTACAATCTTCTAATTTGGAAGAGCTAACATTTGATCCGGACAAGTTTGTGATCTTTTCAGGCTTCGGCGATATCCATGTACACGCAAGAGAAGACGAGTCCGGGAAGCATAAATATAAGGAAGATTTTTTATCCGCTGGAAATGCAGCGATCAACGGAGGTGTGATCCATATCGCGGACATGCCCAATAACCCAATCCCTCCTACCGACGATATAACTTATGCTAAAAAAAGAGAACTCGCGGACCATTCTCCTGTTCGGATCACTTTATACGCGGGTATAGGTCCTCATACAAAACCTCTTAAAGTTCATGTTCCATACAAAGCATTCATGGGCCCTTCTATCGGAGAATTATTCTTTTATTCCAATGAGCAGTTGGAAGAAACTATACGCCATTATAAAGGATGTAATGTCAGTTTTCATTGTGAAGATCCTGAAATTTTAGAAAAGAACCAGAACGAAACCTATCATGAGGACAGAAGGCCGGCTATTGCGGAGACTTTAGCTACGGACTTCGCACTTTATTTGATCGAAAAATACGATCTGATCGGAAAGTTATGCCATTATTCCACGGAAGAAGGTTTAAAGAAGATCATCGATGCTAAGAATAGGGGAGTTAAAGTAAAATGTGAAGTAACTCCTACTCATCTCTATTTCGATAGAACCATGCTTACGGACGAGAACCGCCATTGGTTCCAAATGAATCCACCTCTCCGAGGACCGGAAGACAAAGAGGCATTACTCCGAGGAGTCAAAGATGGTTGGATCGATTTTTTAGCTACGGATCACGCTCCGCATTCTATCGAAGAAAAACTAAAAGGTACATCCGGTATTTCTCAGCTGGATACTTATTCTTTATTCGTGACTTGGCTGCATAAGACCGCAGGAATTTCTTTGGAAAAAATTTCCGAAATTTGTGCGGAGAATCCCGGCGATTTTGTGGCGGAGTTTTTACCGAAAGAATACGGAAAAGGGTTCGGAAAGATCGAGGAAGGTTATTGCGGAAGTTTTACGGTTCTAGATTTTGAGACTCCGACTACATTCAAAAAAGAAGATATAAAGAGTAAGAGCGGATGGTCTCCTTTTGAAGGTGTTACTTTTCCTGGAAGTATAGCTTCAGTCATTCACCTCGGAAAAAAGGTAAGGTAGGAGAATCGGAAAATTTTTGTTCTAATTCGAGCAGGAATTTTTTCCTCCAGAGTCCACCTCCATATCCTGTTAGATCTCCGCTTTTTCCCACGATCCTGTGGCAGGGGATCAAGATCGCGATCCGATTTTCTCCATTCGCTTTTGCAACCGCGCGGACTGCGTTTTTGTCTCCGATCCGGATTGCCTGAGCCTCATAAGAATTTGTCTTTCCATACACGACCGAATGTAGCGCTTCCCAAGCCTTCCTTTGAAAATCAGTGCCTAAGATTACAAGAGGGACATCGAACTCTTTTCTTTTACCTTCGAAATATTCCCGAAGCTGCCTTTCTAAAAGAGGAAAGAACTTACTTTCTCCCGGTTGTATATCCTCGCCGAAAACTTTTTTGAGCCGACTGAGTTGGAGTTCCAGCCTCTCTTTTTCGGTGAATTCCAAAAGGCAGATACCTTCTTCCACCGCACCGGCGAGAAGTATCCCTATAGGAGATTGTATTTCTTTACTGAGGATCATTTCTTTGTCTAAGTATAAAAGAATTTTTGAATTTAACACAACCCGAAAATTGCTGTAAAATATCTTACTAAGGATCTTGAGATTGAATCGAAAGCCGACCTAGGACCAAATAATGGACCGAACCGTTTTTGCCTAGTCTCTCGTTAGCCTCGTCTAAGTAATGGAAAACAATACATGGATACTCGACAAATAGATAAAATGGGTTTTGTCATATGATCCGATTAAGTGTTTTAGATCAGTCTCCTATTCGCAAAGGTGGGACCGCATTCCAAGCGGTCCAAGAGACGATCGAACTTGCAAAACTTACGGATAGACTTGGTTATCACAGATATTGGGTTTCAGAACATCATAATATTCTTGGATTAGCCGGATCTTCTCCCGAGGTTTTGATATCTCATCTTGCAGGAGAAACAAAAGGAATACGTATGGGTTCCGGCGGGATCATGCTTCCCAATCATAGTTCTCTCAAAGTGGCCGAAAATTTCAGGATGCTTGAGACGCTCTTTCCGGGAAGAATAGATCTGGGACTCGGCAGGGCGCCGGGTGGAGATCGGCTAACGGCTGCTATATTGAATCCTTCCAACAGTTTTGTCCAAAATGATTTTATCCAACAACTGATGGATTTACGGGATTTTTTGACGGACAATGCGGAACCTGATTCTATCCAGGAGAAGGTAAAAGCGATCCCGGTTGCGGAAACCTGTCCTGAACTTTGGATCTTAACTTCCAGTGGAGAAAGCGCTTTGATTGCAGCTCATTTCGGGATGGCTCTTTCTTTCGCTCAGTTTATCAATCCTACCGGAGGATATGCGAGTATCCGGGCTTATAAGGAAAGATTCCAACCTTCAGAATCATTAAAAACTCCTCAAGCAAGCGTGGGACTTTTTGTGTTATGCGCGGACACAAAGGAGAAGGCGGACGAACTACAGGCGGTAATGGACAGACAACTTTTAAATATTGAAAAAGGGATTAGCGAAGGTATTCTTTCTTACGAAGAAATTAAACCTTACGTTTATTCTGATTTGGAAAGGGTCAGGCTATTGCATAATCGCGGAAGAATGATTGCAGGCACACCCGATACGGTCAAAAAAAGGATTATAGATCTAACTGGGGAATATGGGATAGATGAAGTAGTGGTCTCTACGATCACATACGATTTTAAAGATAGAGTTCGCTCTTACGAACTATTGGCGGAAGCTTTTGAATTAGAAAAAAGATTATAAAAGCGTAAACTAGGGAAGTGAGAACTGGACTAGGTCCTGCAAACTAAGCGGGACCTAGTCTTTTTTATGATTAGGCTTCCGGGTTTTCCAGGATAAGAGCGATCCCTTGTCCACCGCCGATACAAAGAGAAGCGACTCCGTATTTTGCCTTTCTTCTTCTGAGTTCGTAAGCCAAAGTGATGGTCACCCTCGCACCGCTTGCTCCCAGCGGATGTCCAATCGCGACTGCTCCACCGTTTACATTGGTGATCTCAGGATTTAAGCCCAATTCTTTTTGGACGGCAAGATACTGAGCAGCAAACGCTTCGTTTACTTCTACAAGGCTCATGTCGGAAAGTTTTAAGCCGGCTTTTTTAAGAGCGATCGGAATTGCTAACGCAGGTCCGATCCCCATTTTTGCAGGATCGCATCCTGCGTGTCCGTATCCTCTGATAATCGCCAAAGGTTTTTTGCCGATCTTTTTAGCATAAGAAGCGGAGGTAACGATAGTCGCTGCCGCTCCGTCGTTCAGACCGGATGCGTTTCCTGCAGTTACCGTTCCACCGTCTCTAAATGCAGGTTTAAGTGCGGATAGTTTTTCGATAGAAGCGGCGCCTTTGATAAATTCATCTTTTTCTAATGTTACCGGTTTTTTTCCGCCTACAGTTACGGGCAGGATCTCTTCTTTTAGTCTACCTTCTACCGTTGCTTTTTCCGCTCTGGTTTGGGAGATCCCGGCCCATTCGTCTTGTTCTGCCCTGCTGATCTTGTATTGGTCAGCAAGATTTTCCGCAGTAGCGCCCATAATGAGTCCTACGTATTGGTCGGTGAGTCCTTGCTCTAACGTGTCTTCGAATTCTGCGGAGCCGTATCTCACTCCCCATCTTGCGTTACGCACAACATAAGGTGCATTGCTCATGGATTCGGATCCGCCTGCAAGGACTGCTTCCGATTCTCCCAAGTAGATCTTTTTAGCTGCTTGGATGATTGCTTCCATTCCGGAACCGCAAAGTCTGTTTAAGGTCAAAGCTGGAACTGTGATCGGTAATCCGGTTTTGAGTCCGATATGTCTAGCAAGATAGATGGCTTCTTTTCCAGTGGGAACCACGTTCCCGAAAATAGACTCACCTATATCGGAAGGATTGACTCCTGTTCTTTCCAACAAAGATTTAGAGACTAATACTCCCAAATCAACTGCACTTACGTCTTTTAATGTTCCGCCGAAATTTCCGAAAGGGGTGCGGATTCCGTCCAACAAAACTGCTTCTTCCATTTTTCCAGTCCTAAAAATATTAATATTACGCAGTTATTAACTGCAGATCAATACGGTGTACTACCATTCCAATTTACATCGTTTCCGAGTCATACTATTTTAATTCGAATTCGGGGCAATCAATGGAGAATGGCACTTCTTTTCCTTCTTTGTTAATATAGAAGGAGGAATGTTTGAGCCTATAAACTCCAGGAGCATCATTCTTATCGGTCTCCCAAACCAATCGGATCTTATCATCAAACAAAGATAGAAATGATTTTTTAAAATAGAATTTAGTAGCCCAGTCGGAATCAGTATAAACAGTGATCCATTTATCTCCCTCTTTCTTCTCCACATCGAAATAGGATCTTTGTTTCGGATAAGAGATATTCGGATTTACGGAGCTCACTTCGCAGGAAACGGATTCTCCGATCTTTACGAAATTTTCATTCGGGGTTTTTATTTTTGGTTCAAAAGAAGAGATCCTCTCTCTGTGAGGGACATCCGTACCTATAACGGTTTTACTTAGATCTTTAGGAAAGGGTCCTTGGGCGCTAACCTTGTTCTGTAGAAGATCGTTTGCAAGTCTATCGTATTCTTGTCTGAAAAGATCCAAACTAAACGGACCATGAAGAGTATGACCGCCTTCGTATTGTTGTGTGGAATATTCTTCCTTAGTAGTAATATATCCCGCGAAATCGTTGGTCAATCCTGAGAGTGCGATCTCTTTGATCTTAGGCCCTAACACTTTTCTGACTGTTTCTTTCATTCTTCTGCTGGACATCGTAGTGACTTCGTTAGGTGAAATGATCAAGGCAAAATCACCGATGGTTGCAAGCCCCAAAGGTAAGATTTGAGAAAGAGAAGGATCCGGTTTTGTTTCTCCCATAGGGAATAGGATCGCCTTAGGTTTTTGGCATACTCTCAATTCATCGCTTGGAGCTTGCAATAATCTTGCGGCCAACCAATCAATATAGAATTTTCTATCTTCGTCCTTCATTCCTTCATGGAAAAGCCAGTGACCTCCACCTTCTTCCGTGGAACCTGCCGCCAAAGCATAACCATATGCGGACAAACAAGTTCTTTCGTCTTTTCCGGTTTCCGAAAATTCCTTACGAACGATCGAGTTAGGCATATCTATAAAAGATTGTGTATAGTTAAGACCGGAAGGTAAGGCTCTGAGATTATTATCATTCAAGATCTTGGAACTCGAAAGATATTGTCTTTCTCCTATGATCTTGGTGCTCTCGAACATATCCTTTCCCGGGCCTGTATTATTTAGATTCAGGTTGGGAGTCACATCTCCTTCGTTTGCCTGAGCATAGATCGCGATAAAATCTTTTTGTCCTCTTTTTGCGGCTTCGGATTCCGAAAGATAAGAAGCATATCCCTTATTATCGGTCGATACCAAATGATTATCGAAGGTCATACTTGTAGTATGTACACCGTACCAATTCACGATCCCGATCACACCTCTTCTGGTATTTATAGAAAGTTGGATCATTGTTTTATCCGTATCGGAATCGTATTTGTCTCTTTCTTCCTTAGGATTTGCTTGGTATGCCGTTAAGGAACGATTGACTCCGGCTCCTTCTACAATTGCGCTTCCGACCAACAATTGTGCGGCTTCTTTCTTGGAATAAGCCTCTTTGATCGCCTGAAAGATCCCGTTTACGATCACTGAATAATATTCGGGAAAAAACTTAGTAGTATATATGGAATTTTGAATATAATGGAAGAATCCTGCCGGAGCGCTATGGGTATGGGAAGCGTTCAAAAGAACATTTGCTAAATTAAAATTAGGATCTACTTCTTTTTTTAATCTGGCTACAACATCTCTCTGCACTTCATGAGGAACTCCGCCTAATTCCGCTGTCACATAGGCTAATACTTTTTCGGATTTAGGATCTTTGACGACCAAAGCTCTTGCAAATTGCCGGAGATGTATACCTTCTCCTTTTTGTCCTTCTTGCGCATAACCCCAGAACATGATCCCGATAGGAGGTCCTGTGATATCTACCTTGGACATTCCGGCCTCGAAATTAAATTCTTTGATCTGAGGTTTGGCGGTTCCGGAAAAAGTAGGACCGGAAAAGAGAAAAAAGAAGAATGGAAGAATAATCGTTAAACGGAACTTCTTCATGGAAGTACTCCTGGCGGATTTTTATAATGGGTATTTCATTAAATTTGAATATTCAGCTTATTCCACATTTTCTGCAACAGGGAAGGTCAGATGGAACGGAGAAGCTGCTATTCCTGTTTTTATTCCTCCACCTTTGATAAAGTCCGGAAAGATCGTTTCGTCCGACCAAACGGATTCTATCCTTGCGAATTTTCCTTTGCCTGTACCAATAAACGCAGTGCTTAGTTTGGAACCATCTTCCGCTTTTTGTAATAGAACATAAGGAAGGATCGATGTGCTTACCGGAAAATGAAAACCTAATGTGCGGATCTTAATTTTGAAAAAAGATTTTCCGTTTCTTGCAACTTCGATCTTAGTTACTGAGCCTTCTTTTTTCCATACGAAGTCTGCTCTTTCTTTTGGGATTGCCCAGTTGCGAATTCCTTCGTCTACAGAAGTTTGGCTAGATACAAAAATGCGGGTGATCCTTTTGTAATTTGTGCCCTTGTGTTCGAAATTTCCGGGAATGTATAAAAGTTCATAATAAGGCCCTACATCGGATCTTTCATAGTTCACTAACATCAAAGAACCGAGTCCTCCTTTGAAGGACTTACGATCTTCTTCATCCAAGAATGCCATTTCAAAATTGTAGGACTTCCTACCGAATAGCGGGAACAGGAATCCTTCTCCTGTTAATGACCAGGGGGCCGGAAAATGTCTCTTAGGGGACTGGGATTTGCTCTTACCATTTGTGGCTTTTTTGGGAGATTGCTGTGTGGTTTTTGAGGCTTTAGCCTTTGATTTAACCTTGGAAGAGGCGGTTGCTTTCATTCTGGGGGTCCGTTTCTATCTTTTTTCTATCCTATCCTAGGAAAATCCCCAAATTTGAAAAGGAAACTCTTGAACATCCTGCCTATTTTTGGGATAACTGGACAATGGGGACGATATTCGAGCCGTTCTCGGCTTTCGAATGTCCCGAAGGCAAAAAATATGACTGCAGTAGCTGCTCCGCGTCCTAGAAGGCGCACTAGAAATAGTTTAAATAAAGAATCCATCGTCCAGGCGGCTTTGGATATATTGAACGAAGAAGGAATTGATGGGCTGTCCATGAGAAGGATCGCCGAAAAGTTGGATTGTAGTGTAGCAAGCCCTTACTCGCACTTTAAAAGCCAGCAAGATATCATCAAAATTATCATTTCCCAAGGAGAAGCTCAGTTAACCGAAACTCTGAGAGCTTCCAGACTGAACGGAAAAAATTCCTATGAAAAATTGACCCTAATTGCAAGAGCTTATTACGATTTTTCCGGGAATAACCAAGAATTACATAAGGTAATGTTCAACACCGTTCACGGGCATATGCACAGAAAGGCTTTTCCGAAACTTCCAACCAGTTATCGGGTATTTTTGGAAACTATCCGAGCGGGCGTTAGGTCGGGAGAATTCAAGATTAAAGAAGAAGATTATCCCTCTCTCGCACGAACGATGTATTCTTGGATGTATGGGATCATTGTTTTGGACATGACCGGAATGTTGAAAAAAAGAGGGATCGGCGATCCACTGGACGAAGGCTTTTTATTTTTCCGGAAAATTCTTTTAGATAAAGAATGAGAAAGAAACTTCTCATAACCTTAGCGGTAATTGTACTCATCGTACTTACCGCTTTGCCGCTTGTCTGTTCCCGGGAAAAAATCGAATTAAACGAATCGGTACGCTCCGGAGTCTCCGGTCAATTTGCGGAACTCCCTTTGGGTTGGACCCATTTCGAATTGTCCGGACCGGAAAAGGGTGATCTTGTAGTTTTAGTACACGGATTTTCCACTCCTTATTTTATCTGGGATCCGGTCCAAAAATCGCTGACGGATGCGGGTTATAGAGTTTTACGTTTCGATCTATATGGCAGAGGTTATTCCGATCGGCCGGATACGGTTTATAATTTCGACCTGTTTACTGCTCAGATAAATGATCTATTGAATTTTCTGCATATAACCGAGTCTTTCGATATAATGGGATTATCTATGGGCGGTCCTATCGTCGCTCATTATGTTTCTAAATATCCGGAGCGAACTAAAAAAATAGTCTTAATAGATCCGTTTACTTCGAAAACGAATACGTTTCCTTTAAATGTTCCTTTAATTGGAGAATATTTGAACTCCGTTGTTTATATTCCTTCTTTGACCAAAGGAATCTCCGCCGATTTTGTGGATCCTTCCAAAGTCCCAAGCGATTGGGTGGAAAAATACGAGACCCAATTGAGTTTTAAAGGTTTTGGAAGAGCCATCCTTTCTACGATCCGAAATATTATTTCTCTCGAGCCTAAACCTGAATTCGAAAAATTGGCGTTAACCAAAAAACAAGTATTGGTTTTTTGGGGTGACCAAGATCGCACAACTCCGTTAGAAAAAGGAGAGTATGTAAAGGATTTATTGAAGGCGGAATTCGTTTTGGTAAAGGATGCCGGGCATCTACCTCATATAGAAAAGCCGGAAGTGGTCCTTCCGGCTATTTCTAACTTTTTATCCAAGTAGATAATAAATTTTCAATATTTAGCCAAAGAGGGATCCACCTCGTCGGAATACAAAAGGATCCCACCTTCTAAGTTAAATACTTTGGAAAAACCTGTGGATTTTAAAAATCCGCAAGCATTCGCAGATCTTGCTCCGGAACGACAATATACTATAATTTCTTTTCCGGAAGATTTCCAAGAGTCCAATTCTCCGATCCTTGCAGGCAATTCGGAGACAGGGATCAAAAGATCCGTTCCTTCGATTGTGCAGATTTCCTGCTCGTTGGGGTTTCGCACATCCAGGAGGTAAAAATCGTCGTTTCCTGATTTTCTGGTATCTAATCTATTTTTTAATTCTTTCGGATTCATTCAGTCTCCTATATGATCAATTATACTACGGAAGTAAGTTCTTCCATTTCGATTTGCAGTTTTTCCCAGGTTTCGGTCAACTTAGAGATCTCTTTTTTAGTTTCGTTATAAGTGTCTAATTCCATTTGGTAACTGCGTTTTTTATAAAACTCGGGATCTGCGAGAAGTTCTTCCGAATTAGATTTATTCTTTTCTAATAGAGCGATCTTGGCTTCGATTTGTTCTATTTCTTTTTGGATTTTTTTAACCCGATTTTTATCGGCGTTCCTTTGGGACCTACTCTTGTTTTCGGCACTTGTGTTTTCGGTCGGGGCTTTGACGGTAAATCCCCCTTCCGCTTCCAATTCCTCCGGAGGGAATTTCAGATAATCCGAAAAGCTGGTATTCAGATCTTTTACTTTTCCGTTCGAAACGGAAACCGTTCTGGTACATAGATCCTTTAAAAAATCGGGATCGTGAGAAATAACTAAAACCGCGCCGGGATATTCCTGGAGTGCACGTTTTAAGTTATCTCTGACTACCAAGTCTAAGTGGTTAGTTGGCTCGTCCAAAAATAAAGTATTGGAGGGGAATCTAACCAATAGAGCCAATCTCAATCTGCTCTGTTCTCCTCCGGATAGAAGTCCCACCTTTTTAAAAACCCTATCGTCGCTGAAGGAAAAATAACCCAATAGTTTTCTTGCTTCCACATCCGGAAGATCCGGGTAAACGGAAAGAATCGTTTCTAAAAGATTTTTTTCCGGATCCAGATGTTCATGATGGTTCTGTGAGAAATAACCGATCTTTGTTTTGGGCCCGAAAGTGACCGAACCTTCGGTTAATTTATGAATTCCTAATATGTTTCTTAAAAATGTGGATTTACCTGCACCGTTCGGACCGATGATCGCTATCTTATCCCCGTTGGAAACATGGAGTTCCGCGTTTGAGAATATATTATTCCCTGTTTTTTCGTAAGCAAAGGAGGCGTTCTCAATCCTGAAGGAAAGATTTCCGCAAGGGGTATAATTGAATCTGTATTCGGTTTTGGAGTTCCAGAAAGAATCTTCTGGTTCTTCCACCCTCTCCCTTTTTTCCAATTTTTTGATCACACTTTGGACTTGTTTCGCTTTTGTAGCCTTTGAGCGAAAACGTTCAATCCACTCGGTCCTTTTTTTTAAATAAGCTTCTTCTTTTTTGAACTGAAGTCTTAACTTATCCAAAAGTTCGTTTTTATGTTCGAAGTAATCTTCCAAGGTGCCTTTAAATTCCAGAACACCTGACGGATTTAATTCTGCGATCGTATCGGTGGTCGAATTCAGGAATTCAGGATCGTGGGTAACGAGAACGAAAGAACGATTCGTAGCCACTAAATATTCCGCAAGCCACGCCTTTGAAGCGTGATCCAAGTGGTTGGTAGGTTCGTCCAAAAGAAGAAGATTCCCCGGGTTCAAAATAGCGATCGCGAGCCCAAGCCTGTGTTGATAACCTGGAGAAAATTCTTTGACCTTCTTCTCCATTTGATCATTCGAAAAACCTAATCCGCCGATGATTTTTTTGGCCTGGGCCTCCAGCTCATGAACACCGTAAGTAAACGCGTATTCCTCTAACTGGCTCTGCTCTTCTAATAATGATCCGAACTCGGGAGAATCATGATCCGTGCGGTCCATTCTTGCATGAATGTCCTCGGCACGTTTAATATATTCGTTATAATGTTTATGTTTGGAAAGTGCAGTATCGATCACTCTTGCGTCGAAATTAAAATCAGGGATCTGTTGGAATAAGGAGATCTCGGTATGTTTGGAACGACTGACTATCCCTTCTTCGGGATTCAGTTCTCCTACGGCCATTTTGAATAGAGTGGATTTGCCGGAACCGTTAGGTCCTACTAGGGCAATTTTGGAGCCGGGCTTGATATGCCAGGAGAAGTTTTCGAAAAGTGTGGAGCTACCGAACCGGTGCTTGATATCGATGAATTGTAGCATGGTTCCAAGGAATATTGAGGTCCCTCCGCACGAGTCCGCGGAGGGTTTTGCGGGATTTGAAAGTAGTGCTTACTTCTTATTAGCGAGTTCTTCTTTTCTCGCTTTAAGATGTTGTACGTACTTGCTCGTTTCCCCGTTCATCTTCTCGACTGCGTTCTTTAAAGCTTGGTCAAGCTCCCCAGCGCTCATCTTGTTGATCTTTTTGTTCTTCTTTTCGGCTGTCTCTTCAGACATAGGTACCTTCCGATGCGTTCGTATTGCCAAAATTTACGGAAATACCCCTTTCGACAACCTATTTTGGTCCTGACCCAGACTTCCTGACTTAAGGAAGATAAATTAGAATGGAAATATGTCCGGATTGGAGTTCAATAGGATGCAGATTCGGCATGTTATATAATTTATTTCAAACGAAAGAGGGTTTAGGACCCTTATTTCTTCGTCTTGGCTTTGCGATTTGTATTTTTCCGCATGGATCCCAGAAAGCACTGGGTTGGTTCGAAGGCTCCGGGTTTTCTGCCGCGATGGACTATTTTACGGAGACCCTAGGTGTTCCGTATTTCTTGGGAATTCTGGTTATTGTTTTTGAATTCGTAGGTACTATCGGTTTAGCCTTTGGATTTTTAACCAGGTTCTGGGCCTTAGGACTGGCAATTACTTTGATCGTTGCAGGTTTCACTCATAAAGATTACGGCTTTTTTATGAACTGGTTCGGGGACAAAGGGGGAGAAGGTTTCGAATACCATATTTTGGCGGTCTCTGCAGCTCTTTCGCTTTTGTTTCGAGGAGCAGGATCTTTCTCTTTGGATAAAAAATTAGGAGAATGGTCCGTTTAAGAACCTTTCCCTGCGAACTCCGGTCTTTTATACGGGTTTCCGGAGAGGCACCTATATGCAGTATGCAGGCATAAAAAAACCCGGAAAAATAATTCCGGGTTTTTAACTTAAGAAGTTCTATTAATTTTTCTTAATAGATGATCTTTTCGACAGAGTTCTCATCCAGGATATAAGATCCTTTCAGGGTCTGAACGATCAGCTTTCCTTTTTTCTGAGAAACCACAACACCTCTTATTTCACGGCCGTCTTTCATTATGATATGTTCTATACTCTTATCATAAAGTTCTTCCAGCTCTTGTTCGGTCTTAGCGGTTTTTAAGTTTTGAGTGCTTGCTAAAACTTCTTTGTCTAAGCCGTTCAAGTTTTTGCGCATGTCGCCGTATTCAGGACCTTCATTTTTAGCGCGTTTTTGATCTTCGACCAAAATCACTTTTTCATCCGTGACTATGATCAATCCGCCGGTAATTAAAGCTCTTTCCGTCTTGTCGTGGATCAATGGGGTCACTTCGACTGCACCTTCGACTACGAATACCGAAGATTCTTTATCGGAAGCGTTCACTTCGAAAGAAGTTCCCCGAACAGCGGCAACCACAGTAGGTGTATCTACGAAGTAGTTTGCGTTTTTCTTTTCTTTCTCGACTAGGTTCAGGATCTTACCTGACATTAGGGAGATCCTAATTTGAGAAGAGTCCGTTTGTCTTAAACTTTTGAGAATTAACTCGGAGTTTTCTTTTAAACGGATCACACTAGAATCAGTCAGACCGATATCGATCGATCCACCTTTACCTGTTACGATCTTATCGCCTTCGCTAAGTATATCGCCTAAATGTAATGTTACGGGAGCTTCTTTTACATTTTTTGCGTCACCTTTAACGAATACGACTGCCGCTTTAAGCAGTGTGCCTTCCGCAACCGGTGCAGCTTCTTTTTTGAAAATCGTAAAATAAGTTCCGGCTCCGATCCCTACGAATAAGATTGCTGCCGCAGCTAAGAACCATACTTTATTTTTGGAGCCGCCCAGTTGAACTACATTGTCCTTAGTAGGAGATTGCATGATATTTGCCTCCACAGAGAAGCGAGGAGACATGCCGATCCATTTTGGATCGAAGTCCGGTGCCTTAGAATCCGGTAGAGTCTTTTTGAGGAGCTCTGCGAATGTTTGGAATTCAGGGTTCATTCTTTCCATCCTCTTTACCGTATCCTTTAGTTCCGGGCCAGTTCACATTGTCCTGCCCGCTCAGTTGGATCAACAAACTGAAGGTTGGTACCTTGCTCATTTTTTTGAGCTCGGATGGCTTTTTTGACGAAATGAATTGATTGTTCGAAATACATAATAAGCGAAAATCCTAGGATTTTAGAAAAGAAGAAGGTTGAATACCTCTCTTCTTTCCCTCTTGTAAAAGTTGCTTTTCGGCCCTTTCTAAGAGCCTGGAAACCCCGGATACGGATAAATCCAAAACGGAGGCAATCTCTTCCAATTTACAACCTTGAGAATAACGCAGCTCTATAGCGGTCTTTTGTTCTTCCGGTAAGGTGCTCAATAATTCGCTTACGATCTTTCCGAGATTCTGGGCTTCCATCTCGTCCAGGACCTGGCTTTCGGGCCCCTGGCCTTTGGAGCCGAATAAAGAAGAAGTTTCCTCTCCAACGAGAGCAACGTTCTTTTGATAATAGGATTTTCCGTGGTTAATCATTAGGTTTCTAGAGATCCTGAATAAGATCATCCTGGAGACCTGCTCATCCGGTAGTTCCTTGCCGGAATAATGTTTAAAGAAGTTCAAAAAGGTGTCTTGTAATAGATCCAAGGCAGTGGATTCATCTTGGACAGAGCGCCGAATAAATGAAAACAAGTGGTCCTTGTTTTTATTGTATAGTTTTTCGAAAAACAAGGTTTCAGACACGGTAGAATAGAAATTTTTTTCTATTGGTCTTTTTTCAAGTAAATTCGGTTTTTTCTTGTAGAAAGCAATCCGTTTTAAAACGGTTATAGGCAGACAATTTTAGTGTCTGTAGTCCTAAACCAAAGGGATTTAAGATAACATGCCTTATCGTTGGCTTTTTGCAATTTGTTTCCTTACTGTCACCCATTCCATTTTTGGCTCTAGCCTAACCTTAAAAAACGGAAAGGTACTGCAAGGGAAGGTAGTAAACCAAACCCGTACGGAAGTTCAGATCGAAGTGGATGGAAAGGTTCTAACCATTCCAAAAACCGAGATTGCCGAATTGAACTTAAAAGATACCCCTAAACCGGAAGTGAAAAAGGATCCTGTTAAACCTAAAGAGGAGCCTAAAAAAACCGAGGAAGAACTGGTCCAAAGATGGTACCATAAGCCTCGCTGGAATTATTCACTTAGGTCCGCAGTTGTTCCCGGTTGGGGAATTTGGAAGGCTGATAAAAAATATCATGCTGCGGCTGCATTTGTAGCTGTTTTAGGGACAGCCTACCTGGCTGTGAAGGCTCAGAACGATTTCGGGGCTGCCAAAAGTGCTTACGAGGAGAATGCTAGAAATTATTTCATATTTGCACTGAACGACCCGGTTCTTTCCTTACCTGCAAATACCGCTCAACGTTTGATCGGAGCATTTATCATTAACAAGGGAGCTTTTAATCATTACCAGAACCTTGCGGAAGAATCGAATAACTTCCAATACTTGTTCGGGATCGCCTACGGGTTACAGCTTTTTTATTCTTATTATTTAGGAGTAAAAGCGGAGCAAGGAGTTGCAGAAGGACCCAGTTCCGGCTTTCGGTTCAGCCTGGCTCCTTCTTACCAGCCAATGACTGTTGGAGGCAACGGTTTGGGTTGGAATGGGGAACTCAAATACGAGATCCGATATTAAAGACTGGATAAAAGTTATTTATAACCGAAAGGTCCCACTTCCATCCAGTAATAAAAAAACTCGGATCACCTATGTAAATATCCGAGTTTTTTTATTTAGAATCCTTTCCTGTTACTGGATTACAGTAACAGGAAATTCTATACCGCTTGCATCCGTAGGATAAATGGTAGAAGTTCCGCCGATAATATTGCCGCCAAAATCCGGATCAAATAGGAAGATCGCATCACTCGATTCGTTTCCTACGCTGATAAAGCATGCGTTCGTTCTACATGTAATGGAAGACCCTAAAGTTTGGCTAGGGCTAGGGCCGCCGCCGCCAGCTCCTATCTCAGAATCAGAATAATCCGTAGGAGTTCCTACTGCACCGGAAGAAATCGTAACAGGAAGATCGGACACCTCGTTGTAAGTTCCTCCGACGTCCGCACATACCGAGTCATAAGAGATCAAAAGATTTGTGATACTTGCTATTGCTGCGGAGGAGATCATATATTGGTCTCCTCCGCCTTCTGGGCCACATCCGTAAGGATTTGTTTCCGTTCTCATAGTTGCAGGAGTGGTCTGGAAATTTTTAGAACTTTTTAAAGTGGAACCACTGATATTTCCGGAACCGTCCGTTTCCGTTTGACTGAAGAATAACCAGGTATTTGAACCTTGTGCAAGTAAAGAAGGATAATCTAAAGCGAGTGAATCGGTGCCGTTTACGGCAGAATAAGTTCTTACGGAAGTAGCTGATCCGGTTGAGAAGCTGAAAACGGTTAATGAATTTGCACCTCCGCTAGTTCTTTGTCGGAATGCCGTATTATAACTGCTACCGTTCCAAATTACGTCCGCATTAAAATAACTGGTACTTGTGGAAGAAGAAATGGTAGTCGCAGTTCCTATAAGCGCTCCAGTAGAAGCATTGATCCTTTGGTATTTTGCAGCCCTTGTTGAGGCCGATTCTGTCCAGACGATCGCAAATTCCCCGCTCGGATTATATGCAGCAGAGACCTTGCCGATGGTTACACCGGCTCCGGTATAAATCGTGAATGCCGCAGCAAGTGCGGTAAGTGTTATATCGTAAAGTTGCCCTCTAATCGTTGTGTCTGCCGACTTCCACACTAATAGATAATTGGTCCCATTCCAGACCAATTCGGGATCAACAGAGCTTGGTGTTCCCCCGACTGCAACTGCGAAGTTTTCCGTTACCGTATAGGGAGAAGAGGAGTGATTTACTCCGAACAATCTCAAGACGGGGACGGAGCTATTGTTCTTCCAACCTGCAGCGATCGCTAATTGTCTCTCACAAACAACGGTGGCGGTTCCAGTTGTTCCAGCCGTACCGCTTGCATTTGATGTAATATTACAGGTCTGACCTTGGGTATAGGAACCTAACGTTATCGAATAAGAATTTCCACTTGGGAGTTCTGTGGAAAAAGAATAAGAACCGTTTGCACTTAACTGAAGGGTTTGGGTCGTACTAGTTGTCGAATCCGATAGAGTAAGATTCAGATCGGTGGAAGTAACATCCACATACCCGCTGAGAGAAATGTTTACCGGAGAAGTTCCTTCTGAGTTTCCAAAATTGCCGAATACTCCAAAATTACCGTCGGAAAGTAATGCGCCGATAGCGGAAGAACTGGCGTCTATATTGATAGCTTTGGCATCGTTACAACCTTGTAACAATAAGAATGATAAAAGAAAACATCCCTGAATTATTAAATAAAATCCGTTTATAGCCTTGTTTGTATCCAGGAATCTTTTCATTTTAGTTCTCCATTGCGAAGAAGGGAAAATTCGGGTAGTTTTCCCCATAACAAAGGTAACAACCTAACTTAAACTCTTTGATCTTTTTTTTTTCGATGGAATAATTTTTTTACTAAAAAGTATCGGAAATGGTCATTGCCCGATACATAGGAAGTATCTAAACTTATTGCATGCATTATAATCCGGCAACCCAAGTGCTGTCTGCTTAGAGATCAGGTTAGAGTCTGTAGCGGCCAAATTCCCCACAATGGCTGAAATAGAGACCGAATTGCTAGACCAAGAAACCAGGCCGCCAGCTTGGTTTGTTCCGGCACATTCGCTGAGTATTTTGGAAGTAGCGTCCGACCAAGTATTCAATAGACCCGTCCAGAGCAACCCACTGCCAAGTGCCTGAGAAAGTTCGGGATTAAAGTTATACGTCCGACCGCTATCCGTGGTGAACATCTTCTTATTTTGGCTACCGAAATAATAAGAAGTATTCGCTGCAAAAGGCCAATCATTGTATTGAATGCCTCTGGTTTTAGAACCGTTGCTTGGGCCAGTCACACTTAAGAGTGCCTTATAAATCATAGTACTCGGAAAATTACCCGGCTTATTGGAAGAAGAATTACAGGCCGCATCAGCAAAACCTCTGGCATCATCGTCCAATTTGCTGTCCAAAGCAAAATTTCCCTGCCAGCCTTTTCCATCATTAGTGGCTACGAACGCGCACTTATCCAAATCCTTGGTATCGAACGAGATCGTCTGCGGAACGTTGGTAATCGAATCCACGGCAATAATAGAATACTTCTGCTCCACACAATCCGCATCATCCAGATAGAGAGAGATCACTGCTTGATACGCTTGCAAAGAAGGATTGAAAGTATAACTGTTATCGTTACTTCCTGCGATACTACTGATCTCGATGGAACTAGGATCGTTTGTATTGAAGGAGAATGTGATTGTTTCTCCCGTATCTGGACTCAGAGGATTAACAAGTTCTAAGATCACTGTGTTGGAAGAAGTAGAACGTTCCGTCACTGTATTCGGCGCGGCCGTACCCGGAGAATTTACTAATTGTAATGGGATAGGAGTGGCCCCAATACCGACAAGCAAAGTGGGATCGATCATGATCGCCCCGGTGATCGGACTTTTGCTACTATCAAGGTCGATACTATCCGCCTTATTACAGTAAGTTGAAGTGAATGATAAGATCAGAAAAAGAAAGGGCAGAGAATGAGCGTAACGCATATCAAGCCTCGTTCGGAAACAAGGCCAAATATATCCCATAAGAAAGGATCTTGATAAACTTTTTTCTAAAGAATATAAAAAGTTTAAGTCAAACGAAGTGTTACAGACGTAACACTATTGTCCTACACAGACAATGAAACGTCTTTGGGAGCAAGCAGTCTCAATCACCTGAGCCGGATCCGTAGTTGTCATCTCTGCAATCGAATTTCCATTCACTGCAGAAAGTATTCCTTGAGTCCCCGTTGCAGTCGATGAATACCAAGAAGAATATGGCGCTCCGGATGGAAGTAATGAAGCACATTGGGTTGTTGTAGGAGAACCAGTTGTCCAATCGATAGAACTGAAGCCTGTCCAGATTTTACCGCTGGTCCCAAGACTATTTGTCCACTGATCCAAATTTGCAAAACCGATTGTAGCGGAAGAATTGAAAGAATATGCCAACTTTTTACCGCTCTGGCTGAAATACTTACGGAAAGAACTAAACACCCAATCCGTGGAAGGATTTCTGTAATTTCCGCTCGGGCTGTAGCTTACTGCGATCATCGCCTTGTAACCTACATCCTTGTTAATGCCGTCCGGAATATTTGAGTTACAGATATTGTCTGCAACTTCTACAGGGCCTGCAAAAGTTAGATTATCCATTCCTTTTTTCGCGAAGTTCCCAGGATAACCTGCTCCGTTATTTGTAGCTACAAAGACACATTTATCGGAATCACTTACCTTAACTTTAAATGTCTGGGAGATTCCGGATGCAACGTCAACCGCAACCAAGTCATAATAGTTATTAATACAATTTTCGTCGGACAGGGAATTGATCTGGAATCCGCTCTTATAATCGAAATTGGAATTCTGAGGGTTCGGCCCGAAATCCACGGTCAGATAATCCTGATATCCTCCTTGGTCCGGGTTATAGTCCGTTGCGAAGGTGATATTATCATTTCTATAAAATCTAAATTGAATGGTGCTACCGTCGGAAGGAGGATTTTGAATTCCGAACAGAATATCCGAAGCATCGTTTTCATCTAAGGTTAAAGTGGTTTCTCCTTCGTTCAGAAGAGGTTCTATCGGATATGGGGGAAGTGTAACGAACAAGTCCCAAAAAATAGACGGATCTATTGTGATCGCACCCGCCAAGCTAGGCTTACTTCCGTCTAAGGCGGTTGATTTCGCATCATTACAATTGGAAATCAATAAAGTAAGACATAATAAAATGAAAGTTGTTCCTATTGATTTAGATCCTTTCATATTTGCACCAACCCGATCTCTTAGAGGAAAATATCCCTCAAAATATGAAAACAGTTAGGCCGGAAAAAAATTGAACGATTTTTTCGTTTAATCCGGAGAATAAACGCAAATAAACGGTAATGCCAAAGTGGCATCACAGCTGGAAAGGGTCGTATACGCCGCATCTCCGGTAACAATACTTGAAGTTCCTAAGTTGCCGCTAGAGGAACCGGTAGTATTTGTCCAGCTTTCAGAACCGTTTAAACAGGTATTGCTATCCATTCTTCCCCAGCCTGAATGCATCCCGGTCCAATATTGTCCCGAATCTATCAATGGATTGTCAAAGTCCGAGCTAGGGGGCCAGACGCCACTGACGGAAAAAACTTTTACCCATGTCCCGTCCCCTCTCTTACGAACGTATCTTTTGTTCGTTCGGAAAAAGGAAGTGGAAGATAAGGTTTCTCCCGGATTTCTATCTCCGTAAGCAGCGGAAAGGGCACCTACCATCGCTTTGTAATACGCAGGGTTTCTGGGAAGACCTTTTGCACTCGCAAGGTTTTTACAATGATCGTCCATTGCACCGAGCCCATCTAATTGAGCCAGGGTTTTGGCAGAAGATTCGAAAATACAAAAATCCCCGTCCTTCACGGTTACATCATATACGAAAGAATCACCGGTAGAATCTTTCGTAATTCTGAAACTGAACTTGTCTCCTGCGCGATCCAAACAGTTATCGTCGTCCGCATTTAATGCAAAACCTACGGAATAAGTTCCTGTATTGGCAGGAAGAGTGAATGTGTTATAACCGACAAAACTAGGTGAAGATACGGTAGTATAACTTTCGATTGCCATCGTAAAGTTTTCGTTCACAGAGCTTTGTTCCGAAAATGAAAGATCTATATAAGTATTTCCCGCATCATACATGATGTTAGAAGAAAGTCTCGGTAGACCTTCCGGAATCACCTGGACGCCGATGATATTCGGTAAAACTACGTTTAAAAGAACGCCGGCAGCACTATTGCTGCCGTCCAGATTGATAGCATTTGCCTGATTGCAAAAAGAGAATAAGGAGAATAACGATACTATCGGGATAAATTTGAAAAAGATCTTTGGATTCGAATTCATTGTTCCGGGTCGGTTGATTTCTTTTTAAAAATCACAAACCAAATTGCGAGTTTTTGCTCATTTTTTAAAAAAATATTTCGAATGAATTCGTTTAAATTCCAAACTTTTTGATTGGTGGAACGAACAGAGTTCGTTATTAAGAAAATTCCTCAAGATTTGTCTACTTTTCTTAATTTATCGATTTCCTTACGGAATGACTCATAAGGATCATCCGAATCTGCTTTTCCTTTGTGAGGGGTCGTTTTGTCAGACGAAGATTTATGAGAAGCGAACCATTCGTCCACATGCTTAATTACTTTTGCGATCCTAGTTCTGCTGTCTTCTTCCTCCGCGGTCCGGACTTTGTTTTGCAGGACTTCCATCCTTTCTGAAAGGAGTCTATGCAATTCTCTGGCCTTATTCCTAAAGGATTCGTTCGCAGGATAACATAGGATCTGGTCCATTCTTTCCTTCCCTTTTTCCCAGGGGATAAAAACGAACTTCTCCCGATCTAAAATTTGGTAATATAGATCAGCGGAGTATTCTCCAACATTTCCCTGGATCTCGGAGGCTGTAGGCGGGAGAATACGTTTAAAATAAAACTCGTCCATTGCGGAAGAAATTTTAGATTTCTGTTCGGCTAAGCGGATCTTTTCCTCTTCTTTGAGCTTTTCTTGGAGCTTTACCTGTTCTTCCTTTTTGGAAGTTTCGTGGTTTCTGGCCTTGAGTTGATTTTGCTGCCATTTGATCTTATCCTTTGCTTGGGCAAAGAACATATCTTGGAATAATCTTCCTATCCCCAGAAGATCAAGAATAGTATAATACCAGGGGAAATAATCTAAATAACCTTTCCTTAATACTTTTCCGTAAGCTTTGACCAGATCGGGTTCTCTAAAAATCGATTTGATCTGGGGTTCGTTGGATTCCACAAGTTGTCTGATGCATAGGATCTTCCAAGTTTCTACGTTTGTAGCGGCTCCTAAACTAAGAATAATCTGTCTGACACTGTTTGCATTTTTATGAAAGAATGCATGGATCGTACTGGTTTTGGTCTCCCAAGTGGAGTAACCGATTTCCAGATCGTCCATCAACATTCTTTTCAATTCTTCCGGATAGGATTTGAATTCCTTGTCAGGAACTAAGAGTACTTTTTTTTCCCAAGAACCGGATTCCGAGAGAAGATTTTTTTTGATATCATGGAACCTATTTCTATCTTTTTCCGCAGATTGTTTATGAAGTTCTTTTTCCGCAAGTTCGGATAAGCTTCGAACTAAAACTACACTTAACATTCCTGGAGTTCCGGGACTTGGATTGCCCGGCAAAGCTCTGGCAAAAGCTTCAGCTCTTTCCGCTTTGAATTTTGTGGTCTCGGGATTGGAAGTATTAGAATAATATAATTTTTCTTCCATGGCGATCTTTTGGAACTCGTCCATTAGAACATGACGTAATTGTTTGGTTCCTTTGGATTGGATAAAGTCGTCCACGTAGTCCATGATCTGAACTGCTTCTTTCGGATTTTTGATCCCGAATAGTCCGTATCCGGGAACGTCGATAATTCTTCCTTTCTTATGAAGATCGTCCTCTAATTCGAATAAGAAATCCTTAATGAACTCCGCATTTGCGGGAATTCGGAAATGTTCGTTATGGAACGCCTGTTTTAAATACAGGAATAATTGAGGGAATGGAGCTTCCTTCCTGGCTCCCCATTCTAGATCCGATTCTAGATTCTCCCAAAGTAGGATCTTGCTCGTTTCAGGCTTTCTATCAAGATAACTTAATAAAGAAGAAACGGAATAATCCAGAAGTTCCAGATAGATCCTACTTAGATCCAAAGATTCCGATTCGGGAAAAGTCGCATAACAAGGAAGTGCTTCCGGCTGTTTTTCCGCACTGTCGCTGATTAAGTAAGCAAGTTGAGAAACTGTACCATCCTCCAGCAAGCGTTTTAAATGAAGATCTATATCCTTCGGACCTAATTCTCCGACTTCGGGGACTCTATGATGCGGTTCGAATAACTGTCTTTTTTTTACGTTTTTGAAAGATGTCGCTGCCTGAATCGCTTTGTAGACAGAATGAGTTATCTTGTCGTTCATGTAGTAACTCACGACTTCGTTTAACTTCTTAACTTTTAAGAAATTAGGAACGGCTACATTGCCTGTATGCGGATCTAAGGGTTTGGGACCTTTTACGTTCATCTTTTTATGAATAATTTAATATTAAATATTTAGAATATACTTGCGGAGAGTGTCCGCTTAAGGATATAAGTATCCCAAGGATACTCAAAACCATGATATAATGCATTCTAAACGCTTCCACCGAAAAACCTAAATTCTCTTTCTTTTTCGATAAAACCGATATAAACCGAAGGACGTATGCCGAAGTTGCTATATGAATCCTCTTGACGAAGCGTGCGGGAGAGCTTTCCTGGAATAGAATGCAACTGAAAAAAAAGACTCCGTTCTCCCCCAAAAAGCTATTATTCGTAATTTTAGACGGAGTAGGCTATACTCCGAAGGGACCCGAATTCGGGAATGCGATTGCAGGCGCCAATCTTCCTTTCCTCAATAAACTCTGGAAAGAATCCCCGACTATTCTTTTGAAAGCGCATGGGACTGCCGTTGGTATGCCTTCTGACGAAGATATGGGAAACTCCGAAGTAGGTCATAATGTACTGGGTTGCGGGCGTATTTTCGATCAGGGCGCTAAGCTAGTCAATAACTCTATCGCTAAAGGACTGTTATTCGAAGGAAAAGCTTGGCAAGAAATTGTAGAAAATACCAAGACCAAAAATTCCACTTTGCATCTAATCGGTTTGTTTTCGGACGGAAATGTTCATGCACATATCGATCATACAAAATCATTAATACAGGCTGCGATACAAGAGAAGGTCCCAAGGATCAGGTTGCATATTCTTCTGGATGGACGCGACGTACCGGAGAAATCCGCTCTAGAGTATTTAATTCCATTCGAAGAATGGCTGACCTCTCTTCGATCCGAAGGAGCTGACATAAAGATCGCTTCCGGCGGTGGAAGAATGACAATCACCATGGACCGTTATGAAGCGGACTGGGCCATGGTGGAAAGAGGCTGGAAGATCCATGTTCATGGAGAAGGTAGGACTTTCCCGGATGCAAAGACTGCGATCGAAACTTTTAGGAAGGAAGATCCGGCGGTAATCGACCAATATCTTCCTAGCTTTGTGGTTGAAGAATCCGGTAAGCCGGTTGGAAAAATTGAAAGTGGAGACTCAGTAGTATTCACGAATTTCAGAGGGGACAGAGCAATCGAGATCTCCCAAGCGTTCACTCAGAAAAATTTCGACAAATTCGATAGAGGAAATTTCCCCGCAGTATGTTACGCGGGAATGATGCAATACGACGGGGATCTACAATTGCCAGAACGTTTTCTGGTAAGTCCTCCTGCAATCGATCGTACTTTGGGCGAATATATGGCCAAGTCGGGGATCAACCAGTATGCGTTATCCGAAACACAAAAATACGGACATGTAACGTTCTTCTGGAACGGGAATCGTTCCGGCAAATTCGATCCCAAAAGTGAGGAGTATAAGGAAATTCCTTCCGATGTAATTCCATTCGACCAAACTCCTGAAATGAAAGCGCAAGCGATCACTGCGGAGCTTGAAAAAGTTTTAGGTGAGAATCATTCGGACTTTTATAGGATCAATTTTCCGAATGGGGATATGGTAGGCCATACTGGAAATTACCAGGCCACAGTGAAAGCAATGGAATTCCTGGACGGATGTATGAGCCGTCTTGCGGAAGCATGCAAAAAAAATAATGTAGTTCTATTGGTGAGCGCAGACCACGGGAATGCGGATGAGATGTACCAGCTGGATAAAAAAGGAAATGTGCAGAAGGATAAGGAAGGTAAACCCGTCCCTAAAACTTCACATACTCTAAATCCGGTTCCGTTCAGTGTTTTGGACCCTGAGAACAAGATTAAACTGAGAACGGATCTACAAGAACCTGGACTTGCTAACGTTGCGGCTACAATCTTAGATATTATGGGATACGAAACTCCGGAAGGATATCATCCTAGTTTAATAACGAAGTAAGATCAGTCACTTACACAATGAATTGCATAGCTTAGGCTTTTATCGAACTGATTTAGGCTCCCATACATGAATACTACGGTCCTTGCAAACTGATCCATTGGAGAGCCTGAAATTCCTCGGGATGCGGTCCAGGTTGCAGGAGAAACAGGATTTGGGAATGCGGTAGTATTGATATACGGATCAGCGACCCCTTCGACAAGAGAGTATAATTCTTCCGCTCTGGGAAGTCTCCAGTTTTCTCGATCGGCGTAACCAATTCCGGGACCGTGTACGGTGTTTAGGTAAGCACACGCGTCTAACGCGGCTGCCCAAGAAGTATTTGTTGCAGAGCCGGAAGCACAGCCTGGCCCCACTCTTCCTTCCCAACAAGTTTTCCAAACAAGTCCGGTAGAAGAATCCGTAGTGGTGATATCCGAAGTATAAATTCCATGAGCCGTCGGGCCGGAATAGACCTGAGCTCCTGAGACCGGAGCCCCGGTAGTGGTTGTAAAAGTCGACTGATGGCTGACTGCATTTCCGGCTTCGTCTTGCAAGGAACTGGCGGGAATTGTCCAACGTATCTGGGATTCTTCCGGAAAATAAACCCAGCTAACGGTTATAACTAAGGTTTGAGCGTCCTGCCAATCGAATATTGTATTACTGTTCGGAATTGTAACCCATGAGGTTCCGTTATAGATTTCCGTTGCCATGCTCATCGTAAGACCGGTATTCATGGGCTCTGCAAAACTTAGAGTAAGAGATCCGGGAGAAAGAGCAACTCCTGTTGTGCCATCACTCGGTGTAACTGCGGATATAGTAGGAGTCACAGTGTCGACAGTGATATCGGAAGTAGAAACGGTGGATACGTTCCCCGCCTTATCTCTTGCCACATACTTAAAAGAAGTGGAAGAATTAGCGGCAACATTGATAGGAGTAGAATACTGGGTCCCTACATTTATAGTTCCGCTCACCCCATCAATATCCGGAGTAGAAGTGTCGGTAACATAGGAGATCTTATCGCAACCGGCTCCTCCAGTATCCGAACATATAATAGAAACATTTTGAGAAGAATTGTAGGCCCCACCCGAGGGATTTGTGCCCGCGGTCGGATAAGTATCATCCCGAACGATCCTGAAAATCCCGGAACCGGTTAGATCCTCCTCCGGATCGGTGACACAAACTCTAACATAACTGGCTCCTAAAGGAAGAAGACTTGCATTGATCGCGGTCATATTGTCCGTGTTTGCGATTGCAGTTCCTGTGGTTAAACTTGTGCCACTTGTGCATGAGCTGGAATCTATCCGAATATCGTAAGGTCCGGCAGTGTCCGATCTCCATGTGAGGTCGGAAGAGGTAACTGCTCCAGGATTATTACTTACGAATTTAGTGCTAAGGCTACCACTGACTGCCGGGCCCGGAAGACATACATCCAATTCTCCCAAGATACAACGAACAAAGGTAGTTTCCCACCAAGCATCCGAGAATGGGATAGCCGGGTTATGCACTTCTATCGGTTTACATAACATTCCGAATCCAACTAAAAAAAATAAAAATCGAGCCCGCATATTATTATCTTAACAATGGTTTAATATCAAAAGGACGAAATTATCCTATGATCCATTTCCATCTAGTAAATAAGTTTTTAACACTTACGACCTGGTCGAACGCTTAGACTATCGATATAACCCTAAGCTCAGACTTCAATGAGCCTGGACCTTTTGGGCAAGGCTCTTATTTATCCCTATCTTATCTAGGATAAATCTCCGACAAAAAAAACATCCCATCCCTGATTTCAGGATTTTTTTGTATGTTTTTCTTTCTTTTTAGAAGTTGGAGCTTGGCGAACCTTAGAAAATCCTTCCCATAACATTTCGGCGGATTGTTCCAAAAGGGACGGGTCTATATAATTCTCCTGGATCCGATGGAAACGTAGGATCCCTGTAAAGGAACCTAATATGAGAGAAGGATACAGTTGTCTAAGATTTTTGTCGTTCTGGGTAGGGGCAAAGTATTCTGAAATTTTCTGCTTTAAGGCGGCTGCCTCTTTTGTGCTTTCTTCATCCAGTATGTAGGAGGATAGATTTCTTTCTATCATGATCAACTGGTCGAATTTACCTTGCGAGAATAGTCCGAGTCCTTTCCAGAAATCGAAAAACTGTTCTTTTGGAGTTAGATTCTTAGAGACGGATCTATCTAAGAACTCAGAAAATTCTTGGACCGAGATCCGAAATGTTTCGTTGAACAGGTGATCCTTGTTCCGGAAATGACGATACATTGTCCCTACGCCCACTTTTGCATAAGCGGAAATCTCAGGAATCCTTGTTTCGAAAAATCCTCTTTCTGCAAATAACTTGAGAGCGGAACGAATGATCCTCTCTTTGGACTCGTCTTGTTTTTTGTTTAATCTATCTTCCTGAGGCTCCTTTTCTGTTTCAAATATGGGATCCTGATCGGGTGTGAGCTCTGGATCCGAGGAAATATCTTGGGTCTCTAACGGGGGATTATTTTCCATTCGGGTAACCATTTTCAAATTTTATTTTTTCTTAAATTTCTTCCTAATAAAGTAAGGCCGAAAGTTCCGTCTAACGAGCATTATTGTCAAGGATGAAAGGCCAAAATAACATAATTTGTAATCTATCCAATATATTTGCCTTCGATCAGTAAAAACAAAGTTAATTTGGGAAGACCTCTTTGGATAAATTTCCTATCCATAATACCGGAATCTGAATTCAGATTCCGTAAATCATTAGAATCTAATATATATGCATATTAGAAAGAGATGTTATTTGAGAAATGATAAATTGAGATTTTAAGAATATATAATTTGGAATATTGTTTCCGTTTTTGCTAAGAATCTGCTTTGGAATGATCCTTATGTCTTCGGAAATAAATTTTAGAACAGAAGGGATCTTATTTCGCCAACGCTTTCCAAAGAGTTAAACCGGAAGCATGTAAAGTTTCCGGAGAAAGTTGAATATATCCACCTTTGGCCATCTTTACCATTCCCACAAAACTTCCATAACATAAGGAAACCAGTTCCATGGAGCCTAGGTCGGATCTGATGTCTCCTTTCGCTTTCGCTTGTTCTAAGAACGTACAAATGAACTCCATGGTTTGGGAGGTTGCTTTTTTGCTAGCCTGATCCAGATAAGGAGAATGATAGTGTAGTTCTAAAAATTCGAATGCTTCCGGGTAACGGTGGTAGAAGGTAGCAAGTGCCTTCCACAAATGAATGAATAAGTCCTTGGACTTTGCTTTTTCCGGATAATTTGCCGCGAGAGTTTCTCTCAGTTTGTTTTTCCAGAAACGATATAACTCGTTTACCAGTTCTTCTTTGTTTTTATAATATCTGTATATGGTTCCGGCGCCGATACCCGCGTCCTTAGCTAGATCAGGTATTGGAGTTGCTTCAAAACCTTTTTCGGTGAATAATCGCAGGGCAGAGGTGAGTATTCTTTCTTTTTTATCTTCCGGATCTCGAACTACTGGCATTTTGTTTTCCTGGAATTAGGGAATGGAACCGAAGTATTCCACTTCTCTTTGTAATATCACACCGGTTTCTTTTTCCACTTTTTCTTGGACAGTATTAACTAGTCCATACACATCGGACGCCTTTGCTCCTCCGGTATTCACTATAAAATTACAATGTTCCGGAGAGATTTGAGCCCCACCTATTTGTAAACCTCTTAAGCCCACTTTGTCTATAAATTGCCAAGCTTTGATCTCTTTTCCTTGTTCGTCGAATACCTTCGGGTTTTTGAACATGGAACCTGCACTTTTTTTGTTCTGAGGTTGGGAAGAATTTCGTTTGTCCCTTTTTTCTTTGAGAGATGTTTCGATCTCTTCCAGGTTTCCAGGTTTTAATCCGATCCGAATGGAAAGAATAATGGAATCTTTTCTTTTTAGAAACTCAGTAAATCGATACCCATGCTCAATCTCGGAGGGTTTTCTTTTGAGGACTTCTCCGTTTCTCAGGAATTCCACTTCTTGGATAAGATCGAAAAGTTCTCCTCCGTAACATCCGGCGTTTTGAATGACTGCTCCTCCGGTCCAACCAGGGATGGTGCTTAGGAACTCCGCCCCGGTATATCCTTTCTGAGAGATCTGGCGAAATACTGGAGTAGTGTTCGTTGCTGCTCCTACTTGGAAGATTCCTTCCCCTAAGTCTTTATATTCCTTAAATCCACCGGAAAGTTTTAAGATCACAAAATCATTCGGATGATCCGAGATGAGAATGTTCGTACCTCCCCCTAGGATTTTCCAAGGAAGGTCCAGTTTTTCGAATAGGGAAAGAGTTTCCAGGATTTGCTCCTGGGTTTCAGGTTCGACCATTATGGGAGAAATCCCGCCGATCTTAAAGGAGCAATGAACGCTCAAATCCTGATTTTCCCGGTAGGGTAGACCGGAATTTTCTAGGGAATTCTTTAGTTCTCGGATCTGTATTTCGGAAAGAATGGCCACTTTATTCAAGTTTCCCCGTTCGGATCTAGGAGCAAGAAAAAAGTCTAAGGCTTAAAAAAGGCTTATGAGAAGAGTAAGCCAGTCCGACCATTCTTTTAGGGGCCGAAAGATTATGTTTTATTTGCTCTTGCAATCCGTGTATCAAGACTATATCACCGGAAGATCCGATCGGGAAACTTATATCAATTCCGTGATCCGATTAGCTCTAGACCAAGAAAAATTGGCAGGACTGGTATAAGGTCTACTTGTTCAAGAACCAAAACCTACATCAAACGTAGGTTTTTTCCGTTTCCTCTTCCCATTCCTCGTCATCTTCCCAAAGTTTTGAGTTAGAGAGTTTTGCCTCTGCTTGGGCGTAAATTCTCTCTTCTATCCGATTCAATAGAGTGTTTAATCCGAAACCTTGGATTGCAGAGACATAGATCGTGTCCGGATCACCTTCTCTTAGAAGTTCGTTGCGCGCTTCTTCAGGTAGTCCGTCTATTTTGTTGAATACCAAGATCCTTGGAATGTCGGATAAATTCAAATCTTCTAATATAGTTTCGACCGCTTCCATCTGTTGTCTGAATTCAGGATTGGAAACATCCACAACATGCACTAGAAGATCCGAATCTCCCAATTCTTCGAGTGTTGCTTTGAATGCGTTGGAGAGTTCCGGCGGAAGATCGTGGATAAATCCCACTGTGTCCGAGATTATGATCTCTCGTTCTTCCGGGAAACGTATTCTTCTGGATGTCGGGTCCAAGGTTGCGAATAACTTGTCTTCGGATAATACGGAAGAGTTTGTCATCGCATTCAGTAGAGTGGATTTTCCTGCGTTCGTATAACCCACGATACCGCAGACAGGGATCTCGTTTTTTTTCCGTCTTCTTCTCGCGATCTCTCTTCGTTTTTTTAAGGACTTAAGTTCCTGTTCCAGTCTGGAAATTCTTTCTTCTACCCTACGTTTTCCGATCTCGAGTTTGGTCTCTCCGGGGCCTCTTCCTCCGATTCCTCCGGTGAGCCTGGACATATTATCATCCAACTCGGAAAGTCTTCCTTTCAGATATTTTAGTTGGGCAAGTTCTACTTGGAGTTTACCGTCTCTGCTTGTCGCATTTCTGGCAAAAATGTCCAAGATCAACTGAGTTCTATCTAAAACTTTCAGATCCGCATAGTCGGAGATCTTTTTTGCCTGAGAAGGTGTAAGCTCTAGATCGAATACTAATAGTTCCACTTGTTTTTGGATGGCCTTTAATACGATCTCCTCTAGTTTACCTTTTCCTAATACGGTAGAAGGATCCAATCGATTTTTTCTTTGAATAAACGAGTCCACTACATGAACCCCTGCAGTCCTGCAAAGTTCCTTTAATTCTTCGATCGACTGTGCCGGGGGACGAACCCTATTATTTTCAGGATAAACTCCTACTAAAAAGGCCCTATTCTCTTTTTGGGCGCCTTTTAGATTTCGACGGTATCTGGTCATTCTTCCTTCAATGTCCAGAATTTCGTCCAGTATACCTTCTTCCAATTGTCCCGGGACTTTTTTAGGAAGAACTGTCCAAGGTTCTCCATCTTCGTCTTCCGGATTTACATGTGCGGAGTAGTAGGACCGGGGAAGTCCCTTTTCGTCCATAGTGACCGCGGTTATATAATCTAAACGTAATAAAGCTAAGTCCGTAAGATCTTCCTGGTTCAGACTTTCTTCTTTGAGATGACTATGTACCAGTCTCAAACCCCTTAACCTGGCTTCGGATGTTCTGATGCGATCGAGCCAAGGGATATCGATAGAACTATCCGATCCCACGATCACATGGGTTACGTATCCGTTCCTATCGATGAGGATCCCGATTTGTCTGCTAATTTCGAAGGAAAGTTCTGTGAGTGTTCTGGAGACTTCGGGCGTGATGATCACGTTTTCCCGAATTCTACGCTCGGAGAGTTTTTTGAGTCTTTGGATCTGATTGGACTTTAGTCCGGAAAGGTTTCCGCTGAGCTTACTGATAAATTTGCCTCTTCTCTAAGAATTAGACGGTACCATTTCCTAAAAAGAGAGTCAAGCAGTTCCGATCGCAAAAAAGAGCAAGAAGATCGAATTCTATAGATATAAAGGTATAAACGGCAAATCCGTAACCCATTCCGGAAAGAAATTATTACTTTTACGGTTACATTACTTGCAATCGAGGATTCCGGCCTAAAAAAAGGTAAACGCACGATAACGGATGGTCGAAAAAAAGAATAGAGGCTGGCACAGGAAAATGTTTCTTGGACCAAAGCTTGCTTTTCGAATAAAAGAATGTTTGCCCCATTGAATTTCAGATTTTTATTTCCAGGCTTATTACTGATCGCCTCCCTTGGAGTCTGGTTTTCACCTGCTTTTGCTCAAACTCCCGAAGATACCGGCAATCCTTCCGATGTGGGAAATACTTCCTCGGACACCGAAGATCCTTCTTCTTCCGATGAACAAGGAACCAATAAGAAAAAACCTAAAAAGAAAGTATTGGATCCCGAATCCAAACGTTACAACGATCTTTTAAAGAACGGTCTGTTGAAGGTCTTTGAAGCGGAAGCAACTTACAATTTTGGCAGATTAAAACACTTCGGACTCACACATCCTATCCCAAGAGTTAGAGCAGCAGCAGCTTTGGCTTTAGGGAGATTGAAAAATCCTGCGGGCGTTAATATTTTGCACAGTATGATCGATCGTGACGGAGAATGGGTTCGTCAGGCTGCGTACAAGGGACTTGCGGATATCGGTTCCAGACGTTCATTAGATTATTTTTATATAGGTGCAAAGTCCTCCGATAGGGAGATCAGAGTCGCTTCTTTCCGTGGAATGGGTAAAACGTTGGATCCCGGCGCAAGAGAAGTTCTTTTAAAAAAAGGTCTCAAGTCGGAAGATAAGGAAATCGTTAAGGCTACACTTTTAGGTCTTGGCTATTATCAAGTGCCGGAAGACCTTCGCATTTTTATAGAATATTTGAATTCGGAAGACGAGGAATTCCAAAAAGCGGCAGTGGAAGCCTTGGGAAGACATAAAACCCGGACTTCTATGAAAATTTTGGAGGATTCTTTCAAAGATAAAACAAATCTGCGTAATCAGATCTTGGATACTCTGACGGAACAGAAAAATTCCTTTGCGATCTTTGCACTATTAAGAATTCTTAATGCTCATTCCGGTTCGGAAGATATCGTGAACGAGATCAGCGCTAGATTGTATAAACTAAAAGCTGTCGGAAAATATATGACCATCATTTCCGATAATACTCCTCTTCTCAAAGAGCCTTATGTCGGAGCTACTAAGATCCGAGACCTGGAAGCGGGAGAAGTAGGTAAGGTAGTCGGCAAAAATTCCGTAGCTTATATCATTCCAATCGAAGGCCAGAGGATCGAGGACTTTTATTATAAGGTTTTGGTTAACACCAAATACAAGGATGCATTTACGGAAACTGTCCAGGGTTGGGTGTTTGGAAAATATATCCAGATCAGGACTATTTCCATGCCTAAGGAAGAAAAGAAGAGGAAGCCGAAAAAACCTTCTATCCTGGACGATATGGAAACTTCCGATCCGGCTCCAAATACTCAGAGTGAAAATCCGAATTCTCAATAAAGTTTCGTCTTTTCGTTAAGACATTGGATCTATCAGGAAGACATCCTCTTTTACATTATTTTTTTAAGAGTTACCTCCGGCGCATGGATTCGGGTCTTGACTTCCGAACTTGTATAATAAAATATTAATATTCTAATTTTATTTTAAGAATGACCGATCTTTCCGAAATTCTATCCGTTTTTAAATTTGCATCTAGATCTGCCGGGATAGAGATCTTAAAATTATTCGGAAAAAAATCCGCTTTCGATCTGAAGGATCCTATGCAGGTTTTGACCCAAGCGGATTTGGATTCTCATCGTGTTCTGAAAGAAATTCTCAAAAAAGAATTTACCGGTATTCCTTTGGTAATGGAAGAGCAGAATAATTATGAGCCTCTTCCCAGGACTTTTATTGTCTGCGATGAGTTAGACGGCACCACTTTATTTTCCAGAGGGATCAAAGAGTTCAGCGTAATTTTAGCATACGTGGAGGATGGATCTCCTGAAGTAGGATGTATTTATTTCCCTGCCTTGGATACGTATCTCACGTCTCAAAGAGGATTCGGGACTTTTATCGACGATCGAAAGATTCTGTTGAAAAAAGGAGGAAGTCTGGATCGTTCCGTTCTTTCTCTTGAGATCAATAATACTTTTCAAGACGAGGACTATCGTTGGATTGCGAGCGCTAGTAAAAGTACTTTAGCGACCCGTGCCTTGGCTGCGACAGGCGCAGGGTTTTTGGAATTATTGGAAGGCAAAACGGATCTCTTCATGAACTTAAGCGGTGCCAAGATCTGGGACTTTGCCGCAGGTGTTCTTGCTTTGGAAGAAGCAGGTGGGATCGCTTTGGATAAAACAGGCAAGCCTTTGAAATGGGATAAGATCCGAATGTCCGCCTTGTTAAGCAGAGATCAAGATTTATTAAAAGAAGTTTACCGACTGAAACCTTAAAGCATTCCTTGGAATATGCAGGAATTTCTAACCATTTTGGATTCTAAAACGATCGATACCTTCACGGTCAGTCTTCGGGTGGGGTTGATCATTCTTTTTGCGGGTGTGGTAGGCTGGAATAGGGAAGGCAAAAATCACGGTGCCGGTTTTAGGACCCATATCTTGATCGGTCTTGCTTCTACGGTTTTGATGTTATTATCCATTTTTATTCCGGAATTTTATTCGGTAGCGGGAGGAGATCCCTCTAGGATTGCGGCTCAGGTGGTTTCCGGAGTCGGGTTTTTATGTGCGGGTGCGATCATGAAGTTCGGATTGACCGTGAAAGGACTGAATACTGCAGCTTCTATCTGGATTGTCTCTGCCATCGGTTTACTTGTCGGTGCCGGTCTTTATTATGCAGGATTTTTAACCACGGTTGCTACTCTGATCATTCTGGTCTTATTCGATCTGGTAGAAGAAAGATATTTCGGAAAATACGAATATAAGGTCCTGATCCTGGATCTGAAACAGAAAAAATTCCACCGAAAAGGGTTTAAGGAATTATTATTAAGAAATAAGTTACGATTGGTTTCGGAATCTTTTATGCAAGATTACCAAACTAAAAACGCTCAGATCAAACTTACGATCGCTATGCCTCGAGATTTCGATATTCTAAAGATCGTGGACGAATTCAGGAATCT
Source organism: Leptospira sp. WS58.C1 (assembly GCF_040833995.1). Taxonomy (NCBI): domain Bacteria; kingdom Pseudomonadati; phylum Spirochaetota; class Leptospiria; order Leptospirales; family Leptospiraceae; genus Leptospira; species Leptospira cinconiae. The sequence goes on from NZ_CP162137.1 coordinate 366,280, forward strand.
GGCGGATGTCATAAAAATCAGTATAGAATCTACTTAAGCTTGGACGATATCGATCTGAATTCGGCTCCAGAAATTAAGAGATCTCTAAATATCTTCCGATCATAAGTGCGGTCTCTTCTAGGATTTTTTCATCCGGGATATCGAATCCTTGTAGAACCATATACGTTATTATATCATCCATTGCTCTTTGGGCGACTAAAAGAGCTGAGGGTTCGGATCTTAGTTTTCGGCCTTTGCCGAAGTATTGCAGCAGTTTGAAAACTTCCGTTCCGATCCTTTCCCTTTCAATTTTTTTTACGGCACTTGCAAGAGCCTGGTCCGAAAGAGACAATATCGCAAATTCTTTATGTAGTTTTTTGTTTTTTAAGGCGGACTTGCGCATTCTGGTTAAAATTTCCAAAATAATCCTGGTAAGATCTGCATTTTCAGGAAGTAAGCCGATAGTTTCCGCGGCAAGATTCCCGTAAAATTCTTCGCTATATTTTCGAACTATTTCTAAAGCAATATCGTTCTTATCCTTGTAGTAAGCATAAAACGTCCCGATGGAAACACCCGCTTCTTCCACTATGTCCCGTATTCCGGTTTCATTATATCCGTTACGTTTTACGAGTCTATAGGCAGCATCTATTATGCTTTCTTTTCGGGCTATCGAACGATCTTGTACAGGATTACGGACAGTTTTTTTCTTCGGATCCATTTCTGAAAATATTCGAGATCGGCCGTTTTGCCTAACAAGCGTATTTTCCATTTTTTAAAAAACATGAACAAGGTTCAAATTTTAATTTACATTTTATTTTTAGTTCGTCTGATATATGAACAAAGTTCATGTTTTGGAGAATTCGAATGGGATGTATAATAGGGAAATTTAGTCATCTTTTGGTTTTTATGGTGCTTTCAATTTCCGTTTGGAACTGCGGGAAAATCGAAAAGGGGCGTTTTTTCAACGATCAGGCCTATCATTTTCAAACCTTAAGAGCCTTGAACGACGCCCGCAGTGACGGAGCGGAAACAGGAGAGGTTCTCGAGGCGGTACGGAATATCAAGGAAGGGGACCCTCAATCTTGGTTTTCCGCCTGGGAAAATGCGGGAAATAAGGTTTTAGAGAGAGGAGATCGTATCCAGGACCGGATGAGCCGGGGGCAAGCATACCTGAGAGCGCATAATTATCTTAGAACGGCGGAATTTTTCCTAGATCCTGAGGATGAAAAAAGATCTTCCGCATTCGATAGATCCGTGGAAGTTTTTCATAAAGGATTGGATACTCTTGGAGTAAAATATGAGAAGATCAAAGTTCCTTACGGCGAATATCAATTAAATGCGATCTATTATCCGGGGCCTTCCGGTGCGGATCATAAACCTTTGATCGTTCTCGTGGGAGGTTTCGATTCGACTTTAGAAGAATTATATTTCGTTCTTGTTCGAGCTGCTTATGAGAGAGGGTTCAGCGTGCTTACTTACGAAGGGCCTGGCCAAGGTTCCGTATTACGAAAGCAAAATTTGGGTTTTACTCCCGAATGGGAAAAGCCGACGAAAGCCGTACTGGATACTTTTTTAGCTTCTCATAAGAAACCTAGCAAATCCGTTCTGGTAGGTATGAGTCTGGGCGGATATTTCGCTCCCCGTGCTGCCGCTTACGACAAGAGATTTGACGGAGTGGTTGCCTACGACGTTTTGTTCGATTTTGGAGAAGTGGCCGAGAATTCCGTTCCGGGGATCATACTCTGGCTTGAAAAAAAGAATTATGATAATGTAATTGAGTTCCTAGTGAAGATAAAATCGTCCCTTTCTCCCAGTTTTTCCTGGGGAGTAAAAAATGGAAGATGGACGATGAAAACCGGAACCTCAAGCGAGACTTTGAAAGCATTTAGGGCTTATACGTTGGCGAATTCTGCAGAAAAGATCACACAAGACGTTTTGATCCTCGCAGGAACGGAAGATCACTTCATTCCGGTCAAACAAGTCGAGGACTTTAAGAGTAAATTAACGAATGCGAAAAGCGTTACTTCGATACTCTATGACAGAGGATCAGGAGGAGCGGAGCATTGCCAATTAGGCGCTCAGGCTTTATGGCACGCGGACTTTTTCGATTGGATGAAAAGGTTCGAAAATAAATGAAGTTCCGTCATTAGGACCGCGACAGGGATCGCAGCGGAAATCCGGCGATGCACCGTTCATGGTGCGTCGCTGATTGCAGCGTAGAGCCCGGTCCGAGCGTAGCGAGGAGTCGCCCAACTCCGAATATTACAATTCTAAAATCTATTTATGTCCTATTACTTTTAGCGGGATTCTATTCGAATTTCGGAATTTGCTATGCTTTTTTTAAGAGTTTATAAAATGACACTGACCTGGATATGGCCGAAAAAAGAACATCGATCCCTTCGGATCTCGCACAGGAACTTGTAAAAATCATCCGACTTCTTGCCATGTCCGGCAAAAAGAATTTTAAGAAATATCTATACGATCCCTTTATCTACGCAGGTTGGGAAAAGGAAAAATCCCATTCTGCACTTGCTGCAAGTAAGATGATCGATAAGATCCAAGAGGATTTCAACAATCCTTCCTATTTGCATACGATCCCGCATCATTGCAAACGTTTAATCTCTCAGGCAATTATAGAGAGTCTTTCCGCTTTGGGAGACTCTTGCATTTTCTTTTTAGAGAAGATCCAGGAAACGGGTAGTATAGCCTCTTCTCCCGAGGCTTTGGAATTTGTCGCCGTATTAGAAAAACCTTTAAAAGAATTCGAAAAAGTAACCAGCAATAATAACGAAAAACTTTTCGAAGACTCCATTAAGAATTTCTCTAAAGAAGAATTAAAATCCGCTTTCGAGCCAGTGAAATTGGACGGGACCAGACAGAAGGTGTATCTTGACTCGGAAGTGCATACCTTGTATCAGCAGATACTTTCTGCGGCAAAGGTCAATAACCTTGTCCGTTGTAAAAAGTTACTTTCCAGATATATAATTAACTACAGCGATTCGGAAACTTATAGCGAACAAGAGGTGGAAAATCTTTTGGACGCATTAGGAAAACGTGAAGTCGGATTCAAGGAGAATTTAAAAGATTCTCTCGCCATAGAACTTTACTTTTCCATAACAAAGGGCATTTTAGAAGGGAATGCAAAGAAGGCGATCCAAGGTATAAGGAAATACGCTCATATTTTCGAAGGGGATCCGAACACGAAATATTATTACGAAATTGACTCCTTAGAAAGAAAGTTATACGGAATCATCCAAGCGAAGGATTTAATGAAAGAATTAAGGAAGGGTGTGTAAATGGCGAACCTCACATTCAACGAAAAAGTGGAAGGAAGCAAGTTGATCCTCAAAGTCGCGGGCGAGATCGATGCTAAGACCGCTCCGGATCTAAAGATCAAATTGGAAGCAGCGGTAGGGAACGGAATTAAAACAATTATCTGTGATTGTTCCGCTCTTACTTATATCGCTTCCGCAGGGATCGGTGTTTTAAACTCCATCCAAAAATTCCTGAAGGAAAAATCGGGAGAGATCGTTTTCTGCAGCCTTAAGAAGGAAGTGAAGGATACGATGGAACTCATGTATTTCACCAAAAAGGTAAGAGTATTCCCCTCTTTAGATGACGCATTAGGCGGGGTTTGAATCCTCTCATGGATTCCTCTCCGGAAAAAATCCTATATTACTCCGTAGACCTGGATGAACTTTCTAAAATTCGGGGGGAGGTCCGTGAATTTTTGGGAGAGGACTGTTCGGATATAGTCAAAGGCCGGATCGTATTCTGCCTGGATGAAGCAATGACTAACGTAATAGAACACGGATTTTCGGAGCCGAACTCCTCTAAAATCGAGCTCAGAATGAAAAAGAATAAGGGAAGCTGGAAATTCTCCATCCTGGACCAAGGCGTTCCTTTCGATCCCACGAAAGAAAAAAGCGAAACCTGGAAGGAATTATACGAAAGCGGGGCCGATGGAGGTTTCGGATTACGTTCCATTAAAAAAATAATGATCGTACGTTACCAACGTCTTAAAAATCCCCCGCGTAACAAACTTACTCTGATCCATACGAGATAATAAGATGATTAAAAACAAATTCCTGAGAGCGGTTCTTCCCGGGATTCGGGCGAAACTTTCCTTTTTTACGGCCGCATTGGTTATCTCCATATTAGGCTTCACATCCATAATTCATTATGCCCAACAGACAAAGGCTTTGGAACAGAAGTTGGAGTCGGAATTAAAAGCTCCTTTGGAATATGTGAACTCTGTCGTTCTGGATCTGGAAAACCTGAGCCGAAGTATGATCTTGATAGAGGAATTCAAGGTCAGAGTGAAAGAGAAGAAAAAACAACTCAGTAAATTTAAAAGGACGGTCGTCCAGAAAGAAGGCGGGCTTTTCGGTGCGTTAAAAGCATTTGGTCAATCCATCGGTTTGAACGTGAAAAGGGGAAATGTTTATAAATCCGTTGATACTTATTTTACGAGATATCTTTCCGAAAAAGAGATCCAAGAATTCGAATCCAAGGTCCGAAACGAATTAAGAAAAGAGAATGGAGCTCCGATTGACGCACCTGTTTATGAAAAGATCAGATCCATTGCGGAAAAGACCGCCCTCGCAAGGATCAGTGCGGAAACTTCTAAGATCAGAATAGAAGAAATTACGGAAGAGTTAAAGGATATAGATTCTGAATTAGCAAAACCCGATATCGATCCTAAGAAGAAAAAAACCTATCTTACGGATAAGGACAAATTAGAGAAGGAACGAAAGGCCGCAGAAAAAGCGATCCCGGACGGAGAGAAGAAGGCGGCATCGGGTGAGACCGCTTTAACAAAGGCTCTTCAGAATTTTTTCAGAGGATCTTTTAAGGATCGAATTTCTTCTTTAGGACTTCTTCCGGATAAAATTAGGATTTTAGCTTATGATAGAGCGGGGAAGGAAACCCTGGACACAGGTTTACTTTTCTCTCAAAGTTCCGAGACCGGAAAAAAATTACTCACACAGACGGATTTTACGGAAAGTCGTAAAACCCTTTTCGGAGATACCGACGTTTTAGAGGTTATCCAAAACAAATCGGAGGCGGAAAGTTATGAAGTGGGCGGTAGACAATACGAAGTAATATATCGTCCTGTTTTTAGGAACCCAAGTACTGCGGAAAGATCCAGGTCCATGGCGGAAGAGATCGTTGAGAATCCCAAAGATTGGGCAAAGTATCTGGAAGAAGATAGAAAAATTTCCGCAGAGATTGCGGAGATCTCTCAAAGATTGAAATCAAGAATGTCGGAACTTCGCAAGGACGGAAAAGCTAAACCTTCTTCCGATAAGGAATTCAAAAATCTGGCTCTGGCCTATAGGCAGATGCTCAAGAAACGAGATACTAAGCTTGAACAGTTACAGCCGTATTCTTCGGTTTTTGAGAAGAATGAGAAAAAATGGACTGATGATCATAAATCCCTAAAAGACAAGATAACAAGTACTTCCAAGGAAATTTTGGAATGGGAGAAGATGCTGAAGTTCCCTCCTAAAGAAGGGGAGAACAAAACTTCACCGGAAGAGATCCAGGAAAAGATCAGGATATTAGAATCTCAGGAAGAAGAATATAAGGATTCTTTAATCCGTTTGGAATCGACTAAGGGTGATTGGAGTAACTCCTACGAACATAAAGCGGAAGACGCTTTTTACGGCCTGAGAGAGGCGGCATTGGAGGATTTCACATTTATTCCTTTCAAAACAGGGCCCGCCAGCATTAGAAGATATTATAAAGATGATAATGAAAGAAAGTCCGTTCGGATCAAATGGAGGCTTTTGAGAGAATGGATCCTTTCCGGAAATTCAGAGACGGAACTACCTAAAACTCCTAAGGGGATCGCTTGGGACTCCGGTATCCTTGTCAGAAGTAGAAGTGAAGCGGAAGAAATGATGTGGGCCCTGGACTCCACTCCACTTGTTCTTTCTGGAGAAGAGGAAGGTAAGGGGCTAGTCTACGACCTCCTCCGCAAAGACTTATTAGGGTATAATATTATTCTAATTGATAGGACCGAAGGTGTTCGTCAGATGAGATCCAACAGAGAAGAGATGATCCGTTACACGGGGATCATCGGAACTATCGCAATTCTTCTGGCGTACGGCTTGGCTTGGTTTGTGGTCCGCAGGATCAGGGGTATCAGTAAAAATGCAGAGTTAATCGGAGAAGGGAATCTGAATGTCGAATTTCCTCCTGCGGGTTACGACGAGATCGGCGTATTGAGTGAATCTCTGAATGATATGGTTCACGGTTTAAAGGAAAGAGAAGAGATGAAAGGGGAACTTCTGGCGGCGGAAGAGATCCAGAAACGTCTGCTTCCTGAAAAACTTCCTTCTAGCTTGAACGACTATGTTGAATTCGGGGCGTTCTATAAAGCGATGACCGGAGTAGGTGGGGATTATTACGATTTTATCGAATTAGGCGGAGGAAAGATCGCGATCTGTATCGGTGATGTTTCCAACCATGGTGTGGGTCCTGCGATCGTGATGGCTCTTTTCAGGGCTCAGATCCGGGCCATTCTACGGAAGGGAGAAAGGGATCTGAAAAAGATCCTGCTCGAGGCAAACGGATATCTGTATGAAGATACTCCTGATCATATTTTTATCACATTCTTTTTGGCGATCTTCGATTCCAATACTTCCAGATTGGAGTATATATCTGCGGGCCATGTTAAGCCTTTATTCTTCGACGCTTCCGATGGAAAGATCAAAGAACTTCCTGCAGGCGGTTTGCCGATCGGTATGGATGAAAATTCTTTCTTTGAAACTACTATTGAGAGGAGGGCATTAACTTTGGATTCCGGAGATATTTTCTTTGAATATACGGATGGTTTGGATGAAGCAAGAAGTCCGAACTCGGATATGTATACCAGAGAGAGGCTTGCGAAACTTTTGCATGCAAACGGAGAAAAACGTCCGGAAGAATTGATCAAGACAATCGTTACGGATGTGGAATCCCATACGCAACAAGACCTGAGCGCGACCGGGTTTTCGAAACTTTCCGACGATATCGCGATGATCGCGATCCGGAAAAGATAAGAACCGCTTGTTCTCATTTATGGCCTTGTAGGAGAAAAGCCTAAACAAGCGATATACACTTAACGCATGTTGGAACTCCTAAAACGCCATCCTTTAAAACGGATCGTTCAAATTATGGAAGGATCAAATCCTTCCATTCTTCTTCTGAACTGGAAGGACAAAGATATACTTCGCCCTCGGAGTATTTATTCTTATTTTTTCTCCAAAGAGAAAGTTTATGATCCGCTTCTTCCAAACCTGTTTTTAAAACTTCTCTTAATTCCGAGACAGATCCGAAGGTTCCGTCTAAAACTCCGGTATTTTTTGCGTCAAAATCAGCTCTGGATTTTTTTGTAAAAGATCCGAAAAATTCTTTTTGGATAGATTCGATTTCCTGAATATTTCCTTCTTTTCTGAGTGCGGCAACTTTTGCACCTTGGAATAGATCGAATGCGGAATTTCCCCCCATAACTGCAAGTGTTGCCTCAGCTAAAGAATAGTACGCAATTCCCGGTCTTAAGAATCCGCTAAAAGCATGTATTTGCCTTCCTCCGTAATTTTGTCTTAATACGATCGAAACCACGGGGATCTCTGAAAGAATGTTTACATCCAAAGATTCTCCACCGATTTGCTGTATTCTTGCTCTTTCTTGTTTGGTGCCTGGGACAAAACCCGGAGCATCAGAAATCATTAATAAAGGAATGGAATGTTTGTTTGCAAACTCGGTGAAAACTCTGAATTTTTCCGTCCCTGGAGCGTCCGGAGACCCTCCTCCTTTCGGTTGGTCGGCAATGATCGCTACCGTTCTACCTTGTATCCGTCCTAACCCTGTGATCAAACTGGAGCCGGGGTCCCATTCTCCGAATTCTAGGAAAGTGTTCTTATCCAAAATTTTTTGGACGATCTCTTCTTTCATATCGTAGGAAACAGTGATCTCGCTTGGAAGTTTGATCTCACTTTCGCTTGGCAGAAAGTTTTCGATCTTTCTGTGATTTAATAAATGGAAAAATTTTCTGATAATCTCATAAGCCTCCGGTTCGTCTTTTGCGGTGAAGGTAGCCCATCTTTTTTTATTCGAGAATTCCTTATGAGCAGAAGATTTACTTTTTGCGCTCGGTTCTAAAAGTAGCCATACGTCCGCATTCGAGGTAAGTTCGGAAACTCTAAGTCCCTCCGGATTTTTTACAAAATGTAAACAGGCTCCTTTAAAATTTTGTAATGATTTTTGAAAATCTCTTCTTGGTCTTAAGGAATCATAGTCATCCAAATGGGAACTTCTGAACCATTTGCTTCCATAGACTAAAAGTAAACTTGCTCCCGTTTTTTCCGCGATCCGAACGGACTCTTTCGCTTTGATAATACATGGAAGGGAGTGAAATCCATCATCGGTCCTTGGGCCCATGGAGAGTACGGGAGCTTCTCCCAATCGAATGAGCCCGGAAACTAAAGATCCTGAGCCGGAATAGTTTTCTTTGATTGGAAGGAAAAATCCGCTTTCAGAATAATGAGTCAGTTCGTTCTCGTCTAGAACATTCCAATTTTCCGATATAGCTCTTTGGCTTTTTTCTTTTGGAAGAAGTTTACATCCCAACAAAGAATCTTGTATCCTTCTGATAATCCATATAAACTGGATCTTATCGTTTGCTACAAAATCCACAGTGCCTGTAGCTTGGCCCATAATTTTAGCACCGCCTATCTCGTAATTGGTGAATTTCTCTCCGGTTACGGATTCGATCACTGAAGATCCTGTTAGAACTCGATAAGATTCTTCTTCATTTAAAAGGACTTGTAAAGAGGCTTGAGAAGAGCCGTAAACGTCCAATCCAGTAGAAGATCCCGTTCCGACTGCGACCGTAAAACAAAACTTAGGTCTTTCTTCAGAGTTGTATTTTCTGAATTCTGGTCCGTATTTTTTTTCGGTTTCGGAGCATATTTCTTTTAAAATAGGATCCGAATGCGATTCGATTGCAGCCCTGAAATCGGAGGCTTTCAAACCGGCACTTAAAAGTGAATTCATAAAAAACCCTTCTGCAGCTCGGTTCAATGATACCATTCCTTCTTTGATGTTAGCACCGGCCCCGTCGTTCCAGATATATAAAGGAAGATCTTTTCGATAAGCGTAGTAGGCGGCTGCAATATATTTTCTTCCTTCTAAATCTCCTGTGGCTCCGCCCGCTACTCTGGAATCTTTAAAAAAACATAATGCAGGTTTTCCGCCGATCTTTCCTTCGAAAATTTTCGCTCCCGGAACATAGATCTCTTCTTTGCCTGTTTTAGGATTTTTTCTGAGAAGCCCGTCGGTTCCCGGGATCGTAATCTCTTGTACGGAATCCATGTCGAATATCTCGGAAACCCAACATTCCAGAGGCCATTTTCCTTTTTGGAAAACGTTTAGGTCTTTCGGATCGGTTCCCGTGCAATACGGAAATCTAGGATCGTTTGAATGGGCTATATCCATCCTAAGTTTTCCATCTTTAAAGAAGAAGGAAAGTGTTACCGTTTTTTCGGCATTTTCCGGAAGGAAAACCATCGTGAACTGGCTATACAACCCATGTAAGAAGAACCGTAGAACGGAGCCGGCAGATTCCATTATATTATTATAATTGAATACGTCTTCTTCGTTGGATCCCGGGTCGAATTTGATCATAAATCCGGAAACAAGGACTTCTAACCTGAAAATATCAACATTTTTGAATATTTGAGAGCCTTGTAAGATGCATGCTCCCACTTTCGCGGTAGTTTCCAGATCGAACCTGGAGATTTTCTTTTCCGCTTTAGCGTTTAATGTCGAGAAGAGTATATATTGTTTTTCTCTTTCCGTTTCTAAGAAATATAAGAAATGTCCGGTGCTTGGGGAGAATATTCTTTTAAGATTCCCTTGGGTTTGCCAATATTCCAGTTTTTTCCGGATCTGATAAGTAAGGGATTCATCGAAGTTTTCCGGGACCAACGGTAAGTTTTCGGAAAAAGACCTATTGAATTTTTCCTCTAAGATCTCGGATCCTTCTTCCGAAACGGAAGACCAAGGCGCTTTAAGAAACCGTACGTAATCGAAGACGTGTTTTCTAGATATAGTCGCATCTCCTCCTTTGAATTTTTGCGGACGATTTCCTCTCGAGTTTAATATTCTTCTGACTGTTTTTTCGAGGGAACTTTCTTTTTCTCTTTCTTCCAAATATAAGATGCCGTTCAAAGCTAGGTCTATGGAGGGAGTAGGCGGAGCATAAATGGAAAGTATTTCCAAAAGTTTTGCTACAAGTTCCTTTCCTTCTCTAAGGTTCGCGTATGCTTTTACTAAAAAAATGAATGCATCCTTTTGGCTTTTGGTCCTTCGAAGAGGATTCCAAGGTTTGATACCGTAATAGTGAAATGCATTGGATAAGAGTTTTTTTGTGGTCTTAGGTGGATTGTATCCTTCCGTATCCCATTCCGATAGAGCTCTTTGAACCTCTCCATAATGGGAAAATTTTGTTCCCGGATCCGATGAGAATATTCTTCGTACTAATACATGGAATTTTAAAAGTTCTAAATAGAAATTTCCCCATTGGCGGCTCTCTGGATCGGATAGTTTGGAAAATTCGAGATTAGAGAGTATAAAATCTATCTTTTCTACGGCGTCTTGTTCCCTAAAAGTTCCTAAGATCCAAGACCTCAATAAGGTTCTTAGATCGGGGCCTGATTTTTTTTGGATCGATGGAATTTTTCCTTCCGTATCCGGATCTAAGGAAGGCCAGATCTCCCAGATAGATCCTTCAGTACTATTATAATTATCTAATTCTTTTTTGGGTTCGGATCTTTGTTCTGTTTCAATTTTTGCAAGTATTTCCCCTTCACTTAAACCTTTGCCTAAGATCATCCCGGAAGCGGTCATTCCGCGAACCAATTTATTCCTATCTCCGTGCTCTAATAAATATCCTAGTTTTCCGCCGACTGGTGCGGTTAGGACTGTTTCCATCTTCATTGCGGAAATTACTAAGATCGGATCTCCTTCTTGGATAGTTTCCCCTTCATTCCATGTATTGTTCGTTTGCGGATTATCGCATATCTTTACGAATGTTCCTTGGAAGGGAGAACGTAAAACTCCTTCGTTGGAGGTATTATTCTTTTTGTCTTTGGATAAAATAGAGAATCGGAGATATCTAAGTTTTCCTTGGCTATCCGGGAATCTCACCAAGTGAAAAGAAGGCCTACGATCTACGCGGACAGGAATCGTTCTGCCGGCAAATTCCACTAAAAATTCTTCTCCAAATTCTCCTTGAACGGAAACCCCGATGGATCCGAAATCTTTCCCGTTTAGCAGAATTCTATAGCTAGAAATGGAAGTTCGGAATAAGCGGGTTTTATATGCTTTCGTTTCCGATCTCAATTCGAATTCAAAAAGAGAATACTCCGATTCTTGGGAATGAAGTAATTTAGGAAGATCCCGATCTCTGAAAGACCTTTTCAGATCGTTTTCGGTCATAAAAACCGATTCTGCAAGCGAGCAGATGACTGCCCCTTCTTCTTCCGATTCATTCTCCGCTTTCGTAAGTTCCTCATTATTAGATAAAATTAAATTATCATATTCTCCCGAACGAAAAAGATCATGCCTTACTAGTTTGATTAGCTGTTCAATGTTTGTGGTAATTCCGCGGATGTACAGATCTGAAAGTGCTCTTTCCATTCTGAGTAGAGCTTCTTCCCTTGTAGTTCCCGTAGTGATCAATTTTCCTATCATTGGATCATAGTCACCTAAGACTCTATCGCCTTTTTTGAATCCGAAATCACAACGTACTCCGTTGAATGTAGGAAGTTCTAGATCTTTTATTTTTCCGGGAGAAGGAGAGTAATTTTGAAAAGGATCTTCCGCATAGATCCTGCATTGGATGGAATGATTTCTGTCCGAGAATCTCCTACGGATAACTGAGTCGTAAGGGATCTCTTGTTCTCTACCATCAAAAAATAAAATTTGCCATTTGGCCAGATCGATCCCTAGAGATTGGTCGGTCACGGGATATTCCACCTGCAATCTAGTGTTCATTTCTAAAAATCCGAAATTGCCTGTTTCGCAATCCAGTAAGAATTCAACAGTTCCCGCGGCGCATCCTTCCGAGTAGCCCGAAATATGAGCGATCTTTTCCGCGGATGATAATAATTGTAATAAGGTCCTATCGTCTAAAAAGGTTTCTCCACTTTCCTCCACGACTTTTTGGTTCCTTCTTTGTACTGCGCATTTCCGGATACCCACAGCCGTGGAATTGAAAATTTGTACTTCAAAGTGAGCGGGCCTCTCCACATATTTTTCAAAAAAGAAGGTACCGTTCCCATAGGACTGGACTCCGATCCGAACCGCACTCTCGATTGCTGGAATTAACTCCTTTGAGTTTCGTACGATGACCATTCCTTTCCCGCCACCGCCGCTGTCTAGTTTGATCATGATCGGATAGCCGATCCGTTCCGCTTCTTGAATTGCGATCTCTTCTCCGCCTGTGATAGGCCCGCTCCCCAATAAAAGGGGGATTCCGTTCTCTAAAGCCAGTTTTCTGGCATCTAGCTTATTTCCAACTTTTCGCATCACGGAAGCCTTGGGCCCCATAAATATTATGTTTCTTTTATATATGAGGGAGACTTCCTCTAGAGATTCAACGAACCTAAAGTCTTCGGACAAAAATCCGTATCCCGGATAAACTGCGTTTGCATCCGAAAGTAAAGCTGCGGCTATAATTGTCTGAGAGTTCGTATATTTATCGGAACTTCCAATGTAGACGATCTCGTCTGCGGATTCATACCAGGATTGTTCCCTATCCGGATCGGTTACAACTGCAACCGATCGGATACTTTCTTCTCTCAGCGCTAAAAAAAATCTTTTGGCGATCTCTCCTCTGTTTGCGATCAGCACTTTTTTTAGTACACCTTTTCTTTCCGGGTAAATTTCTTTTTTTTCTGAACGTCCTGGGTTTAGGATTTTCAATTCTTTTATGACGGAATCTATTTCAGGAATACTTAATATTCCTTGGGTAAATGATTCTGGTTCTGGCTTTCTTGTGGGTATCATTCGCTTTCTCCTAAAAGATCAGGAGGACTTCGGAAAATGCATAATCCCCCGTATGGCTGATGCTTAGCCGGATCGAATTCGGCTTTATATTATTCAAATATGTTTCAAAGTTTCCGTAAAAACGAAAATAGGGACGGCCATAATCATCATTCCGTATTTCTATTTCCGAATAGTTCACATTCAGATCGGGTTTTTGGAATAAACGATATCCGTCCAAAGCTTTGATCAACGCTTCTTTAGCGGCATATCTTCCCGCAAAAAAGCCGGCCCTTTGGTTTTCAGGTTTTGTTTCTCCCTTCTTTCTTTCCCAATCCGTAAAAGTGATCTTAAAGAAGAAGGTAGCCTTATCTTGCAAACTTTCCTTGAATTCAGGAATAAAAGTAAGATCCACTCCTACGGAAGCATAAGGACTCGTAATCGATTCAAAACTGGCAAGAGGTTGCGATCTTAGTTTCATTTTTTCTCTCCCGATTTGGATCTGTATTCCGCGTTCAGAAGTAGACCGATTTCATCTTCCTGGAAGTAAGACTTGGTATGTCTTTCATACAAAGGTTTTCCTATTCCCATTCTGATCTCGTGATATCTGTTCCGATATCGGATCTCTCTTTTTTTTCTCAACTCTAGATAGGTTTCTCTTTGTTCAGGAGTGAGTGCTGCTAAAAAATAATCGGAATGAACGAAGAGACAAAGCGCTCCGACATGTCCGAAACCTAAGGTAGTCAATATTCCGGCCCTAATATTATGTTTACCGAATGGAATACTTTCGTCCGTAAAAGTTACGAACGGATAATCGTTCATGTCCGGATCCACTTCTTCTAGATTTCGGTTTCCGGTTACGATACCGTTTTCTAGAGTTTGTAATATTCCGATTGTCTGCCAAGCGGCGGCCCCTCCTTTGGAATGTCCTGTAAGCGATTTTTGAGAGACTACCGGTAATAGGTTTCCTGGTGTTCTTCCTAACTTGGATAGTAAATTATACAAAAGTTTGTTTTCATTCTTATCGTTCGCTTTTGTAGAAGTATCGTGCTTATAGGCGACGCCTATGTCGTCCCCGGTGAGTCCGAAGGTGGATAACGCGTTTCTTAAAGGAGATTTTTCTTTTTCGGATTCAGCTCCTAAAGATAAAAGTCCTAATCCCGGAGCAGGAATAGAGGCTTGGATCCCATCCGTCTTAGAACCTGCATAAGCTAAAATCCCGTAGACAGGAAGTCCTGCTTCGAGGGCTAAGTCCGCTCTTGCGAGTAAAACGACTCCTCCTCCTTGGGCCTCTACGAATCCGCCTCTTCGGATATCGTTCGGACGACACATTCCTTTCGGGTCGATTCCTTGTTCCAACATTTCTACACTGCTTGCAGTCGCTTGCATATCCCCGAATCCGACCAGACTTTCCATCGCGAAATCATCGAAGGCACCGGCTAACATAAAGCCTGCTTTTCCTTCTTTGATCAAACTTGCAGCCATTTCTAAAGAAATCCCCGCCGTAGCGCAGGCTGCAACAGGAGTTTGGACGGGACCATAACCTCCTACATAAGAGGTGAGTGCCCAAGCGGTCGTAACGTTTATCAATGATTCTTGTAGCGCGTCATGTTGCCTTTGGTTTCCGAGTAAGAAGTCATGGAACATTCTTTTGAGTTTACCCATTCCTCCCATACCGGAACCGACCGTTGAGCCGACGAGTCCAGGATGAATGAATCGATACAATTCCATCGGTTCCATTCCGGAACGTAAGAACGCTTCGCATGTGCAATAAAGATTATATACTGTGATCGGATCCACTTGAGCGGTTAGATCTTTGGTTAGTCCGTATCTTGCCGGATCCCAACCTTTCGGGATCTGCCCTGCAACTTTTCTATTGAAGTCGGAAGCTTTTCTGGCCTTGATTGTACTTCCTTTTTTCCTTCTCACGAACCATTTGTCTTTTTCAGGATCATGATAGACTTCCGTAGCTTCCGGTTCTGCATTTTTGAATTCTTCCGCTTCTTTGGAATTCGAAACAGGTATAAAGAAGTCCTCTTCTAAAACCACGTCTACAAAGGAGAATAACGTAGATGGATCGAATCCGACACATTCCTGATCGATGATCCGAATGCCCGTATGGGCTAAGATCTTTTCTTCGTATTTGGATTTGATTTCCCATTCTGCGACCGCTTCTCCTGTTTCGGAGTCAGTCCAACTTCTTCCTTTATCGGCGGCTTGGTATTTGATAAAACCCATCATCCAAGCCAGTTCGAGAGCGGCCTCCAAGGAAAGTGTTCCGGATTTTTCCAATTCCCATCTGGTCATGGAACTACCGGCAGGTCCTAATTCCGCAAAACCGACAACACAAATCGTTTTAGAAAGATCTAATTCTTGTAAATACCCGATCTCATTTAACCTTGCTTGGTTCGGAATGGAAGGATATTTATACACTTCTTTAGGCAAGAACTCTCTTGTATGAGTTTCCTGTTTTTCTAATAGGATTTTGCTTTTAAGAGAGAATGTTTCCTTTTTGATCTTGGCTTCCGAAAGAATGTCAGCACGGATCTTGCCTAAGGTCTTTCCAAGCTCGCTTTGGGAATCCAAGCCGCCCGTAAAATTTGCCTTAGTGATTTGTTCGGGAGAATGGTATACGCAAGTGTTGATCAAATTTGCTAAGAGAAGTCCCATTTCTCTTCGAGAGAATGTAAGCACACCCGATCTTTCTTCCAAAGTTTGGGCCACAAGATCGTTCGCTTCCATGAGACCGGTCCCTCTTACCCAACCGATCACACAACCGTGGATCCTTGTATGTTTTCCCCAATCGTCTTCTTCCGAGAATTTTTTTCGGAACAAAGTTTCAAGACCCAATTTGGTTTCGGCATACATTCCATCTCTTCCAAAGATACCATGATTCGGTGAGAGAGGTAAGATAACGTGAAGTGGAGAAGTTTCCGTAGGAGTATTCTTCAATCTTCCTAGCGTGCCAATCAGTTTTTCCACGCCGAGCAGCATCACTCTTAATGATGTTAAAGAAGAATCATCCAATTGTGATCCTGTATTTTCTTCTCCGACTGCACCGAATGGAATTAGGACATCAGGCTCCCAGTCTTTTTGGACCAACCATTCGGATAATAGACGAATATCTTCGAACGATCCTTGAGAGAAAGGTACTAAGGAGAGAGATGCGCCCTTTGCTCCGTACTTTTGGAATATCCTTTTATAAAACTTAACTTTTTCGGAAGAATAGGAAGTCGTTGTTAGGATAATATCCGCTCCACCGGCAAGCAGTACGAAGACGGTCTCTAACGCGATGGAGTTTGGACCTCCTCCTGTGACTAAAACTTTCAGACCCGAAAAAGTGATCCCTTCTTTGGATGAACTCAAAATAGAGTTTAGAATAGATTCCGTCGCTTTATCGTTCTCGGTCCAACTTCCTCCTTGGTCCTTACTTGTTAATATGGAAATTTTGCCATGGAAGTATTCCTTTAAATTGGTAGAATATTCTACTTCTTTAAAGTTTAAATTACCGTCTTCGGAGATTTCTAACTTAGGACGTAAGACGGAGTTCTCTGCTTGAGAGATCGGCTTCCGATTCGGGTCCCATTTAGAAGAGAGTGATCTTAAATATTCTCTTTTAGATCCAATACTTTTCTTTTCTTGCGGAAATCGGATCTCGTCCTTTTCCAAAATTTGATCCCAGTATTGTAAAACCTGGGACAACAGAGGGCTTGCATGATTTGCAAAATACTTTTCTGCTTCAGGACCGAAATGATCCGATTCTCCCGTTCTGATCTTGGTTAGGCCTTGTAAAAGTTTTTTCTTCGCCCATTGTTCCGAATTGGAAAAACGAACAATTTTCTTTTCTTCGAATAAAGGAGAAGGTTCTGTCTGGATCTTTTGCCTTGCTTCTTGCAGGGCAAAAATATCTTTTATTAGAAATTCAGCGTATGGATCTTCTCCTAAAAGTCTAGATTGGAAATTTTTGATCGCCTTTCCGAAAACTCCTTCCGCTCCGAAATATTTTCTTTCCAGCTCTTCCAATGCGGCAGCATCTACTTTTGCTCCCCCGGCCGATCCTGAATTATTCGCAGAAAGTTTTCCGATCCGGATTCCTTTGGATTGAGCAAACAGATCCACTGCTTTGTCCAACCATTTGGACGCCTCTTTGGCATTTCCGATCCGAGAGTTTAATGCAATAGGGCTCAATGCTCCTTTTCGCAACGACTCTCCTTCTCTTACATATAGAGGAAGAAAAATACTGACCGTAAAAATTCCCGAAGAACTTAAACCCCTTTCTTCTTTTAGATGTTTAAAGATCTCTGTTCTCCCGAAATCAGGCGGAAAAAATTTCTTCAAAGTTTCTTCGAATGAAGTTCGAAGATAAGGCCCCGGTTGTGAATACGCAGATTGTTCCTCTAAAGATTTTATAAGATCTTTTAAGGATTTCTCATGAGCGCCGTCCAAATTTGTCGTTTTGAATTCCGCTCCAAGATCCGCCATTACCTGATTTCGTTTGGAAGAATTTCCTCCGAATAGGGTGTCTATATTTTCCTCTTCCGAAATTTCTTCGGGTCGAATTCCTGCTTTTAAAGCAAGTAATACGAATAATGCGTCCTTCTTAGTTAGATTTACGGACACTTCTTCTCCGCCGAAAGGTTGGGGTTCTTGGATCGTATCCTGAACTTGTACAGGCTCTATCCTACTTTCAGCTTGTACGATTGGGACTTCCGATGTTATCGGTTCCGCAATTTCTCCTAGTTTGGAAAACTCTGCGGTCTCACAATCTTCTAGTTCCGAAAAGACCAGATTTCGATTCTCTTCTATATGCAGGATTTCGAATGAAGAAGGATCCGGAAATTCCCTCAGAGTTTGCCTTGCCATTCCTGCAAGATCACCCCTAGCTCCAAGATCGATCAACCTTCGGACTTTCAGATCTTGGAAGAATTGATCCTGGGTCTTGATCCATTGTACCGGCATCGCAAATTGATAAGCTAGTAATTCGATCAATAATATTCTTCGGAGTTCTTTTTCGGAAAGATTTTTGCCTTCTTTTAGGATCTTTTCTAAGATAGGACTTCCGGAGACTTCCCAAACATACTTTATGAATTCTTGATCAATGGAGAATGGTTTTGCAACCAGATTCGGGATATACTTGCCGTCTAATTCTTCGAAACCGGAAATTTGGGGAACGTTCGCTTCCAGAGTTTTTCTGAATTCTGCAACCCCGTTTACTAAAACCCTTGAATGAAACGGTACATCTATTCCTTCCAAGCGGATCGTAGTCTTTTTACCTCTCACGATCTCTTTAAAACGATTTTCCATTTCGGCTAGCGCTTTGAGATCTCCGGTTACGGAATATTGTTTGTCTCTTATGTTTAAATTAACTACTTCTAATGGAAGTCCGGTCTCTTCTTTAATTTGAGCGACAACCTTAAGAATGGTTTCTTCATCCAAGCCAACATGCCGATTTCCTAATACTACGCTCATTCCGAATGGACTTCTTCCTTCCTTATCTCTTGGAACAAGGCTTTGCATGGTAAGTCCTCTTCCATACACGATCCGGATCACATTCTCTAATCCTAAAAATCCTCTCGCCGATAGAGCGGAAAATTCTCCTAGAGAATGTCCTGCAAACGGAGCCTCTTGATCTAAAAATCCTCTCTCCTTCAAGATCTCCCAATCCGCCATAGACTTAGTGACCAAAGCGACTTGTGTAAATTGTGTGAGATGAAGAACACCCTTAGGATGATTCCAAACTTTTTTTCCAACTTTCAATGAAGTCGGATTATCTTGTACTATCTTTAAAAGAGAGAAGCCTAATTCGTCCCTTGTAGTATTTTCAGCTCTTTGCCAAACGTTTCTTGCCTCCGGGAATTCATCTCTGAGTTTCATTCCCATTCCTTGGGATTGGGAACCTTGTCCTGTAAATACGTAGCCTGTTTTTTTAGGAGAAACGATTGCTTTCGCGCTTAACTTTTTCTCTCCGTCTCTGTTGACTAAACTGACGGAAAGAATTTGAGATCCTTTCTTTTGAGAAACATGGATTGCTTCCAAAAGTAATTCTTCGCTTAAATATACGGGGGCCTCGAAAGTTTCATCGAAGGCGGACAATCTGGAAGGATCTCCTTCACAAAGATCAATTACGATTTTCTTAATTACTCTGGCGGAAGTCCATAAACCGTGAACGATCCTGTCTTTCCAACCGGCATATTTTGCGAAATCGATATCCGTATGGATCGGATTTGTATCTCCGGAAGCAGCCGAATATTCGCTCATATCCGAAGGAGCGTAAAAAGTTTCGGATATGATCTTATAAGGTTTTGCAAGTGGAACTTCAGGATCACCTTCCGAAAGGTTGGTGAAGAATCGATCCAAGGATGTTGGGATTCCGATTTGGACTTTTTCTTCTAATTTGAATTCTCCCCATTCTTCGAAATGAGAGCCTGAAACCTTTTCAATCTTACCTTCTACTTTATGAAGTTCTTGATTTGCTCCCAAATATCGAACTAAACGATTTCCGGATGTGAATTTTAGTTTAGACCCGACTGAACTTATATTTTGACCTTCCTTTTTATGGATCCAAGGAATCGAATTTAGAAGATTAGATTCCGCTTCGGATCGGATCAGAATACTTTTTTCAAAAGGTAAACAATCGAATTCTTCGAATTTAGAATGGACGTCTCTTATCAAAAACCCGGTTTGGAAAGAGCATATCTTCTTTCCTTCTTTTGAAATTTCTCCCAGGATCTGGATCTCCTGTCCGGAACCAAGTTTACGGACTTTCGCAAGTCTTGCTTTGGACTTTAGCTTATCTCCGGGAATCAATTCGGCGGCTTCTTTTTCCCATTGGAAATTTTGGGAGAAGTGTAAAAGTCTAAATAAATTCTTATTTTCTAATGTAAACAATGGAGCGAGTAATACTTTCCAAGCAAAAGCGGTACTCATTCCAAGAGGAGGATTCGGATCGGATTTAAGATCCGTTCTCCTTAATTCTCCGATCGCTTTTCGGAAATTTAAAATAGATTCCTTATCGATTACGATCTCGGATTCTAATTCTTGTGAAATATTTTTGGAAGAATTAAGATCGATCCTTTGATCTAATCCCCATGTTTTCAGATAAAGATCCAGACCCGATTTTTCTCTAACCGTAAGGTCTTCCTCTATGAATGCCCCTAAAGTTTTTCCTGCACTGAATTTTCTTTGAAAAGGGATCGCAGCCCCGTCTTTTGGATCATAAAAGAATAGCTTCAACTCCGCAGAATCTTTTTCAGAAAGTTTTAATTCTACTTTTAGTTTGTTTTCTTCCAAAACTTGGATCAGTAATAATTCTTTTGAATCGCTTGTCTCCCAGACGAACTTTCTTCCGACTCTCGGTTCGAAGAATAGTTTTAGATCGGATGAATTTTGTCCGATTTTGGAAGATCGTAAAACTGCAGTCAGGAAACCTTTTCCTAATGCTGCTAAATGAACGATCCATTCATTCGGAGTTACATCAAGATTATCGAATATAGAGATGGAATTGTTACTGATTTGTTCTTCTGAGATTAAATTCAGGACATTTTTTCTTTGGGAATCTGAATCAAATAGATCCTCCCATGGGATCTTCTTAGCTTTGGAATTTTCTAAACTTGCTTGTAAAAAATTTCGGAAGATAGAAGAGACCGGCTCGTTTGGTTTGTGAATTCCTTTGATCGCTCTTGGTCCAGGGATCCAAGCACAAGAATCCGGTTCCATATCCACACAATGAGAATACCAGAGGGAGTCCGAGCGAACCCATTTTACTAAGTCCTCGTCGATAACGGGGATGAAGTTTACAGGCTTGCCGGGTCTTTTACAAACATCAAAGAAGAAAATAATATCTTCCGGTAATATAAGAATTGTATCAGCACTTGGGTATCTTGTCTTCCATTCGTGAACAAAACCATTCGGATCAAAGTCGGAGTTTACTTTTTCCAGTATAGAATTTTGATCCGTCGGTTCGGAGATACGGGCCTCGAATCTTTCTACTAATTCTATGAATCTATTTCTGAAACTTTTATCTATGAACGGATGATCCGGCCAATCCCCTTCCGGAGAGATCAATCTTTTCCCAGGGCAAGTAAGTTCCAAATATCTAGAAAGGATTTGAGTATAACTCATCTCTTCCAGATCGCCGAAGTACGGTTTTGCGGTGGAATTGATAAGGGAGATTAATTCTCTCTTTTTGGACAGGGTGGCTTTTTTAGCCTCCTCTGTTTCTTTTCCCTTTGTGAGTTCTTCCGCAAGAGAGGAAAGTTTGGTCCAAGTATTTTCCGCGTAATAAATATCGGCACCTAAGCCCGATCTTCCTGAGATGACCCCGCCTGCATTCTTACCATCTTGTGTGGTCTTCCAATTTTCAGATCCTGAGATCTCTACGAGAGCTTGTTTAATTTTTTCCGATGTGGCACATTCCTTGGAAGCCATGAGTCTGGTGCCGAGGAAAACTGCGTCTACCGGCATTGGATTTTTACCTGCCCATGTTCCGAATAGCCAAGACTTGGAGTCTTGCGGTTCGGCAATTCCTCCACCGACAGCTAAAATAATATTTTTACAATCTCTGATCTCGCTATAAGTAGATCGGACCAATTCTTCTAGATCTTCCCAACTGTGATGGCCTCCAGCGGCTCCACCTTCGATTTGCATTAGGATTTTTGAATCCGGCATTTGTTTTGCTATGGAGAGAACTTGCCGGATCTGTTTTTGGGTTCCAGGTTTGAAAGAATTCAACCAGATTCCATGAGATTCAAAATCCTTTAATATTCGTATTGCTTCATCCGTATCAGGAATTCCTGCCGAGATGGTGACTCCTTCGATTGGAGCTCCTTCACTCTTGAGTTTTTTCACCAGAGGAACTTGTAGATTCCATAAATAAGCATCTAAGTATAGAAGATTAACAACTATACCGACTCCCGGAGGTAATTCTTTTCGAAATACTTCCATTCTTTTTCGAAATAGTTCCTCCGTTACTTGTCCACCACCGGCCCATTCGACCAAGTATCCATCATTTGCGGCAGCGATCACAATTCCCGGTTCAACGGTAGAAGGAGTCATACCTCCTCCAAAGACCGGAGCTCTTCCTGTCCATACGGAATAGTTGTTTTTTAAGAATACTTTTCCGTTCGGTAGTTCTACGGTCTCAGGCTGGAATTCTTTCCATGATTTAGGAAATTCCAAATTAGTTTCTTTGGTGAAAGATCTATACGAATCGGATTTGCTTAAGTTTCGAATGAGATAGGATTTGCCTTTCAGACTGGGAGAGCATAATTTCTCCGCATCTACCCCCGGACCGAAAGAGATGAGTAAAATTTTACCTTCTTCTTTTTCTAAACTTCCTAAACAGGTTTCCCAATCTAAGGTTTCCGCTACCGCCATTCTGGATAATGCAAGAGCAATGTCCGATTCCGTTCTGAGATCTCTTCCATCTCTTGTATCATATAAAGGAATTTTTAGATCGGATTGTTTAGGATTGAATCCTATTCTTTTTACGTCCTCTTCCAGAAGAATAGGGACTCTTCGTAATAAAGGGCTATGAAATGGAGCGGAAATTTTTAGAAATGCCCAGGACTCCGGATTAGGGAAACTGTTATTTGCGAGATAGTTTCTGAACTCTAATAAAGATTCGGGAGACCCGCAAACAACTCTTGCTTTTGGTCCGTTCTTTAACCCTAAATATACTGTATCTTCGGAACTTCTGGTTGAATTAAATTTTTCTAATACTTCTCCCAGTAAGAAATCATTTTCCGATCTTAAAACCGCCATAGGAGAAGCAATCTCATCCTGCTTTAGAAGTTTTTTTGCAAAAACATCCAATTCTAAAATCGGAAATTCTTCTTGGGTCCGTATGCCTAGACTGATCAGGTTCCTAAGTATCATTGATAAATTTTTCAAGAACGTGGCTTTATCAGGTGAAGAAGATAATAAGAAACCGGCATATACACCCTGAGAATGACCGAATATTCCAGAAGTTTCGTTAAACAAAGCCTCCCAGTTCGATACGTCTTGTAGGACTCTGTATAAGGCCGAAGCCTGAGCTAAAAAGATAAGCGGAATACTATAGGAACAATTCTTTAAGATAGAATGATCCGGAGTTAAATCAGGTTGATCGAGCCAGTCCTTTAAATGGAAGCCCAAAGGTAATGATCCGATCAGCCTGTCTTTATGGATTGCTTTACATTCTTCCTCGATGGAAGAGAAGACAGTTTGCCAAAATTCCGAATGTGTATGGCCTTCTTCATAGAAAGATCGTAATTCAGGAAGCGGATCAGCTCCTTGTCCGCTAAAGGTTATAAAGGTTTTAACGGATTGAGCGGAAAGATTTTTAAAGATGGATGGTGCTTGTTCGGAAGATAAAGCTCCGCTTGAATAATTCGTTTTCATATATTGACCCTTCCATTTTATTTTTCATTTGTTAAGATTTCATTTGAACTGGAAGAGGTTACGTTTTGATTTCAAGAAAAAATTTTTTTATGCTTAATAAAATAGAAATCGAAATTATGAACACCTGTTTGGATGGATGTAACAAATGCTATACATAAGTAATTTCCTAATTTATAATATGAATGCATAAATATTATGCTGATGAACGTTCGTTAGTTAAATAAGTTAGTTAACAATCGTTCGCTAATGGCGTTTGTTTATTGTTCAAAGGCTTACGTTTTGTAGTAAATATATTTCATTAAAATGAACGTATGCTTACATAATATTAATAAAATATAAAGCATTATGAGGTGCGGATCTTATTGCGGTTCCTTCCTGTATCGATTGATGAGAAACCTCGGTTTCGGGTCAGGTTTGGAAAAAATACCCGTTGGAAACCGGAGCAGTCGGGTCCGGATTTAAGAATGGGATCAATGTGTTTTTACGGGGGAGGTTATGGGATCCGGAATCTTCCGGTCGGGTCTATATATTCCGGACCGGAAAGCCTGAGTCGTTTCTGTCCTGGAATATAATAAAAATTGAATATATAATCTTTGGGTTTAGGATTTCAGTTTGCTTAAAAAATCCGAGAATACTCCGCTTGTGGGTAGGAGTATGACTTCTCCTTTTTTTAACGGGACTTTTGGCACCATATATTCCACTCCTGCAAACCAAGGAAGGAAATATTTACTTATCGCCATTACTCCGGATACGTCGAATCCGGTCGTGGCGATCACTTTAATTCCTTCGAATCCATCTTGGTAGATCCTGCGGATCATCCAAAGACCGGAGGTCTGGGTTTCCATTGTGATGTCGGTGATGACAGCTTTGAGTTTATGTTTATTTGCGAGATAAAGATCCCAACCTTGCGAAGCATCTATAGCTCGAAGTACGTCGCATCCGTTTGCTTGGAGGTAGGTTTTGAGATTATTCGCATAACGATCATTGTCGTCCACTACGAGAACTAATGGTTTCAAGGTAGCATCCCCACTCCGGCGTATTGATTGTCTGTAAGTTTACGATAAAGACCGTTTTTCTCCATTAGAGAATTATGATTTCCTTCCTCTACAATTCTTCCGTTGTCCATAACAAGTATACGAGGGATGTCCTTGATTGTAGAAAGTCGATGAGCGATCACGAAAGTAGTACGGTTTGCGAATAATCTACGGAATGCATCGCTTACTAATCTTTCGGACTCTGCGTCTAATGCGGAAGTGGCCTCATCCAAGATCATGATCTCGGGATCTCTTAATAGGGCTCTTGCTATCACAAGCCTTTGTCTCTGACCGCCTGAAAGATTTAAACCTCTCACTCCCAGGATACTATCGTATCCATTATCCATTTGTTTGATAAAGTCATGGGCGTGAGCAAGCCTCGCAGCTCGGATTACATCTTTCCTGCTCGCTCCCGGTTTTCCATACGCGATATTATCCGCCACTTTTCCGTGGAATAGAAAAATGTCTTGGGTCACGATCCCGATCTTATTGCGTAGATCGGCAAGAGAAAGATCCTTAATATTTTGTCCATCGAACTCGATCGACCCTACACTCGGATCAAAGAATCTAGGAATTAAGTCCATTAATGTGGATTTTCCACAACCGCTTGCACCTACAATTGCGATCGTTTCGCCCACTTTCACATTTAAGTTAATATCTTTCAATACTTCCGCATTCGTTCCAGGATAAGCGAAGTTGATACCTTTAAACTGGATCGAGTTGGTAACTCTTTCTACTTTTACTTTTTCTTCTTCGCTATGATCTTCCGTTTCCAGATCGATGATCTCGAATATCCTTTTGCCCGCGATGATTGCTTGCGAAATTTTTCCCACCATCTGCGATAATTGTGTTAAAGGACGAAGAAGGAAAAGTAGCGTCAGAAGAAATACCATGAACTGCCCCACAGTGAATGGGGTACCTACGTTCCCTGCGAGAATATACTTTGCACCTAATGCAAAAAAACCGAGAGCCACTAATGAGGAAGTCAACTCGACTAAGCTCGGAGCGATCTGAAGATAATACTGCCCTTTAAAATTCCTACGATAAACGTTCTGATTGATCTTTCGGAATTTTTCCTTCTCGTAATTTTCCGTGTTAAAAACACGAATCACTTTGATTCCGGAAATCATCTCTTGTAGATTCGCGTTCAGATCCGCCATCTTTTCTTGAAATCGTTCCGTTGATCTTGTGATCTTTTTAGTAAATAAGGTTACCGGGAGGATGATCAAAGGTACGATCCCGCATGCGATAAGAAGAAGTTCCGTATTCAAATAAAGTAATACTAGAAGGTGAGTAATTACGTAGAAAAAGTTGATCGTAGCATCTCTGAAATTGGAAGAGATCACGGCGGCTACCACTTCTACATCGTTGATAATCCTACTCATCAAAAGTCCCGTTTTTTCCTTAAAGAAAAAGGTGAGAGGGAGCATTTGGTTTTTCTCGAACAATTCCTGTCGGATATCCCTAACGGCCCAATAGCCGGCAGTTGCAAGACAATACACCGAAGCAAGATACGCGAGCAGCTTGAGCCCGTACAAAGGAAGTATTAAAAGACAAACCGCCCAAACCACTTCCTTAGGTTCCATGTATTTGGTGCGTCCGTTAGACCATCTTTTAACGTCTATCAATACTTTTTTGGCTCTTTCTACAGGATTTAAACGGATCTCTAAGTTGGATTCTTCTTTTGCGATGATTTCCTGTTCAGCTTCCGTGAATTCGAATTGGAAGCGAGTATTCGGATCCGCTGCCATAGTATCGAAAAGAGGAATGATCGAGGTTAAAGAGACTGCATTTAAGATCGCAGTCAAAAGGGCGAATGCAATACCTAATGAAAATCTGTACTTATAACGTACTGAATAACTCATTAAGCGGAAAAAAATTTTCATTTGATTTATGCTTCTGACACGATTCGAGAAAAATTTCTCACCAGCTCCAATCCGTTTTGGGTCATGATAGACTCCGGATGGAATTGCACTCCGTATAAATGAGGTTTTGTCTTATGACGCACTCCCATAATAATCCCGTCTTCCGTTTTGGAGGAGACTTCCAATACGTCGGGAAGGCTTTCCGGTTGGATCACAAGAGAATGATATCTGGTGGCTAAAAAAGGAGATGGTAATGATTTATAAATATCCTTACCATCATGTTCAATCAGACTTACTTTTCCGTGCATGATAGTCGGAGCGTTTACGATCTTTCCGCCATGGACGAGTCCTATAGCTTGGTGACCTAAACATACGCCTAAGATCGGAAGTTGTCCAGCCAGTTCTTTTAAAATGTCTATACATACTCTCGAGTCTTCAGGACGTCCAGGGCCGGGACTTAATACGATCCCTTTCGGATCTAATCTTTTGATCTCGTTTAGATCTATCTTATCGTTGCGAAAAACTTCTACCTTGTTGCCGATCTGCGAAAAATACTGATACAGATTATATGTAAAAGAATCGTAATTGTCTACGAGAAGGATCATCTATTCCATTCTCCTTTCAATCCGTTTCTTGCAAAGTCCACAGCTCTAAGTAAAGCGGCCATTTTATTTTTGGTCTCTTCTAATTCGCCTTCAGGAGATGAATCATACACCACTCCGCCCCCCGCTTGGACGAATGCCTTTTCGCCGTAAAAAGAGATCGTGCGGATCACTATCGCCATATCAGTATCTCCTTGGTAGGAAATATAACCTAAGGCTCCGGAATAAATCCCTCTTCTGGTTCTTTCTAATTCGTCTATGATCTCCATAGCTCTAATCTTAGGTGCTCCTGAAACCGTTCCAGCAGGAAGAGTGGCTCTAAGAAGATCGTAAACGGATTTTCCTTCTTCCAAAATACCCGAGCACTGGCTCACAATATGCATTACGTGGGAATATTTTTCTATAATTTTGAAGTCTTCAACTCGAACACTTCCCGCTTCACAAACCCTGCCTAGGTCGTTCCTTCCTAGATCAACGAGCATGATATGTTCTGCGATCTCTTTGGGATCCGCTAAAAGATTTTCTTCTAGAAGTTTATCCGCTTCCGGATTGGCTCCTCTCGGTCTTGTACCTGCGATCGGTCGGAGGTACGTTTTTCTATCCTTACATTTTACCATGATCTCAGGAGAAGATCCGACTAAGGAAATATCGTCCAATTTGAGGAAATACATATAAGGACTCGGATTAACGGTTCTTAATCCGCGATATACTTGGAAAGGAGGAACTCCCGGTCGGAATTCCAACTTTCTAGAAGGAACGACTTGGAAGATATCTCCCGCGTAAATATATTCCTTCGCTTTTTGGACCGCTTTTTTATAATCCTCGTCCGGAATATTGGGAGTGTATTCCAACTTCTCCTTGGATTCCAATGGATGCTTGACCCAACCTGGGAGTTCTCCCTCTCGGATCTCTTTTTCGATTGCATCAATTCTTTCTAATGTAGCTTCGTAACAAGCTTTGGGATCTTCGTATTCTGAAAGACGTGCGTTTACTACGATCCTTAAAAGGCGATCCACATGATCTACAACCAGTATCTCGTCGTATAAAGCGAAGTAAACATCGGGAGAAGGTTCGTCTTCCGGTTTAGTATCCGGGATATTTTCATAATAACGTACAGCTGCAAAGGAAAGGAATCCTACTGCTCCACCTTGGAAAGAAGGAAGCCTATGATCCGGAACGTAAATATCGTCTCCCATGGAATATTCCAAAAGGAATAAAGGATCGTAAGTGATGATCTCGGTTTCCGGTTCTTTTCTTTTGGAAACGTAGAATAGACCGTTCTTACCGTACAGTAGTCGATAGGGATCTTTTCCTAAGAAGGAATTTCTACCTACATTCTCTCCACCTTCTACCGATTCTAGAAGAAAAGAATGTTTGGCCTCGGTGCCTCCCCATTTTGCAAAAAGAGACACCGGGGTTTCCAAATCCAAGAAGACCTGTTTGAAAACCGGGATCAAATTCCCGGACTTTGTTTTTTCCAGGAATTCTTCGTATGTTAAGGAAAATTCCTTCAGAGGTTCGGTCCTTCTATCCCTTTACCTTCAGTCAGGTAACGAGAGATGATCAATCTTTGGATTTGAGAAGTACCTTCGTAAATTTGGAAAATTTTCGCGTCTCTCATCAGTTTTTCCACCGGATATTCGGAGTTAAAACCGTAACCGCCTAATACTTGTACTGCGTCGGTGGTAATTCTCATACATGCATCCGCGCAGAACGCTTTCGCGATAGAAGCTTGGTATGTATTTCTGAAACCGTTATCTATCAACCAGGCCGCTTGGTGACAAAGAAGTCTTCCTGCTTCTATATCTCTCGCCATCTCTGCGATCATAAACGAGATAGCTTGGTTTTCTATAATAGGTTTCCCGAATGCAGTCCTAGTTTTAGCATATTCTAATGCATGTTCCATGGCAGCTCTTGCAACGCCGACTGCTCCCGTCGCAACACCCGGGCGAGTGTGGTCGAATGCTCCCATCGCGATCTTAAATCCGTCACCTTCTTTACCGATCATTTGGCTTTTGTGTACTTTCACTTCTTCAAAAGTGATCCCTCTGGTGTCGGAACATCTTTGTCCCATATTCAATTCTTTTTTACCCACTACTACACCGGGGGTTTTGGAACTAACTATAAATCCAGTGATACCTTTATGACCTGCGGCAGGATCGGTCTTAGTAAGAACGAAGAACCAATCCGCATAACCTGCGTTTGTGATCCACATCTTGGAACCATTAATGATGTATTCGTCTCCCACTTTTCTTGCGGTAGTGCGGATACCTGCAACATCGGAACCTGCTCCCGGTTCGGTCACCGCATACGCGCAGAGTTGGAATTGTTCGGTCATTGGTTGGACCCATTTTTTCAAAACCTCGTCGCTTGCACCGATGAGCACGGGAGCGAGAGCAAGGTTATTCGCAAGGATAGCAGTCGCCATTGCGGAGCAACCCCAAAATAATTCTTCTGCAATGATAACATCATCCAATTCCGGCATTCCGGCTCCGTTATATTTTTCCGGAATATGGATATTCATTAGGCCGATTTCCCAGGCCTTTTTCAAGATCTGAAGAGGGTATTCTCCCGTTTTATCGTGATGTTCCGCTTTTGGGCGGATCTCATTTTTTGCAAAATCTCTGGCAAGACCTCTAAGCGCTTTTTGATCGTCTGAAAGGGCGAAATCCATTATAACTAACCTTAATTGGAGTGAGGGTTTCTTCGGGGGGCACGATGTATGAATCGTGTTTCTTTTCAAAAGACGAAAGATCTTCGAAAGGATATAATAGGACAGCCGTCCGGTAAGCCGGTCCGGATAAAAATATCCCCGACAAAAAACCCTAAGGAACAGGTTCTAAGCGGAAGGGTACCAAGTCAAGAACGTACGATTCGATTAGAAGAAGTGAGAAAAATCGTAAAATCGCATAAATGCCGAAAGGACGGCATCGACTTCCGGACTTCTTATTGGAATTATCTTTCCAATTAGAATAACAGAATAAAAAAACCTTCCTCTACAACCCGAATGGGTTCACTGATTTTGTTCCGTATAAGAGATTCGAAATTCTTCTCTTTAAATATGGTCCGCTAAAAAGAAGAATATTAAATTAGTAAAATTTTATATAAACTTTCGAATTTTTATCGCGAGTGGTCTATATTTTCCTACAGGGACCTTCTACACTTTTAAACCGGACTCTGCGAATAACTGCGGATTTTTTCTGCTATAACCTTTTAAGTCCCCAAAATCTGGGACTTCATAAAATGAGCGGACCTTCTTCCAAGTTCTAACGCCAATCTACCGTTTTCCATTTTTTTCGGATGAAGATAGGGAGTATTGGTCACTACTCTAATTATTTTTTTACCGTATTTCTTGGCTAGTAATTCTTTCAGATCTCTGGTCTCGCTTGCGATCACACTCACGCAAGAATCGAATGCTCTCATCAGCACTTTATCCGAAACAGGTTTACGGTTCTCTATATCATGGACTACGATCCTTTTGATACTCGGGTCCAGAATGAATTCTTTAATCGGTTCGGCGTCTGCAACACCGCCGTCTAGAAATTCTTCTCCTTGTAGATTAGGAATTTCAAAAAGAAGAGGGAATGTCATGGAGGCCATGATCATATCGATGATATTTCCTTCGGTCTTTAATTCTCTGATCCCTTTCGTAAGATTAGAAACTGCGATCCCCATTTTAATGGGCATCTCCGAAATATCCTTACCTCCTAAGTAAGGTTCCAATAATGTCCTGATCTTTTTTCCCGAAAGAATGCCCGAATAATTTTTAAGTCCTTTTCTGATCGGTTTCAAGAATTGACTGAAAATATTCCCGTCCCAAAAATCGCTTTTTTTTAATGTAAGAATGAATCTTGTGATCTCTTCCGGAGGAAGTCCTGAGGCGACCAAGGAACCGATCAACGCTCCGGAGCTCGAACCGGTGATTGCAGCCGGTTTAAAACCGATTTCTTTTAGCCCGAGGGAAAAACCTGAATGAGCGTAAAAACCGAAAAACGCTGAATTCAAAACCAGTGCGTCATAGGATTTTTTAAAAATAAGGTTCGGCGATTTTTTGGAAGCCATTACGAATTTCTTAATTTAGAGGGGACCTTTGTCCAGAATTTTACCTAAACTTTTAGGATTTCGTTTTTCGATTTCATAAGAATCATCTTGAAACAGTTCGTTTCCCGAAGTATCATTATAATATGGGATATCGAACTTTTTACGTCACTACAAAGAACGAGACAGAGGCTTTGGAAATTGCGGAAACTTTAGTGAACGAAAGACTGGTCGCCTGCGCCAATTTGATCCCTGGGATGAAATCCGTTTATAGATGGCATGGCAGGTTGGAGCATGAGCAGGAAACCGTTCTTTTGTTAAAAACCAAAGATTCCGAGGCCGAAAAAGTTGTAGCAAGAATTTCGGAATTACATAGTTACACGGTTCCATGTATCGTTTCCTGGGAAATCAAAGAGGCTAACCAAAAGTATTTGAGTTGGATAGATTCGGAAATCAGAAAATAATTCTTTCCCTTTAAACAATATTTTCCTACATTCGGATATTTTTATAGGGTCTCTTGGTGAAATTCCGACAGATTCGTGACTGAGGCGGATGAATGGAAGAAAAAGCGGAAAAGTTTTGGAGCTGGTTTTCCCAAAACAGCCGGTATTACACTAAACTAGACGACTTGGAAGATAGAGAAAGAGATCGCCTTTTGGACGATCTGATGGATCGACTCCAGGAAGTGAATTCCGAGTTTTTTTTCGAGATCGGTGGAGGGGACGAGAGTCCTCACGAATTTACCGTTGTAACGGCAGGAGACGAAGATCTATACGCGGAGGCCGAAAGATTTGTCGACCTCGCGCCTGAAATTTCAGGCTGGGATATATATTCCGTAGATCAATACCAAGAAAAAGGTACAGTCATCTTTCACGAAGGCCTGGAATTGGATTCGGAAGAGACCTGGTTTCTGCCGTTAGAAAATACAAATCTTCCTAAAAGTTTCGGAGTGCGGATCTGTTTCCCGGATTTCCCGAATGTAGAATCAAATCCTCATCTCAAAAAAGCAGTCGGATTATTATTAGAGACCCTTTTGGGTGAAGATACATTTACTAAAGAAATAGGATATTACGAGATTGGAATGCTTCCCGACGATCCGGAAGAAGAAGGATTTATAGAACTAGTTGAATTGCCCGATTATATCCAGTGGAGAAAGGAAAGAGAGGCATAAAAAAGGCGGGCAAAGCCCGCCGTCTAAAAGGGAATGGAATTCCGAAATTAATTCTCCGATTGGATCACTAATGTGGATTGTTGGCTTTTGGAATGTTTCACATCCAGACCATAAATCAGCACGGTAGGCACAGCGTATTGAGAATCGAAAGTGTCGATTGCAATCGCGATCTTATTTCCTGCAGGAACATCGTAAGCTACCGCATTTAGATCGATAGACATACTTTTTGTTTCATACCATCCCGCGTCGAAAATGGTTCCAGTACCATGAGTGATCAAAGTAGCGGTGCCGTTTTTGTTTATATCGTAGAAGTAAACGTTCACGTTAGCCTTTCCTAAGCTGGAGGAGATCCTTCCGTTCCAGAACATTTTACCTCTGATCTTCAATGCAGAGTTTAAGGTAGAAGATTGGTAAACGATGCCGTTTAATCTGCTTACAAAACCTAAATTAGTTTGTACAGGAATTTCAGCATGTGCGGCGAGAATGTCCGAAAGCAAGGGAAATCCGGTGCTGGCGAGAGTGTCCGCTCCGGAAAGAATTCCTGTGTTTGTAACGGTAGTATTCTGGCTCGTGGATAATTCACCGTTCGTGAATAAACCTCTAGGTTTCAGATAAAAAGTTTTATCGGAAACGGTAGGAGAAGGCCAAGAAGGAAGAGTTATCCTAGGGCCTGCAAAACGTTTTTGGAAAGTAACCTGAGGTTTGTCCATGATCCCGTTATTGATCCCTTTCAACCAATAATCGAACCAATCATAGGCGTTATCCCATACAAAACCGGAGATACCTAAAATGCCGGTTAGCTCAGCGCTTGCATGGATCCCTTCGTTCATTAAAAGTTTTTTAGGAACGGTGATCTTAGAATAATAATCCAAAACCGCATTCGGGTTGAATAAGAAGTCCTCGAAATTATTAGAGATCAATACCGATTTACCTTCAGAAGCATTCAATTGTCCTACGAAAGTTTCCGGAGAACGATCTGCTGCCCATGCGGACACAAAATCGATATCCTTATGTTGTAAAAGTTTTCCGAAATTCTCCGCGATGATCGGATCAGGTCTTCCCGTAATATAACTGGAAGCGACTAGTAACAGTCCCCAGATCAATCGAGGAGTATCGTTACCATAAAGAGAACGTTTGAGATTTCCCCAACCGCTCATTGCAACTGCAGTTTTAATCCTAGGTTCGGTGCTCACACCTGCCAAAGAAATTCCAGCACCATAAGAAATACCAGAAATACCGATATTTGCCGGATCTGATTGAGTATTAGCGAGCAACCAATCCAGAATTTTACTCAGGTCCGATCTGTCTTTTGGACCGGCAGTATCAATGAGTCCTCCGGAAGCTCCGAAACCTCGGGTGCTATACGAGAGAACGATGTATCCTTTTTTAGCGAGTTTGGCTGCGGGAACCAGATACTCGTATTTATTCAACGCCCAACTGTTTACGAAAATTACCGCAGGGTATTTTCCTGTTGGAGAAGGTGTATTAGGTGCGAAAAGACTAGCTTCTAATACCACTCCGTCGTTTGCAGTTATCTTTATAGTATTATCGAAAGTGAAACTTCCGTCGCTCTCCTGCGCGAAAGCGTTTTGGATCTCCCCGCTGGAATCTTCTAACTCGGAAACGTTTTTGTTTCCTACAGCTTGAGCCAGGCTTGGATCCAGGGAAGCTAAGAGGGCAGCAGCTTCCGCATTTTGAGAAGAATCACTTTTACAAGAGTAAAAAGACCCTCCCACGATCAGCATCAGTATGCAAAATTGCATAACTAACGTTCGATATATTTTTCTCATCACTATTCTCCATACGCTTTTTCAGTCTTTGACTTTTAGCTAATTTTATGAAGAGGGAGTATAAGACAGTTATCAGTAAGGGTCGTCTTGGATTCGAATTTTGGACAAATTAAAAGGTCTTAATTTTTTATTTAAACGAATTCGAAAGAAAACGTTCGTTCAAATTAAGAGACTTTGGATTTTCGCAGATATTCTCGAGGGGAAACACCTTGTATAGATTTAAATGCAAGGTTGAAGGTCGCCTTGGAATTGAAACCGGATCTGTAAGCGACGGAAAGGATATTGGCTCCTTCTTCTTTTTGTAATATACGGACCGCTTCCGCAACTCGGAAACCGTTTACAAACTTTGCAAAGTTGGTACCTTTTCTTTGGTTCAGAAATTCTGAAAGTTGATATGGTTTGATATCTAACTGATTGGATAGTGCGGAAAGAGAAAGATCTTCTTGCAGATAGATTTTTTCTTTTGTCATCAAACTTTCCAGACGATTTTCCAGATCCGTCGTATCCACACCTTCTAACCTGGAATTACGATAAGCATCTCTCATAGAAGGTCCCATCTCGTTGAAAACTTCCGGAGCATATATCTGCGCTAGATAACCGGCAACCGCATATACCACCGTACTTAGAACAGAAATGAATAATAAATGAATATCTCTGATCAAATAAGAAATGACCAGGATAGAAGTTACACTTCCGCTTCCGATCACAACGAACAGTAGAATCCTTGCTCCGGCATCTTTTTTGAGTCTTTCCAATCGGAATGCGGCTCTTGTTTGCCAAACGATAGAAGAATAAAATAGTAAATTCGCGGAATAGGCGCCTAGTAGAAGGATATCCGACCAACTAGTGGAGCCCTTCTCGAAATAATCCACAGGATGGCTTGAAAAGATTTGAGGTAAAACTAAATATAAGGTAGGAAATACGATAAGAAGAAATATTCCCGGAAGGTAAAAACTCCGTTCGAAGGCTGTGAACTTCTCCTCTCGCACGGTAACAGAATATAGACTATACATTCCCGGTCCTAAAAACCAAGCGAATGGAATATGAAGATGATTTAAAAACGAAGGTTCGAAATAAATACCCTTCAAAAGAAAATACACATACAAGAATTGGATCGAAACACAAAAAGATAATAAAGATAAGATCTTTAAGCCGGCGGTTTTTTCCGGGCGGAGTAGGCATGCCACGCAGAGTAGCATACAGAATAATACTCCGAAGAATACGATCTCATGGAAATGAGGGACCACGAACTAATTGGATGAAATGTTATCCTCTACTTGTCAAGTTCTTACGTTTAGAATAGAAATCCGCAAATCGTATTTAGAACCAAAACTTAGGCCGTTTTTAGTCTAAATTCCCGGAAAGAAGGCTCGTTTTTTGGGATTCCTTTCTAAGTTTTTAGGGAAAATTTTCGAAACTATAAGTATGGCATTCAGAGGGTTCCTCATACTCTTCTTCTTAATACCCTCTTATATATTTTCCGAAACTCCTGTATTATTCCGATGGAAAATGAAGTCCGGAGACGATCTCGAATTGAACGAATACCACCGAGTAAAAGCCAGACAAGGCGCTCGAGTCATTCACAGAGAAGATAAGAATCGAATTTTATTGAAGGCCGTTTCCTGTAAAAAGGAAGGCTGCGATTTTTCCGCGATATTCGATACCTATATTAAATTTCCCGAATTAGATCCGGCTTTCTATAAAGATAAAACTTTCAAGAGCAAATTTCATATTTCGGAAACGGGGCAGTATACGGTACCTCCCGAATACAGTATGCCCAATCTCAGATCGCTGCCTACATTCTCCTCGAAAGAGGTAGGACCGGGAGAAGAGTGGAACAAACCTGCTTCCGAAAGTTTTCAGTTCTCGACGGCTAGGATAGAGATCCCTGTCCAGGCAAAGTATATTTATCAAGGAAGAGGGGATTGGGAATACGCTGGTAAAAAAGGGAATGCAGACCTGATAGAATATAATTATAACTTAATGAAGGAATCCGATCCTATCGCTCAGAATATACCGTACAAAATTTACGGTTTCGCAAAGGGAAAAGTATTCTTCGATTCCGAACAAGGCGTTCCACAATACAAATATGTGCAGCTTGCTTACACTTTCGTTTTTCCGAATGGGATAGCGCAGGAAATGTCTTTCGAGATCCACGGGGTTTATTCCAAACAAAATTCCGTTACCGAGAATGATAAGGACAAAATTGCGGAGGAAGTAAAAAGGATCCTCGGACCTTTTCCGGAGGGAAGCACTTATCCTAGAAAAAGACCGAATGGTAAAAAAGGAAACGGATTAGAATGGCCCGAGTGGGAAGGAAATCCGGAAGAAGAAATCGCAGACCGCGCACCGGTTGAGATCAGAAAATCGAACGAAGGTGTTGTACTGTCTTTGGATAATCTTCTTTTCGATTACAATAAATCCGAATTAAAACCGGAAGCGAAAAAGGTTTTGGAAAGGATTGCAGACGTTCTGAAAAAATATCCGGATAGAGAAATTCGGATCAGCGGACATACGGACGATAAAGGAAGCCAAGAATATAATCTAAAACTTTCCCAAGATCGAGCATTATCGGTTCTGCAAGAGTTACGAAATTCTCATGGAATAGAGGAAACTAGAATGTCGTACAGAGGTTATGGGAAGTCTCAGCCTGTTACGGAAAATTCCACGGAATCAGGCAGGGCAAAAAACCGAAGAGTAGATATCACCATCGTTTTGGAATAAGTTTCGGCTCCTGCCCCTTTTAGACAAATGGGCGGTCAAAAGTAACCTTCATTTTTGCATTCGTTGTAGTGATCATGCTCCGTTAAACAGGAAAGAAGGATATTATTATAGGATTCCGTTCCAGGTTCGTGAGCGCTCACTGCCTGACAAACTGCATCTCTCATTATTTTTCTTCTGTCTTGGCATCGTTCTACCGGATTACTTCCGCAAGATATAAAACCGAATATTAGAATAAGACAAAATACAAGGTTTCTAATTTTCATTCTTTTCACCTATTTCTGTTTGGTTTAGCAAGCGGATAACATAACGAAGGATATAAAAAAAGCAAGGAGTTTTGGCAAAAACGGGAGCAGAAACCTTTACGGTCCGTTCCAAAAATGAAATTGTCGAGGACAGTTGATCGCGGGCTTCAAGAGCCGAAGGCTCTTATGTAAAACGGATTCTATTCGTGAATATAACCCCAGCTTTCCAACACTTTTCGGACTTCTTTTCCTAAAGCCGCCTGCTCGGAAGATTCGGAATTTCCGGAAAGACCGGCATCGTTATAAAAATAAGGTAATTTAGAAGTTTTGAATTCGTAAGGAACTTTTGCAGAAGCCACAGATTCGGGAGAATCTCTATAAATTTTAGAACTCGCTTCCGATAGAATTCCCCATTTTCCGGATTTATAATCTTCCTGCTTCCCGTCTTTGGAAACGGACAAACGAAATCCAAAAACAGGTTCAACCGTGTAAAAAGAGAGGATATTTTCTTTTCCGGGGGCCTGTTTGACTGTGAGGGAAGCGGACTTCGCTTCCAATCTATTCTCTATAAATGGAATGTCAGATTGTATTTTATAAATACCGGCTTGGATCCCGATCTCTATTTTGCGAGTACATTCTTTTTCGCAAGCCGGCAATCTAAGTTTGAAAACATTCTTCTTTAAACTATGACTTTCCAATTCTTCTCTTGCTTTTGTTAGAAGTGACGAATCGGTCGAAGAAAGATTTCGTAGTTCTCCCGGATCTTCCATTAAGGAATAGAATTCCTCGGACATTTTATGAGGTTCTCCTTCTTTGGTTCTTCGTACGAAATCGTAACCTGGGTATCTGCGAATAAGTTTGTATTCTTTGGTTCGAATCGATTCAGAAAACCGTCCCTCCGTATATACGAAGTTTTCGGATTGTGGACCTTCTTCTCCATAAATCGCTTTAGAATAATCGTTTCCATCGCAAGTATTCGGATCACAAGGGAATCCCAAAACCCCTGCTAAAGTTGGAAAAAGGGAAAGTAAGGAGACTTGTTCGGAGAATATCTTTTTTTGAATATTCTGTTTTTCTGATGCAGGTGGATGAATGATCCAGGGAACCTTGATTTCTTCGTCGTAATGGGTTTCACCGTGAGCATGCAGATTTTCCGCCACGAAATGGTGATGGTAATAATGTTCCATAGATTGTAATTCTCCATGGTCTGCGACTACGGCGATCCAGGACTTATCGAAAGCCCCAGTCTTTTTAGCTTCTTCTAAAATTTTGCCTATAACCTCGTCCGTATAAAGGATTTCCGCCATGTACTTTCTGACATAAGGATCGTAACTGTTCCAGATCTTTGGATCCGTCTTCTTTGCTAGAATGTCCATGTATTTTTTTTCGGGCAGATAAGGATAATGAGGAGTGTTGATGTTTATATGTAGGAAAAATCTTCTGTTTTTATTCTCATTCAGGAATTGGACGGATTCTGCAAGTATAAGTTCCGTATCGTCTTTATCTTTTCCGGGTTGGAATAATTTATGAAATCCTAGATCCACCCCTACGCCGGTATAATCCAGTAGGAATACGTTATTCATAAGACTCGCAGTCAGGTACCCTTTGGATCTGAGATGGTTCGGAAGTGTTTCGGGTTTTTTAGAATAGAATATTTTTCGATGAAGATTGCTCGAATAGAACCAGGCATTCCCAAGACCTAATTCGGATGCGATTTTAGAAGTGAAAAAAGAGATCATACTCGGCTTAGTCCAATTTCCATTAGAGAAAGCGTTTTCAAAAACGATGGAATCGGAAGCAAGTTCGTCCAAATAAGGACTCGTAGGGACTGGAGATCCGCCGAAACCTAAACGATCCGGGCGAAGAGCATCTACAACGATCAATATTACGTTTTCTTTAGGTCCCCAAAGCTCCGGATCGGCAACGGAAGAATACAATGTAGGCTGTCCTACAAACATTAGGTCGTTCTGATTTTTGGGGAACCATTCAAAGTTCCAAGTGATGGAAGGATCCTCTTCCAAGGACTTGGAAAGTGATTCCGGGATCTTGATCTTGTGATCGATCCATTCTTTTCCTTGGCTTTGTACATCTTCCGAGAATACTATCGAATCTCCCAACTTCACGACCAGTTTCCCGGAGCTAGGAACATTCTCCCCTGAGGAAGCAAGCGCAGTGGTGGAAAAATCCAAAACGACATTTTGAAGATCGTAAAGTTTTGCCCCAGGGATGATGAACTCGGACGAGATATCACAACCGCCGTTTTTGAAAAGTAACAAACTGTCCCGGGACTCGTTCAGTAAAGTTCGTTTATCTTTTAGGATGGTAAGCTGGGTGTTTCTCCATTTCTCATGAAGAGGGAGTTCCGAATAACGGGACGGATTTTTTTTATAATGATAAGCGATCTTTTGGATAGCTTCTTCCGAGTTTCCTCGGCAAACACTCCCTGGTTTTTTTAAGGAACGAAGTCCGTCCCAAACGGGGATAATGGTTTCTTCTTCTTTCGAAAACGATCCGGGAAAAATTTGCCTACAATCCGTGTAAAGATAACATAACAAGATCGGGATCAATATTCTAGAAAGTTTGGAATCAAAAGAAATCATAAGGAACAAGGACAGAATTTTACTTGAGGGGTTCGCTTACAACACTTATAGTCCGCAACGCGGCTTCAGGAGCGAAGCGACTATCATCTTGATGAACACCATTCAGTCGATTGTTGGTTGAGTGAACAGAACGTTCGTTACTAAAAATTCAATGGACCTGTGGGATCGGTGTCTAAAAAATAGGGCCGTAGAAACGATCTTCGACACTTCGAAGGTTTTTTAAACCAATCCCAAGGAAAAGGATTATGGCAGAAAAAGGCATTTCAAAAGACCTGATCGGCACAAAACTCGACTCCTACGAATTCGACGTAGAAAGAGGAAAAATCAAAGAGTTTTGTCTCGCGATCGGTGAAACCAATCCGATATACTTCGATCTAGAAGCGGCAAAAAAAGCGGGATACGAGGATATTCCAGCTCCTCCTACATTTCCCACAGTGATCCAGTTTTGGGGATATCCTAAAATTTGGAAAGATATGGAGAACATGGGAGTGGATACTTCCAGGATCCTACATCTAAAAGAAAAATATAATTATGTTAAAACTCTTTACCCTGGCAGAGTTTCTTCTCAGGGAGAATGTGTTAACGTTACCGTCGGTAAAATGGATACGATGACTTTCCGCACTACCATTCGTAATGCCAAGGGTGAAACCGTGATCGAAGCGGAGATGTCCATTTTCATCCGTAAACCGGAACAGTGATAGGAGGATTATGATGAGTAAGATTGAATTCGATAAATACGAAGTAGGACAAGAACTCCCTCCTTTAAAAGTGGATACGGTTACGCATGCGCATTTAGTGCGTTATGCGGGAGCAAGCGGCGACTTTAACCCTATCCATAACGATCCGGATTTCGCTCGTAAGACCGGATTGGACGGAACGATCGCACACGGTATGTTCGTAATGGCTCAGATCGGAAGACTTTGCACTTCCTGGGCAGACCAAAAGCAGATCAAAGAATTCGGAGTCACTTTCAAAGCGATGACCAAACCCGGACAAACATTGACTTGTTCCGGTAAGATCAAACGTAAGAAAGAAGAAAACGGAGAAAAGCTGCTTACGGTAGCCGTTGAAGCTGCTGATGAATCCGGAGAAGTAAAAGCTTCCGGAGAATTAGTAGTTATTTGCTGATCTTTTCGTTTTTCTAAATTTTAAAAGGCCTCCGGATCTCGGAGGCTTTTTTATGCCCGGATATTTTTCCTTACAAAAATAGATTGTCCTTCTTTAATATTTAGATATGTTTATTGCCCATGATAAACGCGGCAAAAAGTGTGCAGTTTTTCGGGATTTTCTTATTGATCGAAGGACTTCTTTTGATCACGGTCCCGAATTTTTTCCTGGGTCTATTCCTATTAAGTGCAAGTGATGTTTGGGTAAGAGTGGTCGGTCTCACTCTGATCATATTAGGATATTTTTATTTTAGAATGGGTCAGGAGAATGTTCGTCTTTTCTTAAAATTGACCACTCATTCCAGAACGTTCCAGTTTTTGGTCTTAATTTCATTCGTGGCTCTTGGATGGATCCATCCTATGATCTTGTTGCCGAGCGGATTCGAATTTTTATGTGGGGTTTGGACCTTCTCCCTTTTAAATAAGGAAAAGCCGTAATTTTTTTTACGCAGGGTATTCCGGAGTTTCTCTGGATTCGATCGCGATGATGGTGATATCATCATATCTTTGTTCGTCTCCTCTGGATTTTTCTTCCATTACGACCAATTCTTCCAATAGTTTTTGGAGACCGACATTGGAAAGTGTGGAAGCTCTTGATGCGATCGTTTCCACAGTGCTCCATCTATTCTCCTTTCTTCTGTTCTCGATGAGTCCATCCGAAAAAAGTAATAAACGGCTTCCTAAGGGAAACTTATAAGTGGAGAATTCGATCTCCAAATCATCGAATAGTCCTAAGATTGGACCTGTTTTGTGCAATAATTCGTAATTACCGCCGGGAGAAAGAAGCACTTGATCCGGATGTCCCGCGGAAGCATAGAGCACTTCTTTTTTTTCCAAATAGATATCGGCAACAAAACAAGGGAAAATACTTTCCAAGGTATCGAACTTTCTTAAAAATCTTCCATTCAATTCTTTTAATACATGAGTAGGGCAGGCTAGTTTTTTTAACTCTTCGTATTCCGTTTTTAAGGCCATAGTCATAAGACTCGCTTGCACCCCATGTCCTACGGCATCCGCTAAAAGTACTCTCACTTGTCCCGGGTTGATCTCCGAGATGTCTAAGAAATCCCCTCCAACTTTTTCCAAAGGTTTATATACGTAATCGAAACGGATCCCTTTTATCTCTCTTTCCGGCGGAGTTAGGATCTTTCTTTGTACGTTCTGAGCGATCTCTAACTCCCTATTGATCTGTTGTAAAGTGTCGTTTAGGGTCCTGGTCCTATCTTCTACCTTTTGTACCAATTTTTCCTTCATTTCGAAAAGTTCTAGGTTCATGGTCTGTAGATCTTCGGTAAGAAGTTTTGCTTCTTTATATTTGGAAGAACGGTCCGAAGCGATCACTAAAGATTGTAAGAAAACGAAAAGTACAAGTGCAATATGAGAGACCTGATGCGAGGAAACTTTCAGGATATAAGTATAGAATAGATCGATCGCAACTCCTAAGAATAGTATCCCGGAACCGTATAAAATATAAGAAGAATTACTTTCTTTATCAAAATCGATTCCGAAGATCACGTAGATCACGTATCCGATTGTGATCCCTATGAACAAATGGAAATAGGCAACCTTACTACTATTGAATTCCAAAGAA
Source organism: Leptospira sp. WS58.C1 (assembly GCF_040833995.1). Lineage (NCBI taxonomy): Bacteria > Pseudomonadati > Spirochaetota > Leptospiria > Leptospirales > Leptospiraceae > Leptospira > Leptospira cinconiae. The sequence goes on from NZ_CP162137.1 coordinate 408,500, forward strand.
CCGAATAAGGTCATTATAATAAATAGCGAAATGATCGCTAAGGAAATCTGTACGTATAGTTTGGATGCATAAACGCTGAAGGTTTCGTAAAAGAAAAGCAGGTACAATCCGGTGGCACACATCATGGAGATCTGTTCTATCATCTGGATCCCGTTTTGATTGATAGATGGGAAAAATTCCATCAGTAACCTTGTATTTGTAACAAGGGCCCTAAGACTGATCGCCATACTCATAAAACCGAAATACAGAGGAGCTTTGCTGGATCTTAAGTACAAATACAAAGAGATATGATAGAGCCCCATGATCACTAAACTGGAGAATGCAAAAATTTCGGTAAAGATGGTCCTTGTTCTTGTGGATAACATCACTTCGGAGGGACCTAATTTGATCGGAGAGCTTATCCCTCCCTGCCTAGCGAAATTATTCGTAACGAAAAGTGAAACTTCCATCTGACTGGAACTAGGAACGAAAGAAAAAGATCTAGGCTGCACCCTGGCAACGCTGGATTTAGGTGAAGTAGACGGGGTTCCCGATTCTCCTAAGAATTCTCCGTCTAAGTATAACCGATAGGAACTCCAAACGGTACCTACGCTTAGAGTAAGAACCTTCCCCACCCAAACATCGGGTAAAAGTATCTTTAATCGATAAGTAGCATAACCTAACCTTTCATAAGATGGATGTAATTCGGTCTCTCTATTCCAAGAACCTGGAACCGTCATATTCCCATGAAAGGACTCTAAAATCTTACCAGGCTCTTGGCTCCAGAAAAATTCCCATTCTCCGGAAAGATCTACCGGGCCGGAACTTGCACTTTGGATCCCTCTGAGGTCGATTATTCCTTTGTAGGCGCGTAAGTTTTCTTCCTTATGCCATGGGGTGAGAGACAAAAGGAAAATGAGGAAGCCGATGGGTCCTAATAAAAAGAATAAGTATTTTGCCGTGTGCATTGAGCAGGAAGGTTGGGACCATCCTCCATCGGTTTATATTTTCTCGTCAATCCTTCTCCGACTAACAAGAGTATTCCGGAGAATTTTGGAAAATAATAATTTCCAAATTCACCTTTAGAACATTTGACCTTCTACTTTTTGCTTGGATTCCGTAAATACGAAAGAAGCGGCCCTAAAGTTTCATTCGGGGAACTTCAAAGATTATTAGAGGAAAAAAAGCGAAGAATTATACGTCCAATACGGTGTTTTTTATAAAAAAGAAGTATTTCGCCGGATCCACGTGAAAACCTGGAAATTCCTGTTGCCATGTCGCTCCTCCGAAAGATGATGAAAAAGACCGATATTGACCTACAGATGAGCCGTTTTGATTTTCCCAAAAAATATCCTATTTTTGCTAGCGTTACACTCGTATTGGCTTTCTATTCCGCTTGTTCAGGGGAGAAGGATGAGCCATCCATTCTAGAGATCAGAGATCTATTGGACTCCGGCCATTTAACGGAATCGGTCCAAAAGGCGAAGGATAAGGCCCTTACCACCGGGAAAATGGATCAAGTCCATTATTTGAGAGGTTGGATCTATTACTTGCGCAAAGAAGACTCTTCTGCAGAGAAAGAATATAAACTTTGTTTAAAGGAGAATAAGAACTCTATCGACTGTCTGCGAGGGCTCGCTCAAATCGAAAAACATAAACAGAATTTTGAAAAGGCGGAAACAAGATACAAACAAGCCTTAGTGATCGCGCAGGCCTCTAAGGACAAAGAATACAGTTCTATGTTACTTACTGATCTTGGAAATTTGGCGCTTTCTCAGGATGAAAGAGAGGAAGCGATGGATTGGTACGATAAATCCATCCAAGTAAAGCCGGAAGGTTCTGCATTTTATGGACTCGGTTTTGTGTATCTATTAAATCGTGACAAATCTGCTTCGATCCGATCCTTAAAAAAAGGATTAGAAACCGAATACAGGGATTTGATCATTAAGGCGGAAACCTATTATCTTCTGGCGAAGTTACAAAACGATTTCGAAAAAAATCCGAAGGCAGCAAGCGAGTCCGCAAAAAAAGCCTTCGAATTATTTCCGGCAATGGAGAAATACTCAAAATCTTGGGAACATTATTCCAAACTTTCCAGTTCTAAATAAAACAGGCCATAATGAATTTTCTGAGAACGATCTGGCGGATCATCCATAAACAAATCATCTTACCTTTTCAAGAATCATACGCTCCGATCCACGAAGTTTGTTTAGGGACCACAATCGGTTTGCTATGGTCTATGACTCCTTTAGTAGGAGTGCAAATGTATTTGGGATTGGGGACTTGGTTGGTACTTCGATTATTCCGTATCCGTTTTTATCTTCCGATCGCAATCGCAATGATCTGGATCACAAATCCGGTCACAGTTCCGTTTTTCTACTCCCTATTCTATTGGACAGGAAAGCAGGTTTTACTTTTACTTGGGATCCCTTTCCAGCAAATCAGCTTTGACACGTTATTAGCCATCTCTAAAGAATCGGAATCAATGGATCTGATCAGCGGATTGTATCATTGGACAATTTTCTTATTCGATAAGATGGGCCTTCCTATGTTTATTGGAGGTTTTGCATTCGGGATCCCTCTGGCTTTACTAGGTTATCCGATCACATATAACTTATTGAGTTCGTACAGGGCTAGAAGAGCGGAAGAAGAAGGTATCAGTTTGCATGAATGGGAACTAAAACATGTCAGAAAAGACGTGGGATTGTTCGCTGCAAAATCGCCTTAAACTCGTCCTATAACGTTCGTTCTTTTCAATATATTTTTTCTAATTTAAACATTATTAGTTGTCCGAATTCCTTGCCGACCGGCATATTATCTGTTACTCGATTTTAATCCCGGGAGAGATTATATGATTCCTCGATTCTTGGCCGCCTTCTTTTTTACGGCCATCCTATGGAGTCTTCCTGTTTCCGCTCAAAAATTTGAAACAGATGCAGACTTATTAAAATGGATCAAATCCTTAAAGTATGAAACTAACCTAGTACCCCTTACAAATAAGGACGGAAAGGTGATCGCAAATATCCAAGTTCCGAAAGGTTACAAATATCTGAACCCAAAAGACAGTAAGATCGTGTTGGAAGATGTTTGGGGAAATCCTCCCACTACCGAACCAGGACTAGGGATTTTATTCATCTCTAGCGAAACACCTTTAGACTTGGGTTCCTACGCGATTACAATAGATTATGTGGACGAAGGGCATGTGGATGACGAGGATTCCAAAGATATCAATTACGACGACTTATTAGCCGATCTAAAAGACTCTACTAAGGAAGAAAGCGAACTGAGAAAAAAAGACGGATATTCCGGATTGGAATTAGTAGGCTGGGCCTCTAATCCTTATTATGATTCTGCCGCTAAAAAATTACATTGGGCAAAAGAATATAAATTCGACGGAACCGAAACAAACACTCTCAATTATAATATTCGGGTTTTAGGAAGAAGCGGTTATCTTCTGCTTAACGTACTCGGGGATATTTCCGTTTTAAAAAGAGTGGAGAACGATGTTGGGAGGATCCTCGAAAGTGTGGAATTTTCCGAAGGAAACCGTTATGCAGATTATGATTCTAAAATAGATAGTTTAGCTGCTTACGGGATCGGAGGTTTGATTGCGGGGGGGCTTTTGAAAAAAGCGGGATTATTTGCAGTGATCGGAGGATTTTTGCTTAAAGGAGCAAAACTACTGATCCCTGCCGCCATCGGTCTCTTTTACGCTATTAGAAGATTCGTTTTCGGAAAAGGAAAACCGGAAGACACTGCTTCCGGACCGGGCGACAAAGAAACCTAATTCACTCCTAAAAGGCTGGAAAGCGTTTCCGCATCGTATTGAGATTTACCGGAACCGCTTTCCGCTTCTGCAATCAAAGACGCTATTTTACGATTGATCGGTGCCTTATGCCCGATCTCATCCGCTAAACGTATGATCTCTCCGTTCAAAAAGGAAATTTCAGTTGTTCTTCCATGATGAAGGTCCTCCCACATGGAGGATCTTGCTTCCGGATCAATTTTCACCATACTAGAGGCTACTCTGAAAAATAGAAAATCGGGTAATTTCAGAATGATTGGTGCAAGCCAAGGGATCATTTTTCCTACACTTGCAGGTTGGATCCCGGAAAGTTTGAGTATTTCTAAACCTTCAGTGATCATAGAAGCTAAAATTTTTCTGTAAGTTCTTTGGGATAATTCTTCTCTAAGAGGAATGCCTGCAAGTGCGTTGAGACTATTATTCAAATTAAAAAGTAGCTTTCCCCAAAGCACTCCCTCCATATTTTTATGTACGATAGAGGGTAAACCGGCTTTTCTCAGATAAGAATGGATCTTATTTCCGAATTCGTTCGATTTAACTACGAGTTCTCCGCTTGTTCCTTGGTGGAATTGCCCTTTACCTTTTGCCACAACATTAAACGGGACCATACCCGCTAAATTTCTATCGTTTAGCTCCGGCAAAACGGAAGCTAGTTCCTTGGAATTTCGAACCCCATTCTGAAAACTTACGATCACAATTTTGGAAAGTTCTTCCGGTGAAAAAAGAGAACGGATGGATTTTCCGACTTCTATCGTATCTTTACTTTTGACAGTGATCAAAAATACGTTCGAATCTTTGGCCTCCTTTATATCGGTTACATAACGGATCTGGCTTGGGGCAAGTGTGAAGGAATTTCCTCGATAATCACTGATCCCTAAACCGAATAATTGGATCTCTTGTTTTAATCTTTCTCTACCTACAAATACTACGGGATACCCTGCTTTTAACAAGTACGCGCCGATATACGTTCCTATACTTCCGGAACCCAAGATCGCAAATTTCGGGGAAAAACTCATAAGCGGAAAGAATGAGGAATATTAGAAAAATACCAACTAGAAAATCGCTATTCTACCCTTAGGTTTGGGCATAAAAAAAGCCGGGAGATTAGCCCGGCTTTTCCAGACACAACGTTCGAAATTACTGATTAGATTTCGCGTTGGATGCCATTTTCAGGAAGTAACCTTCCACGTCGTACCAAAACTTTCCGGAATTTAGAGTGTTGGAGCACTGGATATGGTCTACACCTGTTACCAGAAGACCGTAATCAGGTCCACCTTTGAAGGTTCCCCATTTCAAAGAAGAATAAGGAACGAGTCCGTCGCAAGTCCCACCTTGTCCATTAAACAATCCGCCGGCGATACAAGCAGGTTGGATCAACCCCATCAGAGGGTGTTGGATTAAGTCAGGAATTGTGATGTAAGAACCGTAAGAGAAATATTTTACGGAAGGAGCATCAGGAGTACGAGTATTAAAGGCTGCAGTTCCGCTTGTAGTCAAAGAGCCTAATGCAGCAATCGCATTTTGCTCTCCACCATTATATACTAACTGAACGAAAACCCCAAGAATCGTGCTAACAAAAGGTTTAATCCAACTAGGCAATACAGTATTAATAATGTCCGCAATCGGAGATCCTCTATGAGGAGTATTCAAAGTGGTTAGAGTAGAAACTTTAGAAGAAAGTCCAAGGTTGGAAATTGCGTAACGGCTATCCAATCCACCTTGAGAGTGCCCAAGGATATGTACTTTGCTGAAGCCGTTTGCAGCCATATAGACAAGGATTTTGTCCTTTAACTGAACTCCGCGAGTTTCATTGGATTGAGCCGCGGTTTTGGCAGGTGCATATACGGTAGCTCCTTGGGATTGAAGGTAAGTATCCATTCCTCCCCAATAGCTTAAAATACTGATAACACCGGAGGAATCATTTCCCCAACCGAAAAGTCCATGGGAAAGAACGATTGGATACGATCCCGCTAGGGGCTTGGAGGAAGATCCTCCACCGGAAGCGAACACTGTGCCGCTACACAAAAATAGGAGCAATACTGCTAATCCTAATTTACGCATTTGAGTTTACCTCTTCACTATTCTCTTGCTGTCTATATGGTCTCAGATTGAGATTCGCTTAGTTTAACTTGTTCGCTTTTTTATCTGTATCACTCGGTACAATACCGAGCTTTTGAAGATTAATTCAAGACTTGTAACTGTCAAGAGAAAACACTCGAAAAAAGCACTGATAAAATAACATTTGATATAGAACCAATGTTTTTTTATAACGCTCGGTTTTTAATAAATATTCTTTTAGGGATGGGTTAAGAGTAGAAGGTCCCAAGTTGAAAAATCCCCATTTTTAAGACCGACTAACGTATTTTGGGGGGAAGATGCGCTGGTTTGGAAATTTTTTTCTGAACAATCGGGGATGGAGCGGGCGAATAGGGCTGAGTTATGGATTTTGTGTAGAGCATGCTCTAATTTTGTGCTATCAGCCTACCCGGTACTTTTGCCTGTGGTCGCGTCGGAGGGCGCATGGAGAAGGTTCGCGTATGTGCCGATGCCAGGATAGAACTCAGCGTGATCGGTCCCATCGTATATACAATTTTCTTTTTCTGTGAACAATCGTTCATCTATATTCAAAAAATTTGAAAAAGATTGACTGTGGATTATTATACACTTTCGTAGCGAAGCTCTAAAACATAGGATAGAGAAGAGGAATCATTATGAAGTACGATGTTCTGATCAAGAATGGAAGAATATTCGATGGAGAAGGGAACGGATCCTTTATCGGAGATGTTGCGGTCCTGGATGGAACTATTGTAGAGATCTCAAAATCGATTTCCGGTGATGCAAAGAAGATTTATGACGCAAAAGGACTTTGGGTTACTCCGGGATTCATTGACTTTCATACACATTACGATGCAGAGGTGGAAGCTTCTCCAGGACTTAAAGAATCTGTAATGCACGGTGTGACCACCATCACAATGGGAAGTTGTTCTCTCAGTCTTTGTATCGGAACGGCTGAAGACCTTGCGGATATGTTCAGTAGGGTGGAGGCAATCCCGAGAGAGCAAGTGCTACCTTTATTACAAAAAAAGAAAACTTGGAATTCGATGAAAGAATATGCCGACCATTTGAATTCGCTTCCTTTGGGTCCGAATGTTTCTACATTTTTGGGGCATTCTGCTATCCGAGCTTATTCTATGGGATTGGAAAGATCTCTTTCTCATGGAGTAAAACCTACGGAGCAGGAAATGTTACAAATGGAGAAACTTCTGCAAGAAGCGATCGACTGCGGATACTTGGGACTGTCTATCAATACTCTTACCTGGGACAAGATGGATGGAAGCCGATTCAGAAGTAAACCTCTTCCGTCTACCTTTGCCAAATGGTCCGAGATTAGCAGGTTGAATCGAATCGTTCGTAGAGAAGAGCGTATCTTCCAAGGAGTGCCGAACGTTTCTACAAAGTATAATGTTCTTCTATTCTTTAAGGAAAGTCTAGGGATTTTGAGAAAAAAACTAAAGACTACGATCATTTCTCTCATGGATCCAAGATCCAATCGATCTATTTACAAATTGGTAGCGTTTTTAACTCGGATCGTGAATACGATCTTAAAAGGAGACGTTCGTTTGCAGGCGGTTCCGGCGGTATTCGATCTTTATGCGGATGGAGTAGATGTAGTAGTCTTCGAAGAATTCGGTGCGGGAACCGCTGCCATTCATTTGGCGGATCTTGCCGAGCGCAGGAAACTTCTGCTCGATAAAGGGTATAGAAAATGGTTTCGCAGACAATGGACCAATTGGTTTTTGCCACGAGTATTTCATAGAGACTTCAACGAATCCAAGATTGTAGAATGTCCTGATCAAAAGCTGGTAGGCAGATCCTTCTCCGAACTCGCCAAAGAAAGAAAACAACATGTGGTCGAAACATTTTTGGATCTATGTGCGGAGTATGGGAACGATATACGTTGGTATACTGTGATCGGGAACGACCGAAAAGGGCCTTTAAAGTATATAGTCAGTCATCCGGATGTGTTGATCGGATTTTCCGATGCAGGAGCCCATTTAAGAGGAATGGCTCATTATAATTTTCCATTACGTTTTCTGAAATTAGTGAGAGATGCAGAACTGGAAGGAAAACCTTTCCTCTCTATGGAAAAGGCGGTTTGGAGAGTGACGGGAGAGATCGCTGATTGGTTCGGTTTAGATACAGGCAAATTGAAAGTAGGGGCTCAAGCGGATATCGTTCTTTTAAATCCAAACGGTCTGAACGAAAAAGTGGAAACCATCCAAGAAACCCCCATGCCGGAATTCGGCGGAATGGTTCGTTTGGTTCGCAGAAATGAAGAAGCGATCCGTGCGGTGCTGATTAACGGAAAAGTCGCTGTGGAGAACGGGATCGTTCTTCCCGAGATCGGAAAAGAAAACGGTTTCGGTAGATTTATGGCCCATAAGGCAAAAGATTATTTGTATCGCTCTACAAAGGGGCAAAAACGGGAAACTGCAGGTTCTGCCGCTTAAACCAAGTTTAAGGAATACGAACTACGATCTTTCCGAAATGTTTTCCGTCTTTCAAATACTCTAATGCATCTTTGAATTCGGAAAGTTCGTAGACCTTATCCACTACCGGTTTCAGTTTCCATTCTTCTATTGCTTTGTTCATGGCAAGGAAACCTTCTCTATGACCGACTACGATCCCTTGGACTTTGATCTGGTTCATGACCAGAGGGAGAAGGTTTAGATCCTTGATGGCTCCCGCTAAGATCCCGATTAGATGGATTGTGCCGAATAATTTTACTGCCTTAATGGATTGTTCTAAGGTTCCGGCTCCGCCCACTTCCACTATGTGATCGGCACCTTCTCCACCGGTTAACTCTCTGATCTTCTCTCCCCAGGATGTTACACTTTTATAGTTGATCAGATAATCCGCGCCTAAGGATTTTCCTCTTTCCAGTTTTTCGTCGGAGGAAGAGGTCAAATAGACTGTGGCTCCAACTGCTTTAGCAAATTGTAATGCGAATAAGGAAACTCCGCCTGTGCCTTGTATAACTACGGATTCCCCTTTTTTGAGTCGGCTTTCCACAAAAAAAGAAGACCAAGCGGTAAGTCCGGCACAAGGAAGTGTGGCAGCTTCTTCAAAGTTGAGATGAGAAGGCATTGGAACCACTCCGGTTGCAGGAAGGATTGCATATTGTCTTAGAGTCCCGTCTAAAGGACCGCCGAGAGTGGTCCTGAGTTCTTTTTTGTTTGCATGTCCGGATAACCAGTATGGAGCAAAGGTTGCGTTTATTTTATCTCCGCTCGTAATACCTGTGACATTCTCTCCGACTTCTACTATTTCTCCCGATCCGTCGCTGCAAGGAACCATTGGTACGGGAAAATTCGGATTGTACTTTCCTTGAACCACCAGATAATCCCTGAAATTTAAGGAAGCCGCTCTGAAACGGACTAAAACTTCTCCAGGACCTGGCTTGCCCGGTTCCGGTAGATCGATTAAGGAGAGATTTTCTTTTCCGAAAGAGGAAAGTTGGACCGCTTTCATTTGATTATACTTTTATAATGTAGTTCGGAGGGTAGAAGGACTCCCGCGATCAGGAGCCCTTCTGCGGTAGTTTACTTTCTACCTAGTCCTAGTTTATCAGCACCCACAAGGATACTCATGTTTCCTGAAGGGTGTTTGTTTTCTTTCATCAATTGGTGAGCCATTGCTGTCTCTTCAAACTTGTACGTATGAGAGAGAGCAGGATCTACCTTCTTGTCGATCACGAGTTGGTTCAAACCGGCTGCGTTTTCGTCGTTTGCAAAGTGAGAACCTTGGAGACGTTTTTGGCGCATCCACAGATATCTTAAGTCTACGGTTGCGTTATAACCTGTGGTTCCCGCGCAAATAACTACCATTCCTCCGGTTTCACATACGAAAACGGAAGTAGGGATGGTGGTCTCACCCGGATGTTCGAATACGATCTTAGGATTGTTTCCTTTTCCTGCGATGTCCCAGATAGCCTTTCCGAATTCGCGGGCTTGTTTGGTCCATTCTACAAATACTTCAGGCTTATTAATATCCGAAGTAAGGGCACCCCAATGTTTGAAATTGTTTCTGTTTATTACACCGGCAGCGCCAAGCTTTTTACAGAAGTCGATTTTGTCGTCGGAAGATACTACAGCGATCGGAATTCCGCCTGCTGCTTTTACGATCTGGATTGCCATAGCTCCGAGTCCACCGGCTCCTCCCCAAATCAACACTACGTCCCCCGGTTTTACATCGTTCGGTTTCCAGTGGTGAAGCATTCTGTATGCCGTTGCTCCAACGAGCATGTAAGCAGCAGCTTCTTCCCAAGAAAGATGTTTTGGTTTAGGAAGACATTGGTGGTCTTGGACCTTACAGAATTGTGCGAAGGATCCCCAGTTCGTTTCATACGCCCAAATCAATTCGGAAGGTGCAAGCATAGGATCATTCCCAGCTTTGATCCAAGGATCGTTTTTATCCCAGATACCGCAGTGTAGGACGACTTCGTCTCCGACTTTTACGTTCTTAACTTCGGAACCTACTTTATATACGATTCCGGAAGCGTCAGAACCTCCGATATGGAACTTCTCCGGCTCGCCTTTTTTGTTCCTAGCGGCAATCACATCTACCGGGAAGCCTAGACCGGCCCATACGTTGTTATAATTAATTCCTGCCGCCATGACTGCAACCAGCACTTCGTCCGGAGCAATTTCTGGGACATCTATCTCTTCCGGTTGGATGGATTTGATCGGGTCTCCATAACGCTCTGGTCGGATGACCTGTGCATGCATTTTTTTCGGGACCACCCCTAATGGAGGGAGTTGGCCAATTGGTACGATTTCAGGTGCGCTCATGGGGACCAGAAAACAGAACCGACCGAGGCTTACGAGAAAAAAAAGGGTCTTTAACTTAGCTTTTGAGGCTAACTAAGCAGGATATGATCGATCCTATCTTCCAATCCTCTGACCCTATCCTCAAAAAATCGCTCTGAGGAGATAGAAAGTATCAAACTATGCAATAGGTCCACGAGAAGGGATAGTTTAAGTTCCGCCTTCTTAGCCGGGGGGTTTCGATCCACGGCTGCATCCAGTAACTTCCTATACTGGGCTCCATAATGATTCGTATATTCTTGGACCAGATTTTCCGGCGCAGAATATACTAAGCTGAAGGGAAGTTTAGCTCTATCAGGAAACTGTCTAGCGATATCGGAAATTGCCCTGAATACGGATACAACCTCTTCTCTTAAACCTTTATCTTTTATCACTCTGCTTCGGATATCGTTCAATATCATCAAATGAGTGGCTACCAACGCTTTTCTAAACAGGTTCTCTTTGGAATGAAAATGATGATAGATACTAGGTTGCTCCAACCCACATTCTCTACTGATCTCTCTCAGAGAAGTTCCATGGAATCCCTTGCGGGCAAAAGCAATCGCAGCGCCTTCTAAAATTCTCTCTCGAGAATTTCTGAAAACTCCGTTTGTGGGGTAGACTGGGCTACCGTCCTTCTTTTTCACCGATCCGACCTCTTTTAGGAGGATTAATCCGGCGAAATGATTTTTTTTTGTCTGAAGATCGAAGATCCCGAAATCGCCGGAAGATCTATCCTTTAGGATAGAAATTTCACTATATTAGCGAAGATATAACAAACGCCAGAATTCCGCAATTCATTAACTTATTTGGAAATGCTATTTAGGTCAATCTTGTAGGAAAGTTAGTCTTACCCGACTTAAATGCAATCTGAAGATTCAGAACTCTTTCTTAAAAACTTCAAAGTAGTTATTCAACTCACTCGTACCAGGAAGTCTTCCTTCGGCTCCCGGTTGTTTTTTGCCTGGAGAACCTGGTTGGTTCAGGTTTTGATCCTTTTCCTCTCTCCCGAATGCGGCTGCAGGAGTGTATAATTGGCTTCCGAATAGAAGCTCGAAGTTTGCAACGTTAGACTCCGATTCATCTAATCTGATCTCTACTAAGAAATGATTTTCTCCGAATCTAGCTTCCCATTCATACACGAAAGAAGGTTCTACAAATCCCGTAAATAGAGGAGATAATTTTCTATCTTCGCTATCCGATTGGAAGATATGAACCAATACGGCTTGGTCAGGATTTTCGTGAGCGAGACCTATTCCTAACTTGCGAACGATCTTTCTATCCTTTCCTTCGGGGAATTGTAGTTTGAATGATACGGTATTCCCTTTGAATACGGAACCTGTAAAATGTGATTTTCGGTCTACGATATATCCTCTGTCTTTTAAAGAAATCTTAACTTCCTCCACCAATTTTTTGAATGGGGGGGGGCCTCCTGCTATGGTCTCTTTAGGATTAGCTGGGGGATTTGAAGGAGCGGTTTGGGCGTACGGACTCGACTGGATAATTAAGAATAAAAACAAAATTAAGGGAAAGAATCCAAGTCGGGGAAGTTCTAATAATAAAGATCGCATGATTACTAACAGACTAACTTGGATCGCACATTCTCGCCAGATTTTTTCGAAAATAATTCGGAAAATAGAGGAGAATCCCTTGGGAAAAGTCCAAAAACAACGATAAGTGAATTATGCGTCCCTGTTCTAAGAAAAAACTCGGAGGAATCATGAAAACGAATCTGGGTATTCTTACCTTTGCCTTGGCCTCAGTTTCCCTTTTAACCAATTGCGTTTCGCAATCCAAATACGACGCATTACAAGCGATGTACGAGGAAAAAGCAAGGGAGCTTTCCAATTTAGAAAGAGATAAATCTTCTCTTCAAAGATCCGTAGAAGATATGAAACGTATCCAGGAAGAAACGGAAAGAAGGATCGCCGATTACAGAAGCCTATTAGAAAGTTTTAAAGGAATGATCGATTCCGGAAAACTAAAGATCCGGATCGTAGACGGAAGAATGGTAGTAATTCTTTCTTCCGATATATTATTCCCTCCAGGATCTGCGAGTTTATCCTCAAAAGGAACGGATGCGATTAAAGAAGTTACAGGGATCTTATCTTCCCTTCACGGAAGAAGATTCCAAGTAGAAGGTCATACGGACGATGTACCCACCGGTATCAAAGGATATTCCAATTGGGAACTTGCGTCCGCAAGAGCTTTGACCGTATTGCATACAATGGTGAAGTCCGGAATGCCGGAAGATCGGATCAGCGCTGCTTCTATGGGATCTTCCCGTCCTTCTGTACCGAATACAAGTGTGGAGAATAGAACCGCAAATCGAAGGATAGAAATTGTAATCGTCCCGGATTTATCGAATCTACCTGGAATCGAAGAATTACGTAAATTGAGCGAATAGACCCGGCCTAGGATTCGCTTGGCGAATTACTGCACCCTATAAACTATGGTCCTATCCCCTCTTTTTAAGATTCCTTCGGTGTTAGGTAGGTTGTATGATCAGCGTTTCGGGTTTATCTCTGAATTTCGGAAAGAAAATTCTTTTTGAAAACGTTACAGTTAAGTTTAAGGAAAACTGTAGATACGGTCTGATCGGAGCCAACGGTTCCGGTAAATCCACTTTTATGAAAATCCTTGCCGGAATGGAACAAGCTGCCGCGGGTTCCGTTGCCATCGACGTAGGAGTCAAAGTAGGTTACTTAAAACAAGACCATTACGAATACGAAAATGAAACCGTATTGAATACTGTGATGATGGGGAATAAGGAACTCTGGGCAATCGCCAAAGAGAGGGATGAAATTTATTCCAAACCCGAAATGTCCGACGAAGACGGGATCCGAGTTTCCGAACTAGAGGAAGCTTTCGGAGAAATGGGTGGATACGAGGCGGAAAGTGTTGCAGGAGAATTGTTGGAAGGTTTAGGAATTCCTACAAACATCCACAGCCAGACACTTTCCTTTTTAACAGGTGGATTCAAACTTAGAGTATTACTCGCCCAAGTTCTATTCCAAAAACCGGATGTTCTACTTTTAGACGAGCCTACCAACCACTTGGATATCAAGACAATTCACTGGTTGGAATCATTCTTATTAAATTACAAGGGAGTCGTTATTGTGATCTCCCACGACCGTCACTTCATCAACTCGGTTGCTTCTCATATCTGCGACTTAGATTATCAAACGATGACAGTTTATCCTGGAAACTATGACGAGTATATGGAAGCTTCTCAGGCTGCCAGAGAAAGAGCTCAATCCGATAATAAAAGGTCAAAAGAAAAAATCGCAGAATTACAAGAATTCGTAAGTAGATTTAGCGCCAATGCGGCAAAATCCAAACAGGCTACTTCTCGCCAAAAGATGATCGAGAAGATCAAAGATAATATGACGGAGATCAGACCTTCTTCCAGGTTATTTCCTTATATAGTTTTCAAAATGAAACGGGTTTTGGGTAAGGACGTCATCCTTGCGGATAATATCACCAAAGCTTACGAAGATAGAGTTATCTTTAAAGATTTTACGATCAATATCACTAAAGGCGAGAAAATCGCGATCATCGGAACAAACGGTGTAGGAAAGACCACTCTTTTAAAAACTCTGATGAAACAGATCGAACCTGATTCCGGAAAGGTTGTTTTCGGAGATTCCGTAGAAGCTTCTATCTTCCCTCAGGATCATAGAGAAGGGATTGGAGAAGATGCAGACTCTATTATAGAATGGTTATATAGATACGCTCCTCCAGGCACCGAGATGGAAGAGATCCGAGCAATTTTAGGCAGAATGTTATTCAGCGGGGACATGGCTAAAAAACCGACCCAGGTACTTTCCGGAGGAGAAAAATCCAGGATCATTTTAGGAAAGATGATCTTGGCCCAGGACAATCTTCTGGCTTTGGACGAACCTACCAACCACTTGGATTTGGAGTCCATCGAGTCTTTGAACTATGCTTTGACCAAGTTCGAAGGAACCATCTTATTCGTTTCTCACGATAGGGAATTTATAAGTTCGATCGCGACCCGAGTTTTAGAAGTTACAACGGAGGGTATCCGCGACTTCAAAGGTACTTACGAAGAGTTCTTAGAAAGAGAAGGTCAAGAATTCTATAAACGTTTGGCAGGCGGGCCTGTTCTTACGGAAGCTCAATAAGACAGATACATTCGCTCGAAGCATATTCGGTTTTATGAATATGTTTTCAGGTATTTTACTAACTCATCCAATGCTTTCTTGCGATGAGAAACCGAGTTCTTTTTCTCATCCGAGACTTGGGAAAAATGTGCTGAGAAGGGCGGGTAATAGAAAATAGGATCGTATCCGAATCCATTTCCGCTTGTATCGTAAGAATCGGAGATCAGTCCGGGACATTCTCCTTCGAATGTAAATTCTCCTTCCGAAGTGACTAACGCGATCACGCATACGTATTTTGCGTTCCGATTTTTTTCTCCTTTCATTTTTTCCAGGAGAAGTCTAGCTCTTCCCTCGTCGTCTAAACCATCTCCACCGAAACGAGCGGAATAAACTCCGGGTTCTCCGCCTAGAGCTTCCACACAAATTCCGGAATCGTCCGCTAAAGAAGGAAATTTGGAAAGAGAGAATAATTCCCTGGCTTTGAGAATTGCATTCTCCGTAAAAGTTTTACCGGTTTCTTCCGGACCGAAATCGATCCCTAACTCCTTCGGGGTGGATAAAGTGAACCCTAAAGGAGAAAGGATGGCCCGGATTTCGCGAACTTTATGGGAATTGTTGGAAGCTAAAGAAAGGGATTTCAATTTCCCAATTTGAACTCGTCAAAAGCGTCTTCGATAGTCGGAAGAACTTTAAAAACTTTGTCCAACATTGTGATCTCAAACAGTTGAAGAAGATCGTCGTCGTTCACTACGATGATGATATCCCCTTCCGCAGAGTTGAACTTTTTTTTGTAGGAGACTAGGATCCCCAGAGCAGTCGAGCAAATATGACTCACCTCTGTAAGATCGATTATGATCTTAGGAGAAGGTTCGAAATTATGGTCGCTCAGATTGCGGTCCAGTTCCTCGCTGTCGGATTGCAGAATGGATCCGGAAATTTTGATGATGTGGATGTCGCCTTGAACCGTTATTTCCATGTGGGTAACGAACCTTGTGTGCATATTCGATTTTTTAATAGCAAGCAAAAAACAAGCTTTCGTGAACTTCTTTCCCCCTTCTTCTCGAATAATTTTAGAAAAAGAAGGGGAGGAGCCTTTTTTAACGAATTTCCCGGGAAAAAACTTCGTTTATGTCCCTATTCTCCGGGTCGTTTAAAGTCCCTAATTCTCATTTCAGATCAGGGACCTTCTGCAATTGTTCGCTGAAAACTTGCGAGGTCATCTTAACTTTGTATTTTGCAATCAGCTTGTCCTTAAGGATTGCAAACGGTTTTTCAGTGATCAAATGGTAAAAATAAGCGAAAAAGAAAACTGCTAACCCGACCGGAATTGTATAGAGCAGGAATTCGTGTTGTTCCAATTTTTTATCCGCAAAAAGTAACTTTCTAGAAATAGGCGCCATCACTACGATATGGATGATATATGCGCAATAGGATAATTTTGCAAATGGAGAGAATCCTTTCCAAGAAAGGAATTTTCCGATCGGATCCCCTTTTCTCATAGAAAGAATAAAGATCCCGATCCACAACAGAGCAAAACTTGGGAAACGAACGACCTGATGAAATCCCATTTCGAATTCATTCGCTAGAGCGGTGTAAGCCAATAAACCGATCCAAAGTCCTGCATGCAGGTAATTGGCCCAGGGACCCAATTGGAGAGCTTTTTCCACCCATCCTTTATGAAAATTGAATATATATGCGAATATGATCCCATAAAGGACGGAATCTATATGTCCGTGAAACGGATAATAGATATTTGCATTGTATAGATCCACACTTTCTGAGCCGGAGGTTTTTAGGATCACTGTATACATGAAGATCGCGCGATAGATCAAAGGAAGTGCGGTAAGAAAGATCAAAGATCCTAATCTAAAAGGTTTCGGAATATATCTGAAAATAACCAATAGAAAGATCGGAAATGCTATATAAAACTGTTCCTCCAGAGATAGGGACCAACCATGGAACATGGTCCCTTTGAAGTAATTGGATATATAAAGAAAATCGAACCAAATTTTACTTTTTGCCGCTTCTATTTGAGGGATAAGTTCAGGGGGAGCGCTTTTGAGCATTGCAGGAATGAATACGAAATACTGCAATATTAAGAAAATATAGAACGGAGGAAAAATCCTTAGGGATCTTTTTATATAAAAGAATTTCCAGTTGATAGTTCCTTTGGATTCTAATTCCGCAAATAAAGGGCTTGCGATCAGGAATCCACTTAACGGAAAGAATAAGTCCAGACATACGGATCCGTTGTTTAAGAAATTTCTTAAATAGGGATCTATATCCGGTATAAAGATCTGAACTGTCCGGTACATATGCCCGTAGATCAGCATAAAAAAGCCGATGGTCCTTGCTCCGTTAAAAGGTGCGATCTCCCTTTCATCGGGTCTAAAAATTCCAAGGAAATATTCTTTCATTCAATGATCCTTAATATTGTGGATTTATAGTGAAAGGAGTTCTTGTTTAGAAGTTGAAACTCTTCACTTTCTTTTTCCGGGGTTTCTAATATGATCGTAATTGCAGGTTCCGAGTCGGGACATCTGAACGATCTTGGAACTAAAAAATGCCATTCTTCATTCAGGCATGCGTTGTATCCTTCTCTGGTTAATCTCAGGAGGATACCCAAGGCTAAATCTCCCTGTCCGAAATCTTTAGGATCCGATTTCCAAAGGATCCTGTATTTGTTTTCTTTTTGCGGAGAGAGTGCTGTTAAAAATTTTTCAGGTCTATTATCGTACTCGAATTCAGTATTTTTACCGTAGATAGCGATACAAAGGAATACTATGGAAATAGAGTAAATTCGAAAGTTTCTAGTACTCGGAAAATCTAATTTAGATAGAATAACCTTTAGATTTAAATAGTAAAGAAGTCCTGCCAGAACATATGTGAACCAATAAATATGGGAAATCTGGCCGCCTTTCATCTTGAAAGCGCCGAATAACGTAATAAAGAATGACCAGATCAGGATTTTGAGTAATGACCTATCAAATTCTTGTAATTTATCCTTCCGGAAAATAGGAATTCCGAACAGTATACCTACCACTAAAAGGGCCGGGATCTGTTTCGGAATACTGAGCGGGGATACATAGTAGGACAGAACGTATTGTAGCGTAGGGCCTAATTTGTGAAAGGTAGAATTCTTAAGAGCTAATCCGAAAATTTTACTTAAATTGCCGGGAGAATTTGTGAATTGTTCAACTAATGGCGGGATCCAACAGATAATCGTAAATGTTATCGCCAACAGGACGTTTAAACCGAACTCCCTCGTTTTGTATCGGGAAAGTCCTTTATTTTTATAAAAATAAAAACTTCCTACGGCGAACATCGGTACAATAAAAGAAATACCGACAATTTGGTTTTGTACGATGATATTCGAGCAAACTATAACCCAAAAAAAATTTCGGATAGAACCTTGGGAAAAATCCGTTAAAGAAAGGATCAATACCAATGTGGGTAAAAGTACCACTCCCGGTCCCCAGATATTGGAAAATGCATTCGGTAAGAGTGGGATTAATCCTATTACCAGGGATGCAAATAGAAGAGCAGTTGATCTGTTCTCTTCCGATTTTGTATCAGAGCCGGTTTGAAAAGATCCAGGCTCTTGAAGACCAGGGATTGGCATTGTTCTACGGCTAAAGGTTAGGGAAGAACTATAAAAAATTTTTAAACCGATCAGAAGGAAAATGAGATTATAAAAAACGATCCCGATAGAGTGGGCTCCGTGAGGTGACCTCACAAAGAAAAATATTTTTTCCGCAAGAGCAAGATAATAAAAGACGATTGGTCCCGGGTGATTCACTAAAAAACGGGAGTAAGCTCCTAATGTTTCTTCAAACTTTCCAGCCTTCCAGATTTGAAGAGCGTTGGCAGCATAATCTCCTGTCTCTTGGTATGGTTGGCTAAAGAACCCGGGGTTTGCCAGTAGATATCCTAAGCAGAATAAGATCGGGAAAATTACATATAGCGGAAGTTTTCTGTCTGAAGATGTTTGCATGAATCGGGGAAAGTAGGTTGGCCGATATTTCAAGTAAGCTTCCGTTTTTCGGTTCCTGGGTCAAGAAGATTCCTTTTTAGAACGTGCTTTATGCGAAGAGAGAAGTATTAGAAAAACCCTTGAACGAGTTTAAACTGGAATTCCTACAAATCTCAGAAGTCTCATAAAATTTTGGAAATAAATTACGCTTGATCCGAGTCAGATCGTTACTCTAAGCTTCCGGGACCGCTTTTCAACACCAATCAATGGATCCGTTATTTTTTAACTTTTACTCTTTCGGTTCGATCTTAATAGTTCTGTACTTCCTCTATGCCGGCTTCTTTTTTCTTACGATCAAAGAGAGAAGTATGGCCGCCTTTCATTTGGGGGTTTGCGGTTTAACAACCGTTTTCCATAATGTAGGATATTTTTGGGGTTTTATCTCCTTTGACGAAAGTACGATTTTCCATCGGGTCATTGCAATTGCAGGACCACTGATGAGTTTTACACAATTGGTAGGTTTTTTTATATATTTCCCTGAACCAAGGAAGAAAGGGATCTTACCAGGTTTGATCTTTTATTGGCTTCTATATTTGGGAGTGTTAGTCGTCACAGGATACTATATATTTATATGCTGGGATGCTCCTAGATCTTTTGTGCCAGGAAGTCATTATTGGGATTATGAAGCACACGTATTTTACAGTTATTTTATATATATTATCTTATTCTACGAAGCATGTTATCTTGTTATCGGGATATGGAAAGCGATCATTGAGAAAGGTAAAGAGAGAAGGTCGGTAATTTACATTCTTCTTAGTTATGCCGTGATTACTGTAGTTCCGGGAATATTGAACGCGCTTAGTCGTAACGGATCAGTTGCGCGTGCTACTTACCAGCAGTCCTTTAATCTGGGCATGGTTACGGGTATGTTCCTGATCATGATCGTTTATGTGAATGCTACTAAAGAAAGAACTACGATCTTAAACCGTATTATCGGGGTTTCTTTAGCTACATTCTTCGTATGTTATCAGTTGGTAGGTTATTCCATCTTGAACGGATACGAAAGATCCTACGATGAGATGAAAAAAAGAGACAGCTCCATTGCCGTTATGGAAGAAAAAAATCCGCAAGGTCTCGCTTATATAGTCTCTTATGATCCTGAAAAAGGTGAGTTCCGATCGGAGCGAGGGAACAAAGATCCCAGATTTAAGAAAGAAGATGAGTTGGAAGTCCGATTCTTTAGAGAAAAACAAAGGATCTCTAATTTAGGAAGTTTGCCTGCAAAAGAACGTTTGGAAAAAACGGAGAAGATTTTGGAATCTTCTCCAAACGATTTTAAGGCGTATGCTATCGGAGTTCTTGCTTTCTTGAAATCCAAAAATAATGGGACTGTAAAAGACTCCGATATGGAGGATTATTTTCGAGGTATATACGGAAAACTGAATATTATCAGAAATAAATACTCCCGACTTCCCGACCGTAAAAAACAAAAATCTATCGAAGGATTGCTCTTTTCGCCGGACATAGGCCTCTCGGAGACATTGGCCTACGTAAAACAATCGGCAGTCCAAGCGGTCAATTCGAATAAATCGGCCGAACAAGTTTCGAAGATCGTATTAAATTCATTGGCCCCAATACATTTTGCAGGAGAGAGGATCTACCGTGGCACAAGGATCTACTCTCCTTCCGATCCTAAACCTGTGATGTATTTATCCTATTATTTTCTTCCGAATCCGAACGGAAAGATATACGAAGTGGGATTCGAATATAAAGATTATAGAATATTCCATCATGATCCGAGTTTTATCTTGGTCGCCTCTATGGTCCTGACTTTTTTTGTGATCGTCATCGGATTCCGGTTCTTTTTCCAGAATGCGATCGTGGTTCCCATGGACGAAGTAGTTGTCGGACTAACGGAAGTAAATTCGGGAAATTTAGACTATAGACTGACCCCTCGTGTGGAGGATGAGATCGGATTTATCGCTAGATCTTTCAATAAGATGGCAAGAAGTATCCAAGCCGCTAAAAAAAGACTCCAGGAATACGCGGATGAATTGGAAGAAAAAGTAAAAGATAGGACCAAGGAATTGGAAAAAACCCTAGAAGAAGTGAGGGAACTAAAACAACAACAGGACGGGGACTATTTCCTCACATCACTTCTGATCAAACCTTTAGGAGCAAACAAGGCAGTTTCGGAAAACGTAAAAGTGGACTTTCTGATAGAACAAAAGAAGAAGTTCAGCTTCCGAAGATTTAACGATGAGATAGGTGGGGATATGAATATCTCCAACCAGATCACGCTGAGAGGACAACGTTACATAGTGTTCTTAAATGCGGACGCCATGGGAAAATCCATGCAAGGAGCGGGGGGAGCCTTGGTTCTAGGAGCCGTATGCGAGTCCATAATAGAGAGAACTCGGATAGTAGGATCAATGAAGGAACAGTCTCCGGAAAGATGGCTGAAAAATGCCTTTATAGAATTGCATAAAGTATTCGAAAGTTTCGAAGGTTCTATGCTCGTATCGTCAGTGATAGGACTGATAGATGAAAATTCCGGAACGTTATATTATATTAATGCGGAACATCCTTGGACAGTGTTGTACAGGGACGGAAAAGCGGATTTTATAGAGCGAGACCTCATGTTCAGAAAGTTGGGAACTACCGGAATGGATGGAAAAATTTCGGTGAAAACGTTCCAGCTATTACCTGGCGATATAATTATAGCAGGTTCGGACGGAAGGGACGATATCCTTATCGGGAACGACGAGGAAGGTGCAAGGATTATCAATGACGATGAAAAACTTTTCCTAAGACTTATCGAAGAAGGAAAAGGAGAACTTTCCAATATATACGAATCCATAAAAAAAGTAGGTTCTTTAACTGACGACTTGTCCTTGGTTCGTATCTCCTTTAAGGAAGAAGGTGGAATTGAAAGGATACAAGAGAAGGAAAAGATAAGGCAACTTCTCAAAAAAGCTAAAGAAAAATCCCAAAACAAGAATATCGAAGAAGCATTATCTTTATTGGAAGAAGCAGACTCGATAGACAATCGTCTACCAGAGGTCAAAAAAGGACTCCTTAAGTATCATATTCGATTAAAGAACTATTCCAAAGCTTCTCAATTTGCGGAAGAATATCTTAACATCCGTCCCGTGGATAAAGAAATATTATTCATCGCCTCGTACGTAGCTAGAAGAGCTAGACAATTCCAAAAAGCCCAGGATTTCGGCGAGAGATTACTCTTAAGAGAGCCGGAACATATTAGAAATTTGATTAATCTAAGTCGGATATCAATCGCTTTACGAAACTATGAAAGAGCAAAGGAACATTTAAGAGAGGCCCACAGATTGGAGCCGGAGAACTCCCAGGTCCAAAAGATAAAGCAAGCCTTAGATAAAATCTAAAACTTTCGATCTAATGTGACTTAATTAAGAGGTTAAATATCGAAAATGATTTCAGGAAATTAATTTTGTCCAAACTATGTAAATATCTTGCAAAATCAGGTCAAAAAAAATAAAATACGCGGATCAAACATGAGATAGAATTAGAAGATTAAGAACTTTTAATTTATCTTTTTCCTTATATCATGCTCTCTTATAATTCTAAACTGAGATTCGGGATTGTCGGGATAGGATTTTTAGGCCTAATCATCGGTGTTTCTTCCTGGATTAGCAGCAGGAATCTTACACAATCGAAAGACTGGGAATCTCATACTTTCGGAGTACTTTCAAGATTGGAGGGTTTGGTTTCTTCGGTAAAGGAAACTAAGATCCGTTTTTTGCTCTTTTTGACTTCGGAAAAAAAAGAGGACCTTGAATATTATAAAACTGAAAAAAAGAATCTGTTCCTTAAACTCCGGGAACTAAAATATATTACTAGAGATAATCCCACCCAACAAACCGGCCTCCTTGAGTTGGAAAAATTACTTATCAGGCGGGATGAACTGATCCAAAAATTCGGATATTCCCCTTTCCAAAACAAAGAAGCGAAAGCGGAAAACGCCGCTCTGGAAAATGAGATAGGTCGTTCTATCGACAGACTAAAAGAAAAAGAGATCTCACTTTTAGCGGAAAGAGTTTCCGATTCCAAAACTAATGAAAAGATCACAGATTGGATATTGTTTCTTTCGATTTCGTTTAATATTCTTATCTTAATAGCAGTTTATAGATTCTTAAAAAAGGAATCCGATCTAAAGATCAAAGCGGAAAAGATCCTATCTGAAAAAAATACACTTTTAGAAAATTCACTTTCCGAAAAGGAAAAGTTCTATAAGGAAATATTAATGATCAAATCCGCTTTAGATTGTGCGTCTAGCAATATTATGATTGCGGATAACGATCTGAATGTGGTATATACGAACCGTTCCGTTGTAAATATGTTCCAAACAGCAAAGGAGAATATTCGGAACCAATATCCTAGTTTTTCTCCGGAAGCGCTTTTAGGATCCTGTATAGATATTTTCCATTCTCAACCTGAAAAACAAAGGCAAATCCTTTCTACATTTACTGACACTCACAAAAGTTCCATTTCTATCGGTGGAAGACAATTTATTCTAAGCGCAGATCCCGTAATCGATTCTTCCGGTAACAGATTGGGAAGTGTCGTGGAATGGCTGGATGTGACTGAAAGGAACGAGAGGGAATTCCGAATAATCCAATTAAATCGGGATCTCGAGGAAAACATTCGAAAATTAGAATATGCGAATCGAGAATTAGAAGCTTTTAGCTACTCCGTTTCTCACGATCTGCGGGCTCCGATCCGCGGAATAGACGGATTTACCAAGATCATGCTGGAAGATTATTCCGCTGTTTTGGAGCCCGAAGCTCTCAGACTTTTGAACGTGATAGCCACCAATTCCAAATTTATGGGGCAATTGATAGACGACCTTCTTGCATTTTATCGTGTTTCAAAACTGGAACCAAAATCGGATTCCATAAACATGAAACATATGGTTTCGGATTCGATCGAGATCATAAATCAGGAATACGGATCCAAGAGTCCTAAGGTGCAAATTTCGGAACTTCCTCCGGTCAAAGGGGATGCTTCCATGTTAAAACAGGTTTGGTTGAATCTTATCTCGAACGCATTTAAGTATTCTTCCAAGTCGCAAAATCCTTTTGTCGAAATCGGTTTTTTAGACGAAGAAGGGAATCGAACGTTTTTCGTAAAGGATAACGGAGTTGGTTTCGACGATCAATATTCTCATAAACTTTTCAAGGTATTCCAAAGATTACATTCCAATGAGGAATTTAACGGAACCGGTATCGGACTTGCAATCGTGGATCGGATCGTACAGAGACATGGCGGAAAAGTTTGGGCGAAAGGAAAAATGGGACAAGGTGCCACATTTTATTTTACAATACCGAACAAGGAATAGAGAAGAATGAACCAATCGGGAAACTATGATATACTTTATGCTGAGGATAATCCGAACGACGCGGAACTTACTTTGAGAGGTTTCAGAAAAAATAATTTAGTAAATCAAGTTTTCCATGTGAAAGATGGAGAAGAGGCTCTGGAATTTTTGTTTTGTAGAGGAAGATACAAGGATAGAGAATCCGGCGGAAAACCTTTGTTCGTTTTGTTGGATCTGAAAATGCCGAAAGTAGACGGACTCGAGGTACTAAGAGAGATAAAGTCCGATGAAAAATTGAGAACGGTTCCCGTAGTAATGTTAACTTCTTCCGCGGAAGAAAAAGATATAGTAGAAAGTTATAAATTAGGTGTGAATAGTTATATTATCAAACCGGTAGAATTTGAAAAATTGATCGTTACGGTATCTGAAATAGGACAATATTGGTGTATATTAAATAGATCGGTGCATTGACATGAAGACGCTAAAGTTCCTTTTTTTAGAAGATTCTTCTACCGATCTAGAGCTTATCCAAAGGGAGCTAAAAAGGGGAGGGGTGGATTATATTCCTGTACATGTCCAGGACAGGGACGAATACCTAAAAGCAATTATAGACGAAAAGCCTGATTTTATCTTTTCAGACTACTCACTTCCGAATTTCGACGGATTATCGGCATTATCCATTGCAAAAGAGCAGTGTCCCTCTACTCCTTTTATATTCGTTTCCGGAACATACGGGGAAGATGCAGCCATTCAAACTTTGACACGAGGAGCGACGGATTACGTTCTCAAGGACAGGTTGGTGAAACTTGTTCCCGCTTTAAGAAGAGCGATCCGAGAAATAGAAGAACATAAGGCATTAAGAAGAGCAGAGCAAGAGAAGTTCGAAATAGAAGAACAACTTAGACAAAGCCAGAAAGTGGAAGCGATGGGATTTTTGGCCGGAGCTATGGCTCATGAGATCAATAATCCTATCATGGCGATCATCGATTATGCCCAATTGATCTCCAAAGGAGAGATGGATATAGATAAGGCGCAAAAGATCGCTTCTAAGATCAAACAAGAAGGAGAGAGAATTTCCGTAATGGTAAAAGATCTATTAAGATTTGCCAGACAGGAAAAAGGCACTTTCGAACCTGTAAGCGTGTTCGCCTTAATATCCAAGACACGTTCTATCTCAGAACAGCGATTAAAAATGAGCCGAATTCAGTTGGATCTGGACGTACAGCCGGATCTTCCATCGGTTCTGTGTAAAGAAGGTCAGATACTTCAGGTGCTCTTAAATCTGATCAATAATGGAACGGATGCATTGAATCAACGTTATCCGGAATATGATGAGAGCAAAAGGATGGTCATCTCCGCGAAACCCGAAGAGATCGGAGGTAAGTCCTGGGTGCGGATCACTGTCGAAGATTTCGGTTCCGGAATTCCTCAGGAAATCGGTAAGTCCATCTTCAATACATTCTTTACAACCAAGGGAGCGGAGAAGGGAACCGGTCTAGGACTTTCTGTCAGCTTAGGGATCGTTAAAGAGCACGGAGGGTTTCTTTCTTTCGAAAGTGCACCAATGGAATATACTCGATTTTTCTTGGATTTACCCGCGGTCTAACAGCGATTTTTGGACCTTCTTCTTAATTTTTTTGTCAAATAATTATCTAAGAACGGTTATACTAGAAGATGGAATCGATTGAATATACAAACTTAGTCTCGGAAAGACCTTTTGCCAATCTAGACTTAAAAATCGGCAAGGTAATCGGTTTTGAATTGGTTCTCGATAGCGGGGAAAAAGCTTATAGATTGATCTTGGATTTCGGCGAAGAAGCGGGTATCCGTAAATCCAGCGAACCTATACTTGCTCTCGGAGAGGAAAAAGATTTCTTGGGCAAACAGACATTATGTGTGATGGACTATCCTTCCGCTCATATAGCAAGAATGAGAGCCCAGGCTCTATTTTTAGGTTTTATGGAAGACGAGGAGGAGTTCAGCGAGTCCGATGCGATCAGCTTCGTCCAACTGGCCTGTTAGTCTAATCTGAATAAGTAAGAAGCCTTTCCGGCTTCATAATAGCTGATTTTAATTATCTTTCTCCCTTGACGGCACGCAATTTTTACGTATAGTAAAGCGGCGCCGTCCATTTAAGAATCCTAAATATGCCATACAAACCTACAGAACCCAGCATGAAGCTGGGAAAATTCGCAGTTTCATTCGCAAGAGACACATCACTCGGGGTTCTGTCCGGAGTAAAATCCGCACTAACCGGTTCATTTGAATGGTGTGCGAAAAGTTTATCCCAAATTTCGGAAACACCGACTGTAAACGGTACTCGTCTGGGAGAATTTCTGAAAAATACAGGCAAGTCCTTGGGAGAAGCGGGAAGTAAAACGGAAGAAGGTCTCTCCAAAGCATTCGAGTCGACCGCACAAGCAATGCATACCGCACTAGAAGCTTTGAGCGAAACGGAGTCTTTGATCCAAAGAAAGGTATTCGAGAATATTTCCGTTTCCAGCGTAGTAGGAGAATCATTCGCGGGAATGATTACCACTTCCGAGATCCAAGCATCTTTTCGTTTGGATGGAAAAGACGTAAGCCCTGAAGAAGTATTGGCCGATTGGAAAAAGTCCGGATCTAAAAGACCGATCCTTTGTGTTCCGGGTTTATTTTGTGACGAAGGACTTTGGATCAAGAATGGGGAGCCAACTTTCTCCGAGATCCTAATTCGGGAAAACTATTATCCTTTTTATCTTCGGTTCAATCCGGGGGCTCATATCTCTGACAACGGATCTAAACTTTTGGAATTAATGAGAAAGGTTCTGGAAGATCCGGATATAAAAAGTAAAAAATTCGACGTGATCTGTTATAGCCAAGGAGGTCTCGTCTTTAGAAGCGCTTTGTATTCCTCGGGAAAAGAGGGTAATCCACTTTCCTCTAATATTCAAAAAGTATTATTTATCAGCTCTCCTGACGGAGGTTCTTATATCGAAAAGGTGGGATTCTGGCTGGGGCTTGGGGCGGAAGCTTTGCCTGTGTTCCCTGTGCAGTTAGTAGGATATATAGGAAACCAGAGAAGTGAAGCAATGAAGGACCTTTCTCATGGGATTATCCGAGAAGAAGATTGGAAAGAAGGTACACATCTCGGCAGGTACGGGAAAGAAAAATATTTCGGAGAATTGGATGAGATAGATGCCTACCAGATCTATAGTTTTGTTTCGGAAGAAGAAGGGGACTGGTCTTCTTGGATTGGAGACGGTATCGTGGAAAAACCAAGCCTTTCATTTTTGAGCGATTCCGTATTTCGAACAAAATCCAATCCGGAAACTAGAGTTAAGATCTTGAAAGGATTATCTCATTATCAGATCATACCATCTTCCGAATTGAGGGAATATTTTCTGAAGATTTTCATAGGAAAGTAAGGGTTTTATTTAACCCAACCCTTCTTTTTATATTCTTCGTATCCTAATTTCAAAGCGTCTTTTATTTGAGAAAGAAGGACTGGGTCCTTTTTCTTTATATAAAAACAACTTTTGCCTTTTAAACATTTCAATAACTCCGGTTTGAAAAATTTTTTCAATTCCGGCTGAGAGTATACAGGCATAAAATAAAATCCAACATATCCCTTTTGAACGAGTAGGCCAGCGAAATAGACTTCGGGCTTTTTTTTGCCGTCTACCTCGATCTCCATCTCGCTCACCAATCCGTATTGGCCTCCCGTATCTCCTCTTTCTTTGAGGCTTCCCTTTTTATACGGTTTTATTAACTCCTTGATCTCTTCAAAAATCGGGACTAGTTCCGGTTGTCCTGGGGATTTATCTTCGTATTTTATCCCTTGTTTAGGGGAGGAACTTGCCTTCTTGGCCTTCTTCTTCGCTGGCATGTTTCGCATTTTGCGGACTTCCTTCCGACCAAACAAGATTTTTTCGGGGAATATTCGTTTTATAAAAAGGATCTTCACAATTTTATACTCCGCGTATAAAAATTGTGAAGATCGATTAATATTATATAAACATAATGTATGAGCGGTTGCTCACTTAACTCTGTTTGTTTGTGGTCCCACTAATTCATTCGAAAATTATAAATAACGATCGTTTTTCATAAAAATAAACAGATGTAAGCCGCTTATAAGAAGAAGCTTGTTACAAGTTAAGCCTTCGAAATAATATGTTTCCACAGAAGTAAAAAAGGTGAATGGAAATATGAAGAGAAAATTGATCATGCTTACCGTTTTGCTGATAAGCTTGTCTTCGACTAGTTTGTTTGCAAGTAGAGGAGCAGTAACTGAAAGTCCGATCGATATATTCGAAAAGTCTGCGGAAGCAAAATCGCTCGCTGTGCAAAGACAAGTGCAAGTGGCTGCAAACCTACCTGTGCATAAAGCTTTGTTTTACGGTACACACAATTCCTATAATAGCAAAGCGTATGCAGGACCTTTCTTTTCTTACGCTTTCCCGAACCAACAGGTCTCTATCACCGACCAGTTGAGATTGGGAGCTAGGTTTATAGAATTGGATATTCATTATTATTTGAGTACGAATTTCAAAAATGATTTCTTGCTCTGCCACGCTAAATCGGACGATTTAGGATGTAACGTATTCGATCGCCCCGCTAGTAAAGGATTGGAAGAGATCCGCAACTGGATCTCTTCCCCTCAAAACAGGAACGAAGTTCTTATTCTGTACTTCGAGGATTATCTGGACGGAAGGGCCGACCAATTTTTAGGAATTGTAAGGAACTACTTGGATCCTTATCTTTACAGATATAGCAGCGGTTCGTGCGGAGATATTCCAAACGCATCCAACATGCCTAAACTCAAGGATATGGTTTCATCCAATAGAAGGATCCTGATGATGAGTAATGGATGTTACGGAGGGGCTTGGAACCAATACTCGAAGAGGATCTTCTTCGGAAGCAACACGATCAGCCCTAAAAATTTTCAAGGATATCCTAGCTGCAACTGGTCCCGAAGTGTATATGATAACACCATGACCCGTGTTTTCAACGATAGCACCAATTATTTCGGTATCTACGACGGCGTGAAAGAAAGTGGAGTATTCACAAACGATAATATTGCTCAAATGTTGGCTTGCGGGATCAGCGTATTCGGAATAGACCAATTCAATCCTGATTTTGCAAAACGAGGGCTTTGGTCTTGGGATAATGCGGAGCCTAACGATTACGGTGGAGCGGAAGATTGCCTCCAGATCGTAGGAAGCGGACGATGGAACGATAACAGATGTTCTAATAGCTATCGTTACGCTTGTAAAGACGGAAGCGGAAACTGGGCGATCACTGACTCTTCCGGAAATTGGGCAAACGGAAAGAGCGCATGTTCTTCTAGAGGCTGGAACTTCTCCGCTCCTGTAACTCCTTACGAGAATAAAAAACTACAAGAGGCAAAAATCGCGAAAGGAGTTTCGGAAGTTTGGGCAAATCTTACCGACCAGTATTCTGAAGGATATTGGGAAGCCGGAAAATAATCTAACTTACTTTCCGCTCCAACGCGAAAAACGGGATCTCCGAGAATTCGGGGTCCCGTTTTTTTATTTTTCCCCCAAATCCGTCAAAATTTTATCGTCGACTTAAACATTATAAAAACGGATAATTTACGCAAAATAAAAGTTTTAAGTCGGCCCATTCGGAGGTCCCGGCGGGCTCATTAAGGAAAAATGTCAGATTTATGATCCAACCTTTCTTTAAAATTTTATTTGCGGAAGATAACGAGACTTCTGCCGAGTTACTCATTCATTTTTTAGAAAGGTTCAACTTCGAAGTGGACCATGTCGTGGACGGAATGGCTGCGGAACTTAAATTAAGAAAAACGAAATATGATTTGGTCCTTTTGGATAATATGATGCCCGTACTTTCCGGTGTTCGTCTCGTAAGCAAGATCCCTGATCTGAATAAAAATACTCCGATCATCTTTCTGACTGCGAGTAATGAAAAAGAAGATGTGGTAGCTGCGGCTCATAGCAAACAACTTGTGGGATATATTCTCAAACCTTTCGATCCGGAAAAACTTTTGCAAAAGATCGTCTCAGTTCTCAAGATCCCCGAGAAAATGATCGTGGACAAAAAAAAATACCCATTCTCCATTGAAAGGACTCAAAATGTTTCTTATGGGATCGGAGTAAAATTGCTCGGTTGTCCTTTCCAAAAAAATGCCGAGAAAATCGCTCAAGAGATCGCTTTCATCCTGAAAGAACTCCCGGGAGTCCGAAAATTTTTTATCGAAGTAGGCGAAGAATTCTATTACCACAAAAAGTCTCAGGAAATACTGAGTTCCCTCATTACCCGCCTGGCCTCCAAATACGAGATCAAGGAAGAAGATATTCTCATACTTTCTTCTTAATTTTTTTGGAACCGGCTTTTTAGCTCCCGGTCCCAGTTGTATAAAGAGGAGAAATGAATGTTTCGCAAAATTTCGAAAATAACCGCGATTTTGTTGGTGTTGGGGACGACCGCCCTACTAACTCAGGGTTGCCATCATAAATGGATGTCTCATGAAAAAAGGGCCAATTATATCGTCAAAAAACTTAAATCCGAACTGGATTTAACGGATACACAAGCTGCGGCCTTGGATAAAATTAAAGAGGACGTGCTTGCAAAACGGAAAGAGCTTAAATTGGGCGGACACTTCTTCCCTAAGGAATCAGTAGAAGAACTTCGTGCAGACAAATTGAATCCTGAAAAATGGAACAAACTGGGCGAAGAAAGAGAGAAAAAGATAGCAGCTCTTAGAGTATTTTTTACCAAAAAGGCAGTGGAATTCCACGCGGTATTAACCCCCGAACAAAGAGGGAAACTGGCGGATCTAATCCTTAAGTTCCAAAGTAAATTCGATAAGGAAGACGAGGATTAATTTCCAAAGTTCTTCGGAGGTAAAATGGGAGAGGCAGAATTTTCCCGCTTCGTAGAGGAAACCAGGGAGATCGTCTTAGCGGCGATCTCCCGTTACTTGTATGAACGATTTGCATACGCGATAGACGATGTCGCACAGGAAACATATCTTCGCGCCTATAAGGCATTACAAAAAGGTCAATTCAGAGGAGACTCTAAGTTGACAACTTGGTTGTACACTATCGCTCGGAACGAGTCCATTCGGATGAATGAAAATCTGATAAGAGAAGAGACCAAGGCGGAGAAGGCCGGAAAAAGATCGGAAGAAGATTCCAGAAGTTTCGTTTTTGAAAGAGAACAACCTGAGGATAGAGAAAATCTTCCTACATGGGAAAAAGCAAAACTTTGGATCGGCAATCTACCGGAAGCGTATAGAAGTGTGATCCAATATTATCTTTCCGGATATTCCGAAAAAGAGATCGCCGAAGTTCTGGGAGTTCCTGCCGGAACCGTAAAATCCAGGGCGGCTAGAGGGAAGGAAATGTTGCGAAGAATGCAGAACTCCGAAAAAAGAGAAGGAGGAGAAGTATGGGGAAAATATTAAAAGATTGTTTACCAATGAAGGAAGAGATCGAAAAAAGAAAATCGGATCCGAACTGGTCCAAAAATTTAGCTTCATGTGTGATCGACAGATACATAAAGGAAGAAAGTTCTAAAAAGCTGGTTCGATTCCCGATTAGAAATGTATTGGCGGCAGCGGCCGCTCTCCTCTTAGGCATTTCTATCGGATGGTATACTTTTTCCGGACAATTCAACTCGGAAGATGAATACTATCTTGGTGTCTCTTCTATTTTGGAAGGTGAATCTTACCTCTCCACTCTGGAAGAATAAAAAGGTCGGGCCCGAGTATTTGGGCCCGTCATTCTTTCTTAATAGGAGTGCGAACGCTGCGGAATAAAAATTCCGATAGATACTTCGGTAATTTCGAAAAAATTGCAAGCTTAATGAACATTCTACTACACGTAGCTCCTATATTCCCCCAGGAGGAAAATGTTTATGAAAAATCTATCACTCACAGTTCTGGACGGTTTTTTAACCGTTGATCCCGAATTAAAGAGGACCCAAGCAGGAAAGTCGGTCACAAATTTTACTGTGGCGGTTAATCATAACTACAAAAGAACGGAAGGAGAAGAATCCGAAGTCTCGTACGTGGATGTGGAGGTCTGGGAAAGACTCGCCGAAAATTGTTCCGAGTATCTTAAAAAAGGAAAAAAGGTAACGGTAATCGGGCATTTAAAACAGGATCGATGGAAAAATCAGGAAGGCCAATCCCGTTCCAAGGTCAAAGTAATAGCGGACGAGGTCCGATTCGACAGTTTCGGAGATAGAAAAGAAAAAGAAGCGGCGTAATACCCTCCTGGGCGAGGCCTTGGGAGGATTTCCAAGGTCTCACCTTTCTTGACGGTTCTGGTCGGTCCTTGGTTTATGTAGGAAAAGGATGCTTACTATCATTTGGGCCGGGGGACAACCCGGAAAAATTTCGGCATTGAGAAGAATGACCCAAGAAGAATGGGACCTTCTCCGCCGCGACCTTCCGACTAACGTGAAAACTTATATAGACTGCGACGAAGATACGATACTAATTTTTCATCCTAATTTTTCGGAAAAGGAATTGATGGAGATCGAGAATTTCGACGACCTCAAATTCTCGGATGGTTTGATTCCGGTGATCACCAAGGATGAGAAGGGTCTTGTTTTGATGCAGGCATTCTCCACTTTAGAAAGTTTAGAACTCAGCCAAAAAGAATCCATGGGAATCTATTTTAGCAGATCCAGAAACCGGCTTTGGAGAAAGGGCGATACTTCCGGACATATCCAAAAACTGAGAAGGATCCTCGCACCTAAAGACGGAAGTTTTGTCGTGTACGAAGTAAAACAGGAAGGTGCAGCCTGTCACGAAGGATACTATTCCTGTTTTTTCAGAGAGCAGGATAGAAGCGGGAACAAAAACTTAGCTCCGGAGATCCCTTTTTTGGGGAAGTAGAGGTTCCGTAAATAGGAATATTCGCCGATAGAAATACGAGGCAGATGCGGTTATGATTTTTAAAAATACATTCGTGAGAAGATCCGTTGTTTTATTAGGAATACTTGTCCTTTCAGGGATTGTCGCCTTCTTTGTTGTGGATGAGATCAAAGGGGGAGCGGTTGGCGCAGGCCAGGTAAAGGTGGACATCATCGTTGAACCTGGAGACTCTCCGGTAGAAGTTACGGAAAATCTTTCCAAGAACGGACTTTTAAAGTCTTCCAAATATTTCCTTTTTCTAATTAAAGCGACGAGGTCCGCAGGCAAGATCAAAGCAGGTCTGTATGAGATCAACGACGGGATGGATGCGCGCAAGATCCTCCAAGTGATCACGGAAGGAAAAGTAAAACTCGTAACTTTCACGATCCCGGAAGGTTATAATAACCGCCAGATCGGGGACTTATTAGTTAAGAAAAATTTAATTAAAACCAGAGCGGACTTTTTGAATGCAGCTTCCAGAACGGAACTATTGAGAGAATTCAAAATTCCCGCAAATAATGCGGAAGGTTATCTGTTCCCGGAAACGTATAGCGTACCGGTGAATTTTCCGGTGGATAAGATCGTCAGAATGATGATCAAAAGATTTTATGTTCGCTTGGAAAAGATCCCAGGCGCTAAGGAATTGGATCCTAAAAAATTACATGAGATCGTGGTCCTGGCTTCCGTTGTAGAAAGAGAAGCCAAAAAAAATGAAGAAAGACCTTTAATGGCGGGTGTTTTCTTAAATCGTCTCAAACAGGATATTCCTTTGGAGTCTTGTGCGACGATCCAGTACCTTTTTGATAAACCTCATCCTCGCATTTTCGAAAAGGATCTGAAGATTATTTCTCCTTATAATACGTATATGAACAAAGGATATCCGCCCGGTCCTATTTCTAATCCGGGACAACCGTCTTTGGAAGCGGCGCTTATGCCTACCAAGACCGAGTATCTCTTCTTCTTATTAAAACCGGACGGGTTCCATTACTTCTCTAAAAGTTTTAAAGAACATGCCGAAGCTAAGAAAAAGTACATCGATGTTCTTTACGAATAGAGGAGTGCAATCATGAGTTCCCCTGTAGAAGAAATCGTTTCGGTCGCAGAACAATTAAAAGAGGTCCAAAGATCTTTGGATCTTTTTAAGGAAAAACAACAAAAGAGGGAATCTGCCAGTGACGCGGCCATCGAGTTCGTGGAAAAAGCGAGTTTGGTTTTGGGTAGGGCGGAAAAAAAAGAGATACTTCTGACAGAGGACCAAAAGAGAAGGATCCGGAACAATCTATTGAAGATCAGATCTTCTCTAGTCCGCAATATGGAAGGTTGATATAGGAACTCCTACAGGCTTCATTGGACAGAAGAAGCGACCTTCCACCGGACATTTTGTCTCATTTCTTCCCGAGACTTGGGTTCAAAAACTTAAATGACAGGCCGAAACGGCCCCAGGTTATAGTATTTTGAGTAATATTCCCAAATAATTGGTAGGAACAAATGATGGCAACGAAAGCTCCGACGGACTCTTCGGCGGCAAAACAGGCTTTAAGCAAGTCTTCAGCTATAATCGAACAAGTAACCAAGGCCTTAGCGGCTAAATGTAGCTCCAATGGAAAAGTTTCCGTTTCCAAGATGGACCAAAACCAATTCGTACAATACCAAATCGCTTGGTTGACTTCCGAGCAAAAGATCGCGGAAAACTTTATCGAGTACGCTTGGAACGATTCTCTCGGGACCGGCGAGCTGGAAAAATTAATGGCGCAAGTTTTCGCTGCGGAAGTTGTTTCCCATATCCGCACCGAGTTCAGTTCCAGAGCTTCCGAATACGGAATTTCCACCCAAGAACTGGTTTCCAAATTATTCGACGACTCCACTAACAAGTTCTTAGAAGAATCCAGTGCGATCGAAAATTATAATCATATTGCCGACCTGATCGCTTCTACCGGAAGTTTTGGAGCGTACGGTCTGAGCGAAGACCATGAAATGTTCCGCCAAACTTTCAAACAGTTCGCAGAAGAAGTAGTGGCTCCTAAAGCGGAACACGTTCACCGTCACGACGATATCGTTCCGGAAGAGATCATCCAAGGTTTAAGAGACATGGGATGTTTCGGTCTTTGTATTCCTGAAACTTACGGTGGATTACAACCGAACGACAAGCCGGACAATATCTCCATGCTAGTCGTAACCGAAGAACTTTCCAGAGGATCTTTGGGGATCGCAGGATCTCTCATCACTCGTCCTGAAATCCTTTCTAAAGCGTTATTAAAAGGTGGAACAGACGCTCAAAAAGAGAAGTGGCTCCCACTAATCGCTTCCGGAGAGAAGATGGGCGGTATCATGGTGACCGAACCTAACTACGGTTCGGATGTTGCCGGAGTTTCCGTAACCGCTAAAAAAGTGGACGGAGGTTGGTCGATCAATGGCGTTAAGACCTGGTGTACTTTTGCGGGATATGCGAACCTTCTTCTGATTCTTGTAAGAACAGAGACGGATCCTGAGTTGAAACATAAAGGTCTTTCTATCGTTCTTGCGGAGAAGCCAAGCTTCACAGGTCACGAATTCGATTATAAACAAGATGGCGGCGGAAGAATTTCCGGTAAAGCGATCGGAACCATCGGTTACCGCGGTATGCACTCTTTCGAAGTTTCTTTCGAGGACTATTTTGTTCCGGAAGAGAACCTGATCGGAGGAGAAGCAGGCAGAGGAAAAGGATTCTATTTCCAAATGGAAGGTTTTGCCGGAGGAAGGATCCAGACCGCGGCTCGAGCAAACGGTGTGATGCAAGCTGCCTTAGAAGCAGGTCTTCGTTACGCACAAGAAAGACAAGTATTCCAAAAACCTATCTTCGATTATAACCTGACTAAATATAAGATCGCTCGTATGGCGATGATCGTTCAAGCGTCTCGCCAGTTCACGAACACTGTAGCAAAACTTTTGGACAACCACGAAGGTCAAATGGAAGCGACTCTCATCAAGTTCTATGCTTCTAAAGTTGCTGAATGGGTGACAAGAGAAGCAATGCAGATCCACGGAGGAATGGGATACGCGGAAGAATATGCAGTTTCTCGTTATTTCGTAGATGCCCGTGTATTCTCCATCTTTGAAGGTGCGGAAGAAGTAATGGCTCTTAGGGTAATTGCAAAATCCCTAATGGACCAATATTCGGCTTAAATTCCTTCTTAAAACGTGAAATAAAAAAAGGAAGTCGAAAGACTTCCTTTTTTTATCGAGCGGACCTTTTGAGCGATCCGTCGGAGCGAAATCAAACAAACTGTACTCGAGTAACTTAACTGGCGAGTTGTTCTACGAAGGCGAGAATATCCGAATTATCTCTTTCCAAAAATTCAAGAGTCCTTTCTACCAGATGATCCAAATAATAGTTGGGGTTGTGGTAATCTCTTAAGAAAGCTTTTACTTGTTCTATCTTTTCCTCTGGAATCCTGTCTTCCAGGACGATTTGTGCCAATGCGTAGATCCCGAATGCGGATTTGAACGGATCGTTAAGAGAAGAGATGGAAATAATCTCATCTATATCAATTTCTTTGAATGTAGGGATCAGATCTCCGATCAGCTCCAAGGCACCGGTCGGAATAGTCCTGTCCAAGGACTTTACGTAATTGATAAATAATCGATAAGACTGAGAGTCTCCGATCCGAGAAAGCATATGAAAGATCCCGGAAAGTAGTCTTTTATGAAATCCCCAGGACAATCTGCCTGAATCCGCCTCTCTGATCGCTTGGTATAAAAAACTCCAAACCAGTTTGTCTCCGGATCTCGCCCTTTCAGATAATTGATCCAACCAAAGATCGAAGTTGGGATTTTCGGATTCCTTTTTGAGAAAATCCATGAGTTCCGAGGGAGTTTGTACAGAGGGGAGAGTAAGGGCAATTTTCGACATAAGTAGAAGATACTCTCTTTTAAGATCGGTTTCCAGTCTTTTTATTCGACATCGATTTTTTAATTCCCTTACTCTAGGAATAGTTTTGTCTCATTAAATTATTGATGTTCTACCTGGCTAACATCTCTGATAGCTCCCGTATGTGCAGAAGTTGTCATTGCGGCATAGGCTCTTAATGCTGCGGAAACTGTTCTCTTTCTGGACTTAGGTTTCCAAGCTTCTTTCCCTTTGTCGTTCATTCTATCTCTGCGGTCGGAAAGTTCTGCGTCACTCACCCTTAAGTGAATGGATCTATCCGGGATATCTATTTCGATGATATCGCCTTCTTCTACAAGTCCGATGACTCCGCCTGCTGCCGCTTCCGGGGAAACATGTCCGATAGAAAGTCCGGAAGTTCCTCCGGAAAATCTTCCGTCCGTTAGGAGGGCACAAGCTTTTCCTAAACCTTTGGATTTTAGATAGGAAGTAGGATATAACATTTCCTGCATACCGGGTCCGCCTTTTGGACCTTCATATCGGATCACTACTACGTCACCTTCTACCACTTCGTTACCGAGGATTTTAGCAACAGCTTCTTCTTGGCTTTCCATCACTCTGGCCTTGCCCTTGAATTTCCAGATGGACTCGTCAACACCCGCCGTCTTAACGATACAACCTTCGGGTGCGATATTTCCGTAAAGAACAGCAAGTCCTCCATCTTGTGAGTATGCGTGTTCTACGTCTCGAATACAACCGTTAGCCCTATCTAGATCCAGTTCAGGCCAACGTTTGTCTTGGGAGAATGCTTCCGTTGTAGGAATTCCACCCGGTGCTGCGGAGAATAATGCGTATGCCTTGGAGTTTGCTTTCTGACGAACGATATCCCATTCTTCTATAGCTTTTCCTAACGTTTCTGAATGGACCGTAGGCACATCTCTATGAATAAGGCCTGCTCTGTCCAACTCGGAAAGAATACCGATGACTCCACCCGCTCTATGAACGTCTTCCATATGATATTTTTGCGTGGCAGGTGCTACTTTACAAACGCAAGGAACTCTTCTGGAAATAAGATCAATATCATGCATTTTGAAATTGATTCCTGCTTCGTTTGCAGCCGCGAGAATATGGAGTACTGTATTTGTAGATCCTCCCATCGCTACGTCCAAACTCATCGCATTTTGGAAGGCTTCGTGTGTTGCGATGTTTCTCGGAAGAACGGATTCATCGTCCTGTTCATAATATCTTTTTGCAAGTTCTACGATCAATCGTCCGGCGGTTAAGAAGAGTTGTTTTCTGTCCGCATGAGTAGCTAACGTGGAACCGTTGCCAGGAAGAGAAAGTCCTAATGCTTCGGTAAGACAGTTCATCGAATTTGCTGTGAACATTCCGGAACAAGATCCGCAAGTCGGACAAGCAGAACGTTCTATCTGCTCTACAAGTTCGTCGGAAACATTTTCGTTGGCGGCTTCTACCATTGCATCCACCAAATCCAATTTTCGAACCTCTCCATTCCAATTTACTTTTCCGGCTTCCATGGGTCCACCGGATACGAAAACGGTTGGTATGTTCAATCGTAACGCTGCCATAAGCATTCCGGGTGTGATCTTATCGCAGTTGGAAATACAAATAAGTGCATCTGCAGTATGTGCGTTGACCATATATTCCACCGAGTCGGCGATCAGGTCTCGGCTCGGCAAA
The DNA here is from genome assembly GCF_040833995.1 of Leptospira sp. WS58.C1. Lineage (NCBI taxonomy): Bacteria > Pseudomonadati > Spirochaetota > Leptospiria > Leptospirales > Leptospiraceae > Leptospira > Leptospira cinconiae. The sequence goes on from NZ_CP162137.1 coordinate 447,062, forward strand.
GAGTATAACATTCCGCCATGCCCCATGGCTATACCGTCGTCCACTGCGATGGTATTGAATTCTTTTGCGACGGCTCCCGCCTTCTCCACTTCTCTAGCGACCATTTGTCCTAGATCTTTTAAATGAACATGTCCCGGAACGAACTGAGTGAATGAGTTTGCAATTGCGATGATCGGTTTTCCGAAATCACCTTCTTTCATGCCGGTGGCTCTCCAGAGAGCTCTGGCTCCGGCCATATTGCGTCCATGGGTGGAAGTACGGGATCTTAACTGAGGCATATTGAATGCTCCCTGGTGTAAGTTTAGACGTCGAGTTTTTTCCTAAGGGAGAAACTAAGTTGGTTTTGAGATCGAATCGCGTATAGTAAGTATAAAATTGTGCTCTAGTCGCCCGAGTGGTGGAACTCCTACATCGTGTTAGGAAGCTCCGAGGGGGCAGGCACATTTCTTGCTAATCAAACCTAGAATGGAATCAAAAGAAGAATTCAGTAGAACCCTGGGGCCTTGGCTACTCTGGGGTTTGGGGGTCGGATACGTAATTTCAGGCATGTATTTCGGTTGGAACCTGGGCCTACCGGTTGGCGGGACCTTGGGCTTAGGAATTGCCACCTTACTCATCATTCTGCTATATGTTTGTTTTTCTTTCAGTTACACAGAACTCGCATGTATGATCCCCAAAGCGGGAGGAGCATTCGACTACGGTAGAGAAGCTCTCGGAAATGCCTGGGCTTATCTGGTAGGCACCGCTCAGTTGATCGAATTTTTATTTGCACCCCCTGCGATTGCCGCCGCCATTGGCGCCTACTTCTCCTTGTTTTTGCCTGGAATCGATCCGATCTGGATCGCAATTATTGCTTACCTACTATTTACAAGTTTGAATATACTTGGAGTAAAATTTGCGGCTTCCTTCGAATTCGGGATTACTATATTAGCGGTTTTTGAATTACTTTTATTTTCAGGACTTACACTTCCTAGTTTTTCTTGGGATAAGTTTTCCTCCAATCCATTGCCCAACGGTTGGACAGGTGCCTTGTCCTCATTACCGTTTGCTGTTTGGTTCTTTCTTGCAATCGAAGGAGTAGCAAACGTTGCAGAAGAAACAAAAGATCCTCAAAAAAATATTTTGATCGGATTCGGATCCGCGTTAGCCACTTTGGTTGTACTTTGCGGATTGGTATTTTTTTCTTCCATCGGAGTCGGTGGATGGGAAATGATCGTGTATCCTGAACAAGGAGCTGCCGCCTCCGATTATCCATTGCCTCTCGCATTACGGAAATTATACGGAGAGTCCGGTTGGGCATTTCACCTTCTGATCACCATCGGATTATTCGGACTTATCGCTTCTTTTCACGGAATCATTTTGGCGGGGGGAAGAGCCAGTTTCGAATTTGGAAGAGCCGATTTTCTTCCTAAATTTTTCGGTAAGATCCATCCGAAATTCAAAACACCTGCAAATGCACTGTTGGCAAATACCGCATTCGGGATTGCAGCATTATGCACAGGTAAAACATCCGAGCTGATCACATTATCCGCATTCGGAGCCTTGCTCTTATATTTCTGTTCCATGATCAGCTTTTTTGTGCTCAGAAAAAGTCAGCCGGATAGAGAAAGGCCGTTTGTGGTTCCGGGAGGGAAAATCCTACCTTCTATCGCTCTTGTTCTATCTGCGCTCGTCTTGGCCGTGTCTGCCTGGCAACATCCAATCTTATTCGGGATCTTTGTTTTGATTTTAGGAAGCGGCTTGGTTTGGGCCAGGTCTTCCATTTTTGGAAAATGAAAAGGCAATTTTCTTGATTTGGGATTTTTCGGAATTAGAGTAAGTCGGATCAAGAAAAGAAAAAATTCCGATCAAAGATCTTATATGAGACAATAGGAAATCAATATGGCTTATAAAACCGTTCTTGGTAGGAGGTCTTACACATTTCCTGACTTAAAAACATTATTAGCGAAGGCGAGCCCGCTTCGTTCGGGAGACCAATTGGCAGGGATCGCAGCTTCCACTCAGGAAGAAAGGGTGGCCGCCCAAATGGCTTTGGCAGATCTGCCTTTATCAGAATTTTTGAATATAGAATTGATCCCTGGAGAAACGGACGAAGTGACTCGGCTCATTTTCGAATCGCATAATAGTTCGGCTTTTTCTAAAATTTCTTCCTTAACAGTGGGAGAATTTCGCGACTTTCTGTTAAAGGAAAATACGGACTCGGACCTGATTTCCCAGATCCGAGACGGGATCACTCCGGAGATGGCTGCCGCTGTTTCCAAGTTAATGTCCAACCAGGATCTGATCTTGGTTTCTAAAAAATTTCCCGTGGTGACCAAGTTCCGAAACACGATAGGACTTCCTGGAAGGTTGTCCGCACGTTTGCAACCCAATCATCCCACGGACGATCCTAAAGGAATTGCTGCGAGTATATTGGACGGACTCCTTTTGGGAAGCGGGGATGCAGTGATCGGTATCAACCCGGCGACGGACAATGTTCCGACAGTGATTGCACTTTTGAAAATGTTGGATTCTATCATTCAAAAATATTCTATACCTACCCAGTCTTGTGTTCTCTGTCATGTGACCACTTCTATGAAAGCGATGGAAGAAGGTGCTCCTCTCGATCTTGTATTCCAATCCATCGGAGGAAGCGAAGCTTTGAACAAAAGTTTCGGGGTGAATTTAAGTATTTTGGAAGAATCTAGACAGATGGCTTTGGAACTGAACAGAGGTACAATCGGAAAAAACGTAATGTATTTCGAAACGGGACAGGGAAGTGGATTGTCTGCGGGAGCACATTTTGGTATAGACCAACAAACCTTAGAGGCAAGAGCGTATGCGGTCGCAAAAAAATTCGATCCATTACTTGTGAATACTGTGGTAGGTTTTATCGGACCGGAATATCTATATAACGGAAAACAAATATTAAGGGCTGGATTAGAAGATCATTTTTGTGGAAAACTTTTAGGTCTTCCTATGGGCGTGGATGTTTGTTACACCAATCATGCGGATGCGGACCAGGATGATATGGATACATTACTTACATTACTTGGAGCCGCCGGATGTAATTATATTATGGGGGTTCCCGGTGCGGACGATGTGATGTTGTCTTACCAAAGTACTTCTTTTCATGACGCTTTGTATTTGCGTCAGGTTTTTGGACTCAGGCCAGCCCCTGAATTCGAATCTTGGCTTTTGGAGAAAGGGTTATTCGAAACAACGAAACAATTTTTGCCAAAAGAGAATCCAGGCAAACTTTTACTTGAAGAAATATTAGAGGATAAGGCCGGATGAATCCTAAAGAATTTTGGAAAAGTTTAACTTCCGCTAGGATTGGGATCGGAAGGTCGGGAGGTTCTATCCCTACTTCTGAACTTCTAAAATTCAGATTGGATCATGCAAGAGCAAGAGACGCAGTTTTAGAAGAACCGGATTTTGATACGATCTATATCGGCCTTGAAAAAATTTTCCAACCATTAGGGATCGAGACTATTGGTGTAGAAAGTTTAGCAAAAAGCAGAGAAGAATATTTACTGAGACCGGATTTGGGCCGTAGGCTCTCGGGACCTTCCCGGTCTAGATTAGAATCCAAAAAAGGAAACTGCGATCTTGCGTTGATAGGTATAGACGGACTTTCTGCGAGAGCTATCGATTCGAATTTGATACCATTCTTACAAGTTTTGGTGCCGATCTTATCCGAGCAAAAATACAAGATCGCTCCGTTCGTTTTAGGAAAGTTTGGAAGGGTTGCCATCGGAGACGAGATCGGAGAAATATTGGGGGCCAAAGCGGTTGTATTGCTGATAGGAGAACGACCGGGACTTTCTTCCGCAGATAGTTTAGGAATGTATCTGACCTTTGATCCTAAGTTAGGCAAAACAGACGAAAGCCGAAATTGTATTTCGAATATACGACCCGACGGCTTAGATTTTTACAAAGCATCCTTAAAAACGGCTTATTTACTTTCCGAATCTCTCAAACGGGGTATATCCGGAGTGGATCTAAAGGATGAAATGGCTCCGGATTTCTTGGATTCTTCTTCCAAAGATAGTATTTCAAATAGATTGAGTTTATAAAAATCTCTTTCAGAAATACTTTAAAGTAGCTTAGGGTGAATTTTTTGCCTGAGAGCGAAGCCAGGATGGCGAAGTGACCCGGAGCTCTGCACAGGATGTGCAGGCGGAGGGGAAGGCAAAAAATTTACTCTAAGAAAATGCTTCATAAAGATTCTGAAACAGATTCTTATAAATTTATCAAACATTACAAATTCGGCTTGAATCCTTATTCTCTAAGGAATAGATTCTATGGAAAGAACTACTTCGAGAAAGAGCTAGATCATTCTCGATAAGGCGAAAAGGGAAAAAGATGTATAAAAATAATATAGAATTTATCATTAACTCCACCAACAAAGATGAGCCTATGTATGGCATTATCGCTTTGGTGAGTGATACTCTGGAATCCATGAAAGCGGATATAGCTTCACAAAGAGTAGACGAAGATCAAAAGAAGGCTTTTCGTTCCGCTATGAAAGATATGATTTCCGGTTTGATTAAATTGAACGGCATCGTAGAGGGTGCGGGGCAGAGGGTTAGGTAAGAGCGAAAATTTCGCTTAACTATCAATCCTTCCCCAAAAACAAGCGGATCCCTTTCGCTATCGTTTGCAAGGTTCTGGCCATCAAACCTTCCAGCTTGGTTTGAAGGAATAATTCCATGATCAATTTTCTGAGGGCCAGATCGAAAGGGAGATTAAAATCGTTCCAATCAACTCCGAATCGGAATGGATAAGATTCGGATTCCTCTTCTTCTCCAAGGCCGGTATGTAATAAAGTGCCTTCGAAGTCGGTATGATGTTCGTCTATATGCCGAAATTCTAAAGTAAGATGCACTTGCTTTTTGAATAAAGGTAATGGGATAATTTCCAGCCCGGCAAGTTCCCCCCAGGTGATGCCGCTCAACGTCAGATATCCCCTGTCTCCACCTTTAAGCGTTCCGGTTCTAAGTAGTCCTTCTCTTCCGAGCCTACAAGAGCCCATTCTGCTTCTAAAAAGGATCTCTAACGGAGAGCCTGCATCCAAAACCCCGTTCTCTATTTTGATGTCCCGGATCTGTATATTAAATACCGGAGTTAAGGTCTTGTCCTCTATATCTATACTGGAATGGGATACCTTCTCCAGTTTGAATTGGATCCTTCCTCTTTTGGGAAGGTATTCTATTTTTTTCCGGGATTCTACTCTGTTGGTGTAATCCATATGGAATGAGCGGACATTCACTCCTCTGAATATTAGCTTTCCTTTAAATAGATTGGAAAACGAGATCCTGAAATGAACAAAACTACCTTTCGCATGAACGATATCCGTTCCGAGTTCTCCTGGGAAGAATAGTACGAAATGTCTGGCCCAAACCCAAAGTCCCGGCAGTATGATGCCGGGTGTCAACCATCTGAACTTGAACAACCTAAACGATATTATATTTACGAGAAGCTGTAAAATTGGGCCGCTTAGAATGAACTGAAGGCCTAAGTAGCCGAATAATACTAATAGGATCGGAAAAGGCATGGGAGAGAGGGCGACTTGAGTCAGTCCTCGTCGCCGTCCGTATATTTATTATCTATGTTTTTCTTATCCATGGAAGAAATTTCCAACTCCTTGGCCAGATCTTCTAAAAATTCCTTTTCTCTATCCGTAAATTTGCCGTCACTCGTTACGATACATACTGCATCTTCGTAAAAATTCGCGGCTAAGACCGGATTTCCTTCCGCAAAATCAGTGATCATCTTAATCGGAAGTGGAGATTCGAACACTTCGGATAATTCTTCTATGATCTCGGCCTTTTGGTCTTGATGATGATCAAAGATACAATCCTTATCGAACATAGCTTTTACCATTTGTCCGACTAGGTTTCCTTCTTTTCTATGAAAGACTCCGTCTGCATGACAAGAATAAGACCAAAGACTGACTAACACTTTGGCGTAATTCATCTTGAGTTGAAAAATCTCGGACTCTCTATCCAGACTTTTCTGAAATTTTTCGTAAAACTCATGACCCGGCAGAACTTTACTAGCCAAGGATGAAACCCTTTCCATTTTAATGCCTTCCTTACGATGGCGATCCCGTTTTTCCGATGTATTTTAACCCAACCTGCGGTTTTGCAATGAAAATCCATGTTGATTTTGGGGGAATTTTTCTCAACCTGACTATGTGAGTTCCGAAACAAAACGAAAGATCCTAGTTACTTCCGCTTTGCCTTACGCGAATGGTCCCATTCATTTGGGCCATGTTCTGGAAGCGATCCAGACTGATATTTATGTTCGTTATCAAAAATCTATAGGCAATGAGTGCTATTTTTTCTGCGCGGACGATACCCATGGCACACCCATCATGCTTGCTGCAAGAAAAGAAGGGATTAGCCCGGAAGAATTGATTGACCGAGTCAGAGCGGAACATTACCGGGATCTCTCCGGCTTTTTAGTGGGATACGATAATTATTATACCACTAACTCGGAAGAAAATCGAATCCTTTCCGAGGAAATTTATCTTTCTTTGAAGGGAAAGGGGCATATATCGGAAAGAGAGATCGAGCAGGCCTATTGTGATACCGATAAGATGTTCCTTCCTGATCGTTTTATCAAGGGGACTTGTCCGAATTGTGGGACCCAGGATCAATACGGAGATAGCTGCGAGAATTGCGGAGCAACTTATTCTCCTAAGGATCTAAAAGATTCTCATTGCTCCTTATGCGGTAACCCACCCGTTAGTCGAAATTCTAAACATATCTTTTTTAAGTTGGGTGATTTCGAAAAATATCTTTCCGACTGGGTCGAAAAGGATTCCCACGTTGCGGACGGTGTTCGTAAAAAACTGAAAGAATGGTTCGAGACGGGGCTTCAGGATTGGGATATTTCTCGTGACGGGCCTTATTTCGGTTTTAAGATCCCCGGCGAGACCGAAAAATATTTTTATGTTTGGTTAGATGCTCCTATCGGCTATATGGCTTCCAGTTTGAATCATTTCAAGGGGGATCGTAAAAAATTCGATTCCTTCTGGAAAGACGAGAAGGCGGAGATCTCCCATTTTATCGGAAAAGATATATTATATTTTCATACTTTATTTTGGCCTGCTACCTTAGAAGGAAGCGGATATCGTTCTCCTACTCAGGTCCATGTCCACGGTTTTATAACCGTGAACGGAGAAAAGATGTCCAAGTCCAGAGGCACTTTCATCAAGGCGGAAGGTTACCTAAAACATTTGGATCCGGAACATCTTCGCTTCTATTTGGCTGGGAAACTCGGGCAAGGAATGGACGACCTGGATCTTTCTTTCGACGATTATACTGCGAAGGTAAATTCGGACTTTGTAGGGAATTTTGTAAACCTGGTTTCCAGGGTAGCTACTTCTATATTAGATAAACTTGATAGAACTTTGGGTAGTTTGGATGCGGAAGGAAAGAAGGTCTTGGACGAACTTAGAAGCTCCGAATCCAAGATCAAAGAATGGTATGAAACCAGAAATTATACCAGAGTAATGAAGGAATGTTCTCGTTTAGGGGATATTGCGAATAAATACGTAAACGATCTTGCCCCATGGATCCAGATTAAATCGGATGCGGAAGCTGCTCGAAAAACGGTAACCGTCGCTTTGAATGCAGCCAGAATTCTTTCCATTTATCTGTATCCTGTTCTTCCTAAATCAGGGGAGAAGGTGTATAAAATTTTAGGTTTAAATAAAAAGCCCGAGTTTGCGGATCTTTCTTCCGATCTGGAAAAAACAAAAGTATCCGCTTACGAAATGATCACCAAACGTGTAGAGGAAAAATCGATTCAAACCATGTTAGAAGAAAACGCTTTGGAAACTAAATCCGTTCCACCTGCAACTCCGTCCGCTCCTACTAAGGCAGAAGGAATTTTGGAAATTTCTATCGAGGATCTAAGCAAGGTAGATCTGAGAGTCGGTAAAATTATAGAGGCCGGTCCTGTGGAAGGTGCGGATAAATTAGTCCAAGTAAAATTGGATCTGGGTCCTCTTGGAACTAAGAACGTTTTTGCAGGTATTAAAGCCGCTTATCAACCTCAGGATCTGATAGGGTTGACGATTGTTGCGGTTGCCAACTTGAAACCTAGAAAGATGAAGTTCGGGGTTTCGGAAGCTATGCTTTTGGCTTCCGGTGAAGGCGATAGACTCAGTCTTTTTGTGCCTCATAGAGGTGCTAACCCTGGCGATAAATTGAAGTAAACTTAGTCTAACAGCTAGTAGGAACGAGACTTGCCTTTAGAATTAGACATCTCCTATAGTTTTCAAAGGCTTTTGGAAAAAAGTAGGGCGGTCGCTTCCGGTCGCTTGGTCTCTCGTCAGCTCACATTTATTATAGATTCCTTTTTGAGGACCAGGTTTGAAAAGTCTTCCGGCATTTTAAAAAAAGGGGAAGAAGTCGCGGTTATCGCCCTAGGCGGATATGGCCGCATGGAAATGGCGCCTCATTCGGACGTAGATATATTATATTTACATAATGGAGTTCCGGATTCCAAACTATCGGAGATTATCTCGTCCATTAATACGTACCTTTACGATTCCGGAAAAGAAGTAGGGCATACATGCAGGACCATCAAAGAATCGTTTCGTTATTTGGATGATATGTCCAGTTTTCATGCGATTTTAGACAGTCGTTTCCTGACAGGCTCCAAGGAATTATTCAAAAAATACCAGGAAGAATTTTTGGCGAAACTTCCTCCAAAGTTTGCAACCAGATACAACCAGGCTAAAGAGGAGCAACTTTCGGAAAGGTTCTTAAGAGAAGGAAGACCTATTCTTCTTTCGGAACCGAATTTAAAAACGGATCTCTGCGGGTTGAGGGATATCCAATATTTGTACTGGACCGAAAAATCCAGAAGCCCGATCCGTTCTTTGGGCGGACTTGCAGTTCTGCCCTTTTTTCAAAGTGGAGAAGTCCAGGCCCTAGAAGAAGCTTACGATTTTTTGATCCGCGTCCGGACAGCGCTTCATATTCTTACAGGCAGAAAACATGATCGTTTGGATCTGAATCTTCAACCTGAAGTGGCTGAGTATCTTGGCTTCGGTAAAAAAGAAGATATGCAAACTATAGAGAAGTTTATGAACACTCTCTATAGCCATCAGAAGAATATATTTTTTATCGTTCGTATCTATTTGGATTCTTTGTTAGCGGCTCAAAAAAAAGAAGAGGCCCAAAATTTCGAATATGAAGGGATCCGATTCTTGAAGATTGGGAATACGATCTTTCCTCCTAACGAAGGAAATTTATTCGCGGATCCTCATACATTATACAAGGATCTTTTACTAACCTTCAGAATGTTCCAAGAAACGGGTTTAGAGGTTTCCGGCGGATTACTCAGCGAGATCAGATTCGCTTCTCACTTTTTGGACGACGACTTCAGATATTCTGCGGAAGTGAACGGGGAATTTATCCGAATTCTACAGAATAAAAAAGATAGAGGAAGGATATTAAAGTTAATGCATGAATGCCAGGTGCTCGGAGCGCTTTTGCCTGAGTTTGGTGCATGTACGAATTTTCCTTTGTTTAGTTATCATCATGAGTTCACTGTGGATGAACATACCCTTTTGATCCTACATGAATTGGATCGTTTGGATAAGGGAGAGTTCGAAGACAGAGAGATCCTCGAAGTTTACGGAGAATGTGATAAGACCGAAATTTTGGCTTTGGCAATTCTTCTTCATGATGCCGGAAAAGTGAAAGAAGGCGATCATTCGGAATACGGTGCGGAACTTGCCGTTTCTGTCGGATCTCGTTTAGGTCTATCGGAAGAAGATACGGATCTATTCCGTTTCCTGGTAGAAAAACATATCCTGATGTCGGAACTTTCTTCTAAGAGAGATATTTCGGATAAGATCTTGATACGTAACTTTGTGAGAACTGTTTCTAACCCGGACAGACTCAAACTTTTATATATTCTGACCATTATCGATACCAAGTCAGTCGGTACGAATGTTCTTACGAATTGGAAAAAAGCCATCTTAAGCGAACTTTATAAAAATTCCATAAACTTCTTCCTTACAAATCGAACAGACCATGAGGATGCTCATGGTGAAGAAGAACGGATCGCACTTGCAAAAGACTTAGTTGCATATTTAACCGAAAAAGAAGGACAAGATCCTAAGATCGCCAAAACGATCGCTTCTTTTGCGTATTCGGTTATCCCGGTAAGTTTTTTGAAAACAGTGTCGAATAGAAAAATATTAAAATATTTTAAATCGATTACTTCTCTGAGCCAGGACCTTAACTCCGATCTACTCTTGGACTTGGAACAAGACCCTGCTTTCGTAACTGTTGAAGTAGTAAGTCGAAATATTCCCGAGATCTTATTGGATCTTTGTTGTTCCGTTTCTTCCGAAGGATTAAATCTGGTTGGGATGCAGAGTTATACTTTCGAAGAATTCCAGATCCATATTCTTCAAGTAACGGATTCTCAAGGGAGCGGTAATATTTCTTCCGAAAGACTTTCCAGGATGGAAGGCAAACTTAGACTGATGGCTTCCGGAGAATTACAAAGAGACAGTATCGCTTTCGAAAGAACGGAGTGGAATCCACGTAAGACGATCCCGGAAAGTATCGTCAATCGTTCCGTTCGTTTTTCCAACGAAGATGTTACGGATACCACCATTATGGAAGTCCGTATGCCTGATATGGTAGGCTTAGTGTATCGGATATTACGAAAAGTATTCGATTTCGGTTTAAAAGTTTCTCATTTGAGGGTCTCGACTTCTGCGGACTATGCTTATGACTCATTCTATCTCCAGACCAAGGACGGAGAACAGGTAAAAGATGCAGAATTGTTAAAATCCTTGGAAGATAAGATCTTGATAATCCAGCCGGTGGAAAGGATGACAGGGGAACTCGTTTTTTAAAAATGGTTCCCAGTATGGATTCGGGTAGTCGTTCCACAGTCACTTCTAAAAGAAAAAAAGAAACCGCGGCATCTGTTAGGTTGATGAAAAAACCTAATTCTCCACGCCGGGGCAAAAAAATAGACGCCGACTGGTGGAAGAACGCGGTAGTTTATCAGATCTATCCTAGAAGTTTTCATGATACAAACGGGGACGGAATCGGCGACTTAGAAGGTATCATCCAAAAACTGGATTATCTAAATGATGGGACTCCGAATTCTCTGGGTATCGATGCCATCTGGCTTTCTCCTATCTATCCTTCTCCAATGTATGATTTCGGATACGATATTTCGGATTACGAAAGTATCGATCCAGTGTTCGGCGACTTAGACACCTTCAAACGTTTATTAAAAGAAGCTCATAAACGGAAAATCAGGATCATTATGGACCTGGTTGCGAACCACACTTCGCATCAACATCCTTGGTTTTTAGAATCCAGATCTTCCAAAGACAATCCTAAAAGAGATTGGTATATTTGGAAGGACCCAGTGGATGGAAAACCTCCTAATAATTGGATGGGCACTTTCGGGGGAAGGGCTTGGACCTTGGACAAAACCACAGGTCAATATTATTATCATTCCTTTTTAGCGGAACAACCCGACCTGAATTGGAGAAATCCTGAGGTTAAAAAAGCGATCTTCTCTATGGTCAAAAATTGGCTGGATCTCGGGGTGGACGGTTTCCGTTTGGATGTTGTGAATCTATTCATTAAGGATTCGGAATTAAGAAGTAATCCTCGTAAAAGATGGATCGCAAGACCTTTCGATCAGCAAAACCATATTTACGATCGTGATCGTCCTGAAATGCACGACATTCTGAAAGACCTCAGAAAACTTTTGGATTCGTACGGAGATAGAATGTCCGTAGGTGAAGTGATGATGGAACCTCCCGGTACAAGCGCACTCCCCGCTTCTTATTACGGAGCGAAGGGGGACGAACTTCATCTGGCATTCAACTTTGCTTTCTTTTACACACCTTGGAAGGCCGAAAAATTCAGGGATGTGATCAAAGAATGGGAGAAGTATCTCCGAGATAAGGGATGGCCGAATTATACATTAAGTAATCATGATTTCCGCAGACATATCACCAGATATTCAAAGGGAAAAGAGACGACCGCTAGAGCTAAGATAGCCGCTCTAATGCTTTTGACCCTGAGAGGAACTCCTTTCTTATATTACGGGGAAGAACTGGGAATGATGGACGAACGAGTCCCTAAAAATCGCATCCAAGATCCGGTAGGGATCAGATACTGGCCTGTTTATCCGAGCCGAGACAACTGTAGACTCCCGATGTGTTGGTCCGGAGATGTGAACGGAGGCTTTAGCAAGGGTGAACCTTGGCTTCCCGTTTTTTCCAAATACGAATCCGTAAATGTGGAAACCCAATCCAGATCCATCGATAGTTTATTAAATTTTTATAAAAAGTTAATATGGCTAAGAAAAGGGAACGAGATCCTGAAAAAAGGGTCACTCGCCTTGGATTACGATTCTCCTCCTGGAGTTCTGCAATACACCAGAGAGTTCGAAAAGAAAAAATGCCTGATTATTTTGAACTTTGAGAATGAGTCCAAAAAGATCGTAGCAAATGCGAACCGCACCGCTCAGATACTTATCTCCACGCATAGAAAACCGGAGAAGATGGAAATTCCGGTGGTATTCGAGATCGCACCTTATGAAGGTTTGGTTTTAGAATATTAATGGTTTAAAATCCTAGGGAAACGGGGTCTTCTCCGCTTTTTACGACTATTTCCTTGTTTTCGGTTTCTATTTATTCCTAATTCTGATCGTTTTCATGGCTTAAAGTTAAGATTTCGGAATAACTCTTATACTAGAGGGTTTTCGAGTGAAATTTTTAGCCGTTTTATTCTTCTTTTTTTTCCACATCGTTCTTTTGGCCCAGGACGCATCTCCCACATCAACCTGTATTGAACCGGAAAGTTTACCTTCAAAACCGGCAAAGGATTTGGCAAAACGAGAAGATCCATTAATTTTGAAAAGGGAGAACGAGGAACAATTCTTACTCTCTATGGATTTTATGAAATCCAAAGTCAAAAACGTAAAAATCCCCACCGAAGTAAAGGAAGGGACCTTCATAACAGTTACGTATATTCATTCGATTTGTAAAAATTCTTTTTACGATCAACAAAGATTGGATAAGGAAAGAAGAAAAGAATTATTGAGAATATTCCCTACACTGGAAAACAACTTGTTAGTGGAATGGAAAGAAAAGAAATACGAATCTTGCGGTGAAAAAGAAAATACTTCGGATAAATTTCACGGCTTTGCTATAAATTACAGACAAAAACCGTCTGGCGAAACATGGAAGAAGGAAAAAGAGATCCTATTCGGAAAGAAACCGGAAATCTCCGTCGAAAGTCGTTCTGAATCTTGTGTTACCGTATCGAAACATTCTCCACAATTTCAAAAAGACGAAATCGTTTCGAAAGTTTTGGAAAGAAAGAAGGAATGGAACGGGGCGATTGTTGGAGACCTTACCGGAAGTATGTTTCCTTACACACAGCAATTATTCCTTTATTTTAAATTGCAGACCCTTAAGAGGATCGAGAGAGCATTCGTTTTTTTTAATGATGGAGACCGTACTCCCGATGAAAAAAAAGTAACCGGAAAGACCGGAGGGATCTATTTCCAAAAATTGAAAAATTATGAGGAACTAGAAAAATTAGCGAAAGCTGCCATTAGCGGAGGATACGGAGGCGACAGCCCGGAAAATGATATTGAGGCTTTGATCAAAGCACAGGCAGTCTGTCCCGAATGTAAAGAGCTGATCCTGATTGCGGATAATTTCTCCAATATGCGGGACTATTCTTTGATGAGCCAAATTCAAAAACCTGTAAGAGTAGTGTTATGCGGTTCCTACGCAGGGATTAATACTGAATATCTGGATTTAGCTAGAATTACTAAAGGATCTGTTCATACAATCGAAGAGGATTTGGAAAATCTGATGGAGTTGAATGAAGGTCAAATAATTGAATTGAACAAGAAAAAATACGTATTGGAAAAAGGCAGATTTAAACCGATCCAATCCATTTAAAACGAACAACGTTTAACGAATTTTGCTTATATTAGAAAATTCAAAAAAATAGTCGCAGTTCGTATGATTTACCCTAATATAGTTTTAAGTAAGATTATTAGGGAATTATATGAATCATCCATTACGCTTAGCCGAAAACCCAGGTTTATCTTCTTACGACTTAACCGGTTATAAGGGAAATAGAGGTAAAAATTTTTATGAAGAGGACAAGGTCCTCCAGAGAGTGGTGGAAAGGTACTCTTCCGATTATAAACCGGATCATAAAAAAGCGATGTTGGACCATCTCAAGGGTTATGGAGAATTGGTCGGGGGTATTTTAGACGAACTCACGGAAGCCTCTCATAAGGAAGGTAAATACGGAGAAGTAGTCAAATACGATCGAACGGGAAATCGTATAGACCAGATCGTTTATTCCCACGAACAAAAACTTTCCAGAAAGATCTCTTACGATTACGGAATTGTTAATTTAGATTTTCATGATGAATGGAAGTTTCCTTTTACGGATCTTCATAGACAGGCTTTAACTTATCTAGCCAACCAGAATGGAGAAGGTGGAGTAACCTGTCCTTTGGCTATGACCGAAGGTATGATCCGAGTTCTACAAGGGATCGGAACGGAAGAACAGAAAAAGAAATATCTTCCATTGGTGGCAGGAAAAGGTTCCTTCTCCCATTTTATGGCGGGACAGTATGTGACCGAAAGAGTTGGAGGCAGTAACGTAGGCGCCAACCGCACGATCGCACGCAAGGGTGAGAATGGGAAATGGATCCTGAACGGAGAAAAATGGTTTTGCTCCAATCCGGGAGATCTTTGGGTCACCACGGCGAAGATAGAAGATACCGAAACGGTAGGGTTATTCCTGGTTCCTCGTATAAAGGATAACGGAGAACTGAATGGACATCATATATTAAGAAAAAAAGATATTATTGGTTCTAAAGGAAAACTCACCGTAGAGATCGTTTACGAGGATCTAGAAGCCGAAGCCTTGGGAAGGCCTGCACACGGGATCGCAAACCTGATCCGTTACGTGATCCGGACTTCACGGGTCCATGTAGGTCTTGCCGCTTCCGGAATGTCCAGAAGGGCTTTCATGGAAGCCAGAGAATATTCTCGATATAGAACTGCTTACGGAAAGAAGATCCAGGATTTTCCTGCATATTCCAGAGAACTTGCAGAGATGAGGATCTTGTATGCTGCTTTGGTTATGCCGATTTTCCGCGGGATAGATTGGACCCAAAAAGGGGTTTTAGCGGAACAGATCTCCACTCCTCTGATGAAGTATAGATCATCTTCCCTCTCTTCTCAGATCACTCATAGAGCGATTATGGCTCTGGGCGGTTCCGGCATTATCGGGGATTACACTTGTTTGCCAAGACTTCATAATGATTGTATTATCAACGAGACCTGGGAAGGAACCCACTTGATCATTACGGATCATGCGCTTGGCGCTATGAATCGGGCAAAGATCAGAGATTCTTTCGTTTCGGAATTGAAGAAGAATTTCGACTCTGCTAAAAAATATCCCGAGCTAAAAGAGATCTCTCAGTTAGGAGAGGATCTCCTATCGGATTGGAATAAGAGTATAGAGGAAAAACCAAGAGAATGGAAGGAAACGTATAGAGTGGATCTTTCCGATCAGGCTTATGGCGCTTTGGTTCTTTCCGAGTTTTTGGAGCAGGCGGTGTTTGATCGAGTATCCGGTTCTAAAAGATCCAGATTCGATTCTTTTGCAAAAGGATTCGGTGCGTTCTTATTTCGGACTCTTCCTAAAACTTCGGGAGACTATGAGTCTTTCCGTTTAAATCAAGAAGAAGTAGATGAGATTGTGAATTGGTAATCGCGACAGCGATACGTAGGACGCGAAGCGGTCACGGCCGATAGGAACTATATTCAGAATATTGAATGCGATTTGCCGAGACCGGAGCGAACGCGTAGTCCGGAGTAGCGCGGCCCTCGGGTAAGCGAGGGAGTCGCCCAAAAGATCGCTGCGGAAGGAACCGCTCCAATACGTTGCGAGTTTCCTCCCGTAGAGTGAACAAAATTTTAAACCAATTTAGGGGCAAAAACTTTCTCCATATGTGCCTGTGGAATTGCTCCCACCACCTTTTCGGCGATTTCTCCGCCTTTGAATAACATCAAGGTCGGAATGGATTGAACTCCGTATTGTTGAGCCAATTCAGGTTTTTCGTCTATATTGACTTTCACTACGGTGACTTGCCCTTGGTGAGCTTGTGCAAATTTTTCCAACTCAGGGGCTACCATTTTACAAGGACCGCACCATTCGGCCCAGAAATCCACTAGGATGGGTTTATCATGTGTTTTGAGTAGTTCGTTGAATGAACCAGGCATTGTGTTTTCCATACAAAGATTAGACCCATTCTAAATCGGATCGGACAATCCGTTTTTAAAGGTTTGGAGAATTTTTCAAAAAACTTTTTAGTCCGCCCGAGGCGCGGGCTTCAGAATCCGAACAGGTTTTAGCCCAATAAATTTCGAAGCGCCGCTTCCAGATTCGGGTATCTGAATTTATAACCCAATTCTTGGAGTCGTTTAGGCACTACCCTTTGGCCATGCGTTGCTACGATGGCTCCTTCGCCGAATGCGAGAGAAAGTGCAAAGGAAGGCATTCTTGTGAAAGATGGACGTCCTAGAGTTTTTCCCAGAACCTTACTGAATTGCTCGTTGGAAAGAGGTTCAGGAGATACCAGATTGAATGCCCCTCTTGCCTCTTCTTTTCTGATCAGGAACATGATTGCGGAGAGTTGGTCTTCGATATGGATCCAAGAAAGGATTTGGTTTCCGCTTCCGATCGGACCGCCTGCGAATAATTTGAATGCAGGGAGCATGGTGGCGAGTGCTCCCCCTTCCGTGGTTAATACGACTCCTGTTCTTAGTAGAACGGTCCTTATACCTGCTTTTTCCGCTTCTAAAGCTTCTTCTTCCCAATCTCTACAAAGGGTGCCTAACTCGTCATCCGCTGCGGGACTATCTTCGTCGAAAGGCGGGGTTCCCGCGTCATAAGATCCATAGATCCCGATCGCTGAAGAGTTGAATAATGTTTTGGGAGCGAATTCTCCCAAGGAGGTGAGTCTTGCGACTAAATCCCTGGTGAAATCTACGCGAGAAGAACGGATCCTTTGTTTGTATTCAGGCGTCCAGCGAACTCCCGCAATCGGTTCACCCGCCAGGTTGATGAGTACGTTGACTCCTTCTAAATCCGCTCTGGTTGGGAGCGAGCCGATTCGAACGTCCCATTCTGAAATTCTTTGGAGTCTAGGCGGCAATTTTCCACTTCGGCTAAAAATGCGGACTCTATGTCCTTCTGCCTTCAAGCGGATCGCCAACATGGATCCTATGAGTCCCGTGCCGCCGGTAATTCCAATAAGCATTTCGCGAACCGCCTTTTTTGAAATTTCTTTCCGAGAATCATGATTCGAAATCGGTTTTCTTTCGACAAGAAGAAAGGAAATCCTTCTTGCTTCTCGGTTAGGAAATCGACATCTTTGGATGCAGTGGATTTTTTAAAATTGAACGCCGTTTCAAAAATTTGGGCAGCCGTTTTCATTGTCGGGCTGGTTTTTTCCAATTTTTATCTATACTCTACCACCAATTCCAAGTTGGAGTCTTATAAATCCGAGCCTCCTTTTTTACGTTTTGATTTCACTGATTCCTATTTAGTAGATCGTTCTTCACAGGCTCCTTATCTGGCGGATGGGAATTTGGATACGGAGTGGAGAAAGTTGAGGCCTTCTTCCATGAAGGTGGATTTTGATCTGGAGTTACGACTTTCTCATCGGCTGAAGTCCGGGATTTATGTTCCGACCAACTGGAAAGGATTAAAAGTTATCGCGTGTTCTAGAAATACTCCGGCTCTTTCTCTTAAAGTTTTAGAAAGAGAAGCGATCAACGTGGATAAGGAATCCAGACTTCCCGACGATACGGAATATAGTTCGATCGTTTTGGATTTTTGCGGGTCTGAAACTGCGACAGTTCCCTTGAAGAAGGACGGGAGCTCTGTCCCTCAAAAAGAATATCCGAATGGGATCTGGATTTGGGCAGTGCAGGGGACTTTCCAAAGCCTTGGGCCGGATTCCTGCATTAAGGATATCCAACTCTACGAATAGATCTTCCGGCGATAATATGAACTTTTCGGAAACAGGAAGAATCGATGTACCTGAATACAAAGCAAATACTTGGGAAAGTTATCTTATCTATTTATCCATTGTTGTTTTCGGGACAGCCGTTTTCGAAGAAATCAGGAGTCTTTATATCGTTCCGATCGTACTTCTTCTACTTTTACTGATCGGATTTCAATTTAAATGGAGGTCCTTATTCTATCTAAATATCCCTCTGGTTACATTATCTTTTATTAATACTTTTCCTTTTGCTAAAAATTTTTGGCCCGCTACGTTGATTGTGGCTTTAGGTTTTTACTTTTTGAATTTTTCTAAAATTCGAAATTTAGGGTTATTACGTTGGTGGGCTAAGGGAGAAGTTACCAAACAAGTCCTAGGACTTTCCGTTCTATTTGTTCTATCAGCAAGTATCGCTTTGATTCTTTGGTTTTATCTTTTGGATCCCGATATCAGCGATATCAAAGAGAATTTTCCAAAGGGAGATATTCCTTTGCTTATTGCGGCAGGAATCGGCTTTGCAATAGTGAATGCGATTGCGGAAGAATTTTTATTCAGGGGGATTTTATTCGAGGCCTTATTGACTGCAAAACTTCCCCTTTTTTGGGCTCTTGTTTTCCAAGCTTTAAGTTTTGGGATCTTACATTTACACGGATTTCCAAGAGGTTGGGTGGGAGTCGGACTTGCCGGAATTTATGGTTTGATGACCGGGCTTATCCGAATTTTGAGTAAGGGAATTTATTATCCCGTGTTGGTGCATTTTTTTGCGGATATTACAATAGCTGCGATCGTGCTGTTTTTGACTCGTTAGCGAAAAGCTTCGATCCCCAATTTTTCCGATTAAGTTAATTTGATTTTTATAGTTTGGAAGAACTTTGGGGTGAACGATCTTTCGTGTTAATTCGGATGCAGATAGTTTCATTCCAGATTTGCCTTCGCTCCGCTCGGCACCCGATGGGAATTTTGCTTCCTATGGGTCGCAAAATTGGGCTCGCCGTTACGCAGTCTCGCATCCTGCTCGACTTGGCTCCACGGCGTCTTTTGCACTCGCTTCGCCATCCCTGGCTTGCGGCGCGTTTGCGACGCTCTCTATGGATCGCTGCAAACGCTTGCGTGCAAAAGCTTCGATCCCCAATTTTTCCGATTAAGTTAATTTGATTTTTATGGTTTGGAAGAGTTTGGGGTGAACGACGGGGCTCGAACCCGCGACAGCCAGAACCACAATCTGGAGCTCTACCAACTGAGCTACGCTCACCATGTTTGGTGACCCGAGAGGGATTCGAACCCCCGACCCACTGCTTAGAAGGCAGTTGCTCTATCCAACTGAGCTACCGAGTCTTTTGTTTTGTAAAAGAGGGATTCGGGATGACTGGATTTGAACCAGCGACCCTCTGTACCCAAAACAGATGCGCTACCACTGCGCTACATCCCGGATCGAAGTCCATGATTTCGCGAAAGGTCGAGGTGTCAAGTCGCTTGTCTATTTGTTTGGGTCAGTTTTTTCAGGTGTTCCAAAATTATATCTTCGTTGGGAGCTTTGGTAATGGCTTTTTCAAAGGCCTTTCTGGCTTCTTCCATTTTTCCCAATTTGCTCAAAAGTACTCCGAAAGAATCCAAATAAGCAGGATTTTCCGGATCCAATTGTAGAGCCCGCTTGATATTTTCCATTGCCAGTTTTAGCTCTTCCGGTTTCGGTTCCTTTCCCTCTAAAAGAAGATATGCCACCGAATTTAGGCTGTTTTTCTGTTCCGGTCTCAGTCGTAAAATTCTTAAATGAGTTTCGATTGCGGCTTTCGTGTCGCCGGACTTTTCCAATGCGGATGCTTTTAGGGAAAGAAGAATGATATCATCCAGAGAAAGTTTGAGACGTTCATCCGTTTTTGCAAGAGCGGTTTTGTAATCTCCAGTCCTGATAAGAGAATAGATCATCATTCTGAATGCGTTGTCTCTTTCCGAGAATTTAGGGAATTCTTCCAGCAATTCTTCGATAATGGAGACACATTTTTTATGGTTTCCGGTCCTGGAACAGCATATTGCAAAATTATAAAGTAGTTCCGGATCTTTTCCGGTTTCGGACATTTCCCGATCGATCAATGTGAGTGCGATCGTATAATTCTCTTTTAGGATTTCCGTAAAAATCCTTCTTTTGGCTGGGATCTTTCTGGAAGTTTTCTTTTCCATTTACTTCGATTTTACCCGGATCCTTTTTTTGAATTCTTCCAATTCAAGTGGAGAAGTTTGATCCAAACTTAAAGGTGTGATCGGTATTTTTCCACGGAAGAATGTATCGAAGTCGGTACCTTCTTCAGGAACATATCCCAAGTGGGATCCTCCTAAGAAAAAGTCCGAAATACCTCCTATGATAGGTTTAGATTCGTAGGTGTCTATATAGGTTCTTCTGCCTAACTTAGCAATTTCAATAGCAGATAACGAATCCTCAAATTTTTCGGGAATATTTATATTATAAACTATTCCCGGGATAAACTCCTCAACCCATGAGCCGAGGATTTCGTGGACCAGTTCCGCTTCCTTGATATAATCGTAGTTTTTGTCCAAGTTTCCGGAACTGACTGCCAAACTTTTTCTATTATGAATAGCGCCGTGCCTTGCCGCACCAACCGTTCCAGAATAATGTACGTCATGTCCCATATTCACTCCGCGATTAATCCCAGAAAGAACCAAATCAATGTTAGGAAAAATCTTCCCATGAAGTCCGATGTTCACACAGTCTACAGGGTATCCGTCTACGATATAATGATTCTCGTTCACTCTCTCTACTCTCAAAGAATCGTAGATACTCAATGCCATAGAAGTTGCAGAGCGTTCTTTAAGAGGAGCAATTAAATAGGTATTATGTTCTTTGCCTAAAACTTTTTCCAAAGCAAGGATCCCGTTGGAAGAGATCCCGTCGTCGTTAGTGATTAGAATATTCATATACTATGTTACGGAAGAGAAGGATTAAACGATGTGATCACGGCCGAATACATCGCCAAAGGCAGGAAGAATGTTACGATAAATGTGAAAATATTGATGAATAAGGAATCCTTAAACTTTAGATCGTAAATATAAGAAGTCCCTCGAACCAATACTACCATGAACAATCCGTAATGGATCGAGTATAAAGTAAAAACTCCAAATCCTCCTTTTAATCCCAGCTGAGCAAGTAGAATGGCCCAAGCAGCATTGGAAATAAATATAGAAAGAGAAAGGTTCACAAATCTGAGAGTGGTATTTGCGTTTCCCTTCTTCCCTTTGGATTGGGCTAATCCATCCACGATGAATGCGATCGTATAGGGTAAAAGTATGAAGAACAATAAATGAGTCAGTGCCGCAATAAGGAATTGTCCGAAACTTCTTCCTGTGAACGGAGGAGTGATGAAAACATAACCCGCTCCTGCGCTTACGGAAGCAAGCAGCAGAACTAAGAAACCGACTATTTTAAGCGGATAAGTTCCCCAAGAAGAAATTACATTTTCCACACGAAACGGTTCGAATAGCACCGCGTCTAAAAGATCTATAAATCTGCCGAATAATTCTTTCAACACGGGATAATTACCATGCCATTGAGTGAGGGTATAAAACTAAAACAGGAGAACGTTTGAGCTCCTGAAGAAATACTTTTTCTCCGCCGAGAAATCCGCCTGACTTTGCCTGCATTAATCGGAAGAACCTATCCCATGGATTTGCTTCTTCTTCGAATAAAGGAAGAGTCCCGTCGTAATTACAAAGTTTGGAAAGTTCGGCCAACGCTTCTCTTCTGCCGCCGATATCATCCACGAGTTTGTTTCGGAATGCGTCCTGACCGGAGTAGATCCTACCTTCTGCCAATGCTTCCACGAATTTTACGGTTTGGTTTCTTCCTTTAGCTACATCTTCGATAAATTCTTCGTAGGTATCGGAGAGCATTTTTTGGATCATCGCGTCTTCTTCCGGAGTATTGTCCCTAAAAAGAGAAAGTGAGTCCTTATATTTTCCTTCTTTAAATGTACGGACCTTTACTCCGTATCTTTCTAAAAGTCCTTTTATATTCGGTGCGATCGCGATCACTCCGATAGAGCCGGTCAAAGTTCCCCCTAACGCGAAAATTTTATCCGCAGCGGAAGCTATATAATAACCGCCGGAAGCCGCGATATCCTTCATGGATACCACGACTTTTTTGTTTTTTTCCTTTCGGAGATACATTAGTTCTTTATAGATCTCTTGAGAAGCACCGACGGATCCACCGGGAGAGTTGATCTCTACCAAGATGCCAACGATATTCGAATCATCTTCAATCGATCTAAGTTGATCCAATACGGTTTGAGCTCCTGCAGAATCATAGCTGGAATGACCGGAATGGATCTCTCCTTCTATTTTGATCAGAGCCGCTCCCAACCTGTCGGTCCCGAATCCGGAACCTGCATCCACTTTCGTGAGTTTGGAAGAAGAAACGTTGGAAACTAAATTAATAAGTCCGACGAACAGGGAGAGAATGGTGACAACAAAGGTGACTGCTAATGCGATACGATTTCGGTCCACAATTAGAGTGGATCTCGGTACCCATCCCCTGTCAATGAAATAGCGGGGTCTGGTTTCGTTTGAGAAACCTGGCCGGTTTCTCTTGACGAGGAGATAAGTTTAATATGTGTATCAATATAGGTAAGGGGTTTAAATTTGTTTAGGATTTTGACTTTAGTTTGGTTCTTTGTTTTTGCTCTATTTTTCGAAAGTTGCCTGACTTTTCGTTTTGGGCATATAAATATTATTAAAGACGATTTTAAGAATACTCATATCGTAAAGATGAAGTTATTGCTTTTATCAAACGAACCGTATCTGGATTATTTCGGCGCACCTACCTATTTAAAGTATTACTTTTATTTCGATCTTACAAGGGAGATAGGACCTGATAATAAGGCGGTCCCTACTTCCATTAGATTTTCATATCATGGCGAGACTAACGATGCTCCAATTGCTAAGACCGGTTTTTTGAAAATAGGTGAGAAGATCAGTCCCCTTGTGATCGGTAACTCCGATAGTCAACTAGTTACGAATAGTTCCGTTACTACTACGACTTCCGTAAATTCTGCGAATATCGGCTCTGCGAATGCAAATGCGATCATGAATGCAAAAGGTGGATTTGTAGATTTTACGAAAGTCCAGCAGACTGGAGGAACAAATACCCAGACGAGAACTTCCGTTCGGACGCACACTAGCAAGGAACAGAGTGGGATGTTTTTGCTAAAAAGGGAAGACGAACAGGCTATACTGGAAGGTAAACCTTTTAGTATTCGCTTATATATGGGATCTTACCCTTTGACATTCACGTTCGATCAGAAAAATTCCAATTATCTTAAAAACTTTTTGCTTGCTCGACCTGGAATGGAATTGGAATGATCTTGTTCTATATTATCCGTTTAGAATAAACTAACTACGTTTATCACTAAAGGAACGTTATCCAAAATGAGATAATGTTCCTTATTCAACTTATTATCATAAATTTCAAAAATACTCTCTTGACCTGTCGCAGATTTGCAGGGGATAGGATTCTATATACTAATTGGAGAAACAACTTGTTTAGAAAAATATCTGTATTTCTTTTGTTCGCAATTCTCGTAGGGTGTAGCACTTACGGAAAAGTGATCATTATAAAGGATGATTTCAAAAAATCTCATATCATCACGATGAAAATGTGGAAATTGTCTAAAGAGGAAGATTCGTGGGCAAGATATAATACTATTTTTGATTTTTCAAGAGAGGTTAATGAAACAAAAATAAATCCAACAGTGGCAAGATTTAAGGTTACCGCAGAAGCGAATAGTCATCCTCTGGAGAGAAGCGGATTCATCAGAATTGGAGCTAAAGATTCAACTTTGGTCTTGGGAAACTTGGATTCTCAAGCGATCACTACATATAACACAAGCGTAACTACTACAACCACGGGAAATAATTCCACAGGGCATTCCAGTTCCACTAGCTCGTTTGGCAAAAATCAATCTACAGAGACGAAGACCTCTATGAATACCACTAGTCGCACTCATAAGGAACTCACTGGGACATTTTTATTAACGAAAGAGCAAGAAGCTGAAATATTGGCTTCTGACTTTTTCGCTATAAGACTTTATTCTGGGACTAAGCCGATCACGATTTCATTTGCGGAAGATGATTTGGAGACTCTGAAAAAATTCCTAACTGCAAAACCGGAAGCCGGAAACTAAACCTACCTAACGCGGGCCGACGTTATTAGTCGGTTCCCGTATTCTCTCAATATTTTAATCGACTTCGCTTATTAATTTCTTGCCTAAGTGTAATTTAATTCGTCTCTTAAAACATCTTTTCAGATGAAAGAGGCTTTTATGGAATTTACGATTCGGCCGATCGCAAAGGTCTCGAACTCAAGATCAGAAATCCAGGACGATTACTGGGCGGAAATTGTTTCCGAGATCGAGTTAGAAGATAATATTCCCGCTGAGTCCTTGGATGGGATCGAAACATTCTCCCATTTAGAGATCATCTATATCTTTCATAAATCGATCGGATCGGAGCCTATATTAGGCAGCGAACACCCCAGAGAAAATAAAAAATGGCCAAAGGTAGGGATTTTTGTCCAAAGAAAGAAAAATCGTCCAAACCATCTAGGTTCTACGATCGTAGAACTTCTGAGAAGGGACGGCAAAAAACTTTTGGTAAAATATTTGGATGCGATAGATGGAACTCCTGTTGTGGATATTAAACCTGTGATGAGGGAATTCCTACCAATGTCTGGGATCACTCAGCCGGATTGGTCCAAAGAATTGATGATAAATTATTGGGAATAATTCCTTCGAATTGGATTGACTGGGACTTGATTTCCCTTAGTTTTTTCGGCCATGGTTTCCATGAGTCGAAAAACGTTTCTGAAATCCGGTATTCGTTTCGGAATCTTTCTATCTGCTTCTCAAGTTTTACAGTATTGTAAAACTTCTCCTAATGATAGATATGATTACGAAAGAAAAAATCCTTTCGATCCCGAATTTCTTTCCGAAAATATCTCTCCCATTCTGAAAGCGATCCGTATCGGGATTACTGCTCCGAATCCACATAATGTTCAGCCTTGGAAATTCAAACTTATAGATGATTATTCTGCACTTTTGTATGTGGATGAAAAACGTTTATTAAAAGATACGGATCCAACGTATCGGCAAATCCATATTGGCCAAGGTACCTTTTTAGAGAACTTAAGTTTAGGAATTCAGATATTGGGATATTCTGCAGAAGTTTCTCTTTTTCCGGATGGAAAATATACGATTGCGGACATAGGCAAAAAACCGATCGCTAAAATCGTTCTGATCAAACGAGATGATCTGGTCCAAAATCCCCTATCGGAATTTATTTCGGAGAGATTAACTCGAAGAAGTATTTATGAAGGAGAAGATCTTACTTGGCAAGATTTTGAGAAGATTCGCAAAGACTCCGCAGTTTTGTATTCCGAACTGAAATTTGTTCCAAAAGCAGGATCAGAAAAATTGAGAAACCAATTGATCGCCGCTATGCAGGCGGAAACCGATACTTATAATACATACGAAGAATCCAGAATTTGGTTTCGTTATAATGACGAAGAGATCGGAAAATTTAAAGACGGCCTTTCCCTTAGAGCGACAGGAGTTTCCGGTTTGAAATATTACTTTGCTCGAAACTTTTTTTTAAAACCCGGAGCAGAAAGTTGGCATTCACCGGAAAATAAAAAAGCCGGGATGGATATGTTTACTTCTCAGGTAGAAAGTTCGAAAGGATTTATTTTTTTGAAAACGGATCATAACGAGATCATCGATTGGGTCCAGGCGGGAAGAGATTACCTTCGTCTTCAATTGGCTGCGACTAAAAACGGATTTTCTCTTCATCCATTGAGCCAAATACTACAAGAATATTCTGAAATGGATCTTCTCAGAAAAGAATTCGAAGCTAGTTTAAAACCTGGAGAAAAGATCCAAATGTTGGTTCGCTTGGGAAAAAGTGATTATCACTATTATAGTCCCAGAAGAGATCCGAAAGATTTTATCGTATAAACGACTCGATGCGGATAAAGTTCAAATTCGGAAAGTCTGAATAAATTAAAAACTTCCTTGGCTGAAAAAGTGATCACATTTTTATATTCTTTTAAAAATTTGGAATATAATAATGCGATCGCTTTAAAGGAACTTTTGTCGAAATAAATGAATATACTCAAAAAAATTCTGTTCTGGTCCGGGGATCTTCTATTCCTACTCATTCCAATATGTATCGTTTTAGCAGAAACCGGAACCTGTACTCAAGGTGATGATAGTATTTTTCTTTTATTCACCCAGGTGTCTTTCGCAGTTTCTATGTTATGCCTTTTTTTAGTATGGTACGGAACTCCGTCCGGAGGATTGGTGGGACAGGCGCTTGTTACTTTTCCATTTTTGATCTGTTTGTATTTTTATCTAGCTTATATTCCCGTTTATTTCGTATATTCTACATTACAAAATCAGGATTTATGTGTAGTGATCGTTTCTGATCTGACTTTATATAACACCGCTAATGTGGTCCAGAGTGGGACCACAAGTTTGTTTTCAAAAACCTACGCTATTTTAATGTTATTACCAGTTTTGGGCAGTTTTTTACCGGTTTATAAATTTTGGAAAGCTGGGTCCTTCTCCCAAAAGGAAAAGAAGAAGTAGATAATTTTCTCCGTCAAGGTGACGAAATTTAGTCGGAATTTTTTCTAAATTCTCACGAAGAAATGGAAAGATTCCGTGGATTTTTTATCGTCAAACAGTGATAACACTAATTTTCCAATGGAGAAAAGAATGAATCGCAATCCCTTATGGGTCCCTCTGGCAACTTTGCTAGTCTCCAGCGCTATTCTCGCTCAAACTTCACCAAGCACAACCGCTCCTAAGTCCACTATTCCTAAGGCGGAGACTACGAAACCGTCCGCTACAGATAGAGAATCGTCTTCCGGAGAAAAACCGGATCTATATATCAATTCCCAATCTTCCTTCGAGTTTAACTCCAAGGATGAAGGCTCCACTGTGGATTACATCGAATATAAGATTGGATCGGGCGATTATAATAAATACGTTTCTTCTATTACATTGGTCAAGGAAGGTCTGACTAAGATCACGTATAGGGCGGTGGATAAGGCGGGAAACAAAGAGCCTGAAAAACATTTTAACGTTTTAGTCGATAATACTCCTCCTTCTACAAAGATCACTCCGAGTGCCGCACTTGTAGTTCATGAGAATACGAACTATGCCACAAAGGGTTTGACTTACTCTATTACCGCTCAGGATAACTTGGCCGGAGTTCAGGATATCAAAATTTCAATCAACGGCTCAGAGCCAAAAGTGTATGACGGTAAACCGATACAGTTAGAAAAAGCAGGAGTGAATACTATTAAGTTTTCTGCAACCGATAAGTCCGGAAACTCTTCTACCGATTCCGTTTTGGCAGTAACGGTAGATCAAGAAAAACCTTTAGTAGAACTTTTCGGGTCTGCACTTGTGACCGTAAAAGATAAAATTTTCGTAAAAAGCGGGAATACTTTTACCATCAAGGCTTCCGACACATTATCAGGAATTAAACAGATCTTCTATAAATTGGATTCTGGAGAATGGAAAGCGTATTCTGATCCCGTTTCCGTAGAAGCACAAGGGAATCATACGATCGAAGCTAAATCAGTGGATTCGGTAGGTAACGAAAGTGAGGTCAAAAAGATCGCTTTTATAGTAGATACCACTCCTCCTGAAACTAAGATCCAAAAAGTGGATAACAAACCGAGCTCTCCTGTTCCGGCAGCTAAGCCTACAAGTTCTTCCAATTCACCAAGCACAGAAAATTAGAAACCGCCAAAAGGGATCTGCTAATAAAGCAGGTCCCTTCTTCTTTTTCTCTTAATAAAAATCTAATAAACTAATTTTCCTGGAGTTCGGATCCGGTCTTTTGCCAGTTCGGCTTTAATACGTTCACTTTGATCTTGTACTCCGCTTGGTTTCCAACTCTGTCCGAAGTATAAACCGTAACCGTATGAATTCCCTTATTGAATCCTATCGGATTTTGATATGGTAGAACCGCGGTATCGTCTATCTTATATTCCAATTTGAAAATCCCTGATCCGGTTCCCGGATCTTCGCAACGGATCGTGATCAACCCGTTTTCCTTTAAATAATAGATACCGTCTTCTCGGAGTTTACCTTCCGACGGAGCAAATACGCATACTGGATGTTTTGCATCTATCAATAAGGGTATCTCCGATTGGATATAATTTCCCGCCTTATCATTTGCTTCCCAACGAAGAATAGAAAGACCATCTATACCTAGGGAAGATATTTTGATCGGCTTCTTAGCTTCCTCTCCGGATAGAGTTAGATTTACTTCCGCTCCGCTTCCGTCTCTTGCGGTAAGGTTGATAGTGATCTCTTCCAATCCGGAACCTTCTTCAGTAACTTGTAATGTAAGTTCCGCTCCGGATTTGATCTCTATCAGACCAGATTGCCCCTTTTTCTCTCCGATTAAACGGACCTGGGGGGCAGTGGTGTCTTTCAGATACTTTGTCTTTTTAGGCGTTTCTTTATTTCCTAATATATCTTCTGAATAAAATTCCACCTCGTTCCAACCTTCTTGGGAAAGGGAAATGGAACCTTCATACTTTTGCCATTCGCCTCCGTTCACTCTATAATAAGTTGAGACAGGAACTTGTTTTTGAGAATTTGGAGATCCCATCGAATTGGAAGAAGGTCCGCCGGTTTTAGGATCGCCGAGCGAGATCCGTAATTCCTCGGAAGAAGCAACGACTGTAGAAGGTCTTTCCACCTTAACTTTCGGAGCCGCGGCGAATTTTTCCGATAAGGAAATGATAGGAGAAGAAACTCCTCTTACCCCGTCCACATTGATCCCGACTACACGCACGTAAAATTTGGAATCTTGTGAATTAAATTCGTAACGGAAGTTTTTGGTCTTATAAAAATGGTGGACTCTTAAAAATTCCCGGTCTTCCGAAAGTTCGATCAGATAACTTTCGGCTCCTTGGCTGGGTTTCCAACGAAGGCTCACCCGTTGTTGTTCGGAAAACGTTTCTCCCGGGAGAAAAAGCAGAAAAGATAATAAAAATGAAAATTTTAATTTTATAATATTCTGATCCAGAATTCTCACTCTAACTCAACCTTCTCGGGAAGTTTTTCCGGTTTGGAAGGAGCCTGTCCTTTGACCACGGTAGTACCGAATCCCGCTGGGACTGCTACCGTTTTTCCTTCCGCAGAGACTTCTAATTCTCCTTTGTAACATCCCACCATAGTGTTCTCCGGATCAGGAGCGTTTACGTATAATTCTGTTCCTCTCACTCCGACTACCGCTGTAGGAGTTACAACCATAAATTTGCGGGTATCGTCACCCGGTTTTTTAGGAGGGACCTTGGCTTCCAGATAGCCTGACTTGAGTTCCAGAATCCCTCCATCTTTATTCAGTTTGTATTCTGAAATGGATTCCGAACTTGTTTTTACGATCTTAGTTAAGGTTTTTTCTCTTAACTCTACTACGGTTCCGTTTTTAGTGAAGATAATTTTGGAAGAAGAGGCTTGCCCTGTCTGAATCCAATCGTCCATATTCAATAACTGGTCCTTGGAAAGTTTGGACCAGCTTGCAGGAAGTCCTGTCGGAGTAAAATCTCTGGAGAATTGAACTTGGCCTTTTTGGAAATCTGCGACTGCCACAGGACCTGCATTCGGTTTGATAATTTCTCCGGTTGCAGAGATGGTATCTTTTCTTAAGAACCCAGGGATCAAAAGTGTAGTTCCTTCTCTAATCAAGGAAGGATTTGGAATTTCATTATATTTTAATAATTCTTTCCAGTTTCTCGGATCTTGTAGGAATTCCTTAGCGATCTTGGATAAGGTATCATTCTTTTTTACCTTGTATTCGAAAACGTCTTCTTGAACTCCTTTTTTAGGTTCTGCGAGTAAACCGATCAAAGAAACGGAAATGAGTAAGATTGCAAAAATATGAAAAAGTTTGGATCGAGAGATCGAAAAAGGGAAATTCTGGAAGGCCATAGATTATCCTGGAAACTAGTTCTATTCTATCATTAGAAGAGAATCTTTTGGGAATTCCAACAAAATACGCTGCTTAGGTGAAAAAGGAGATGCAAGAATCAGGCGGAATTTCGTGGAAAATGATTGCCTAATTTTCCGAAAATCCAATGATTTGAGCCTCATTTCGGATATCGTAAATGTCTCCTCATCTTCCACCATTTGTTCCCATTGTTTTCGGTTCTACGGTATTTGCCATTTTGGGATATTTTTTCTCTCTTGTACTAGGCTCTCGAAAAAATTGGATCGGTTCTTCTTTAATCCTATTAGCGTTGGCTGTCTGGCTTTTGTTGCAAGCTGTCTTAAGTTGGTCCGGATTTTATTTGGTAACGGACTCTTTTCCTCCCAGATTTTTTTGTATGGTGGTTCCTCCGATCTTGTTCTTAGTTTTACTTTTTATTTTTCCGTCTAGCAGGGCTTGGATGGACCAGATCCCAGGGGAGAATTTACTCTACTTACATCTGGCAAGGATACCCGTGGAGCTTGTTTTATACTGGCTGGCAATGTACGGTTTGGTGCCCGTCAATATGACGTTTGCAGGTTGGAATTTCGATATTCTAATCGGATTAACCGCACCGATCGCGGCCTATTTCATTTTAAATAAACCTACTTCTTCTAAAAATTGGATTTTGTTTTGGAATCTAATTGGCCTTTTATTTTTATTGAATATAGTGATCCTGGGGATCTTATCCGCACCGGGGCCATTTCAAAAATTGTCCTTTGATATACCGAACAGAGCGATTCTCCAATTTCCATACGTATGGCTGCCTTCTTTTATAGTTCCTTCCGTTCTATTCGCTCATTTTGTTTCCATTCGAAGAAGAATTGTCGCAGAATAACTTTGTATCTTACTTTCGGAAAATCATATTCTAAAATAGTAATTTCTATTATTTGCATGTTCCTGTTTGGTTCTTGTTTTCCGGATATGGTCCGCAAAAAAAGAACTGAGAACGAATGGTTTAAATTAGAGAAGGTTTATTACAAAACGGAACCTAGGAAAATCGAGATCTTTCTAAAAGGTACCGTAAAAAATCCGTCTTTAGCGAGTTTGGAAGCATTCGAATTAAATGAAAATTCTTCCGATACTTTATTGTTTCAGCACGAAAAACCGCTTACAGTAGGCTCTGTTCTTTTAAGATTTAATGTAGAAGTTCCGGAGAACAAGGATTGGATCCGAAAAGTCGGGACCACTCGTAAATGGATAGCAATCGTTTTAAAAAACGATAATGGACAGATCACTCATCTGCAAACTGAAATTTCTATCCACGAATCGGATAAGAAACAATTTAGAAAAGATCTTTCTTTGGAGGCCGAAGGAGAGTTCATTCGTTTGGACGGAAGAGAATGGAAATTGGTTTCCGATGTGGATAGGATGGATCAGGCATTATTGCAATATATTCCTAAACAGGAGTCTCTATTGTTTTGGAGCGAGATGCTTTCCATTCATATTTATAAGGTGAGAGTCTCTTCCCCTACTGAAATTTATTCGCTGTTGGAATCCGGTAAGAAGAAAGAATGTCCGAATATTCTTTGGAGCCTGGAATCGGAGAAATCCGGAAAAATTTCTTATTCTTGGGAACATTCCGGTTGTGGTAAACAACCTACTTCTTCTCAGGTTTCCAAATTGTACAGAGGAGAATTCGGAATTTATAATATTCGTTACGATAAAAGAGGGAAAATAGGGCCGGAAGATAAAACACACTGGTCCGAATTGTTGGATCGCCTACCTTCAAAGTTGGACTGAAATTTTTAGATCATACCGCGAGGGATCGAGCCGGGGTCAAAAAATCGCGGAAGAGATTTTTTGACCGGAGGTGAGAGCCCGGTCCGAGCAAATCAAGGACGCGGCCAAGGCTAAAAAATACGGTCTTTTGTTGGAATTCCAACATATCGAAAGGGGATTTTTTGCCTTGACCAAGATCCGGAGAAGTCCAAATGATGTAATTACACATGTGTAATTACATATATGCAAGTGCACATTAATTCTCTTAGGAGATTCTGTATGGAATTGACGATAGGTAAACCGGTGCTTTCCCCTTATAGTTTTGCAAGGATACGTTTTCAGGATTGTGATCCTTTCGGCCATTTGAATAATGCAAGGTATATGGATTACTTTTTGGAGGCTCGTTCGGAGCAGTTGAGAGAGACCGCTAATTTCGATTTTTATGAATACGGTTCTAGTTCGGGTAAATCCTGGGTGGTGAGTAAGGTGGAGACCCAATATTTGGAGCCGGTCAAACAGAATGACGTTGTGAAAATAGTGACTCGTTTGATCAGACTGACTCCGGCCACGATCCATAATGAATACTTACTTCTAGATAAGGAAGGAAATCGTTTGAAGGCCGTTTTGAGAGCTCAGTTCTCCTTTATTGATCTTCAAAAAGGGCGTCCCGTTCGTCATGACCAAGAGATGATGTCTTTTTTAGGGAACTTCTTATTTGATGAGCCCGGTTTGGAAGATGGTTCTTTCGAAGATAGGGTAAAACAGTTGCGAAAACAAGTATCGGAGGGAAAATATTCCCAAGACTGATAGTCTTTTTTATCTTTTATGTCCAAGAAGTCTCAAAACACTATGGCTCGGAAGTCCGAAAAATTTCCGAGCAAAGCGGATATGCTTAGCGCAGGTTTAAGTTGTGTGAACTTCAATCTGCGCAGGGCCTCTCGGGCGGTCACTCAATTTTACGATAGAGAATTGGAGAAAGCGGGTCTTACTTCTCAAAGATTCAGTTTATTGCATACTCTTGGCGCCACTGACGGTCTTGCCCTTGCCGAATTAGCGGACCTTCTTGTTTTAGATAGAACAACTTTGATCCGTAACTTGACACCTTTGGAAGAATTAGGCTATGTCGCGGATGTTCCTTCCGAAAACAAAAGGGCTCGAAAGGTGATCTTAACCCAAAAAGGGTTGGAAGCTTTGAGGGTCGCTTATCCGATCTGGGAAGAGGCTCAGGCAGCGGTTACCGAGGCGATGGGGGAGGACGATCTCAAAAGATTGCTGAAAAGGTTAAACTCGATCGTTCGCAAAAGGAATTTTAAAGAATTTTCCAAATCGGAAGATTGAAATCCGATGTTATTAGTTTATTTTTCCATATTATGGAATCCTAACATTCGAATCGGTTTCTGAGGTCAATGAATAAGAACTTTTATCCTATCCTGATCATCCCCGTTGTACTGTTTTTCGCGTATTACTTCTTTTCTCCTAGTTGTGTTTCAGGCGATTGTAAAAACGGGACCGGGACCAAGATCATGTCCGGATCGTATCGTTATGACGGTAGTTTCCAAAATGGTCTAGCTCATGGAAAAGGCAAACTTATATTAGGAGGAGTGGAGTCTTACGACGGGGAATGGGATCGGGGAAATAAAGAAGGCAAAGGCACTTATAAATATGCGGATGGTACCGTTTACGAAGGTGAATGGAAAATGAATAAAAGGAACGGCTTCGGTAAATTATCCGATCCGGAAGGGAATCCGATTTTCGAAGGGCAATGGAAAGACGATATCCAGGTTCTGGCCAAAAATCCAAAATGAAATATATTAGTTTTTTCTTAATTCTATTTTCTGTTTCGATTTACGGAGAAGGACCTAAGCTCCTGGTTTCTCAGATCGGTAAAAATATTTACGTACACACTTCTTATAAACTTCTAAAAGACGGTTATTTTCCTTCTAACGGACTTTTGATCGAAACGGGAGAAGGTGTCGTTCTCGTGGATACTGCCTGGGGAGAAGAACAAACCTTCGAACTCTTGGATTGGATCTCTAATAATCTGAAAAAGCCGGTGATTGCCGTCATTATTACCCATTTCCATGAGGATAGAGCGGGTGGGATAGATATATTAAAAAAACAAAATATTCCCTCTTATGCCGGGAAAAGAACTATTTCTATTTTGAAAGAGGAAGGTGAATCTGTTCCGGAAAAAGTCCTAAAAGACAAGGATCTATTGGTATTCGGTAAAACTAAAATTGAGACTTTTTTCCCCGGCGCAGGTCATTCTAAGGATAATTTGGTCGTCTGGCTTCCCGGATCTCGAATTTTATTCGGGGGTTGTTTGGTAAAAAGTGTCGAAGCGGATGATATCGGTAACACTAAGGACGCGGATCTCAAAGAATGGCCCAAAACCATTCGTAAGTTGGAGAAGATGTTTCCGAAAATTTCTATCATAGTTCCTGGACATCAAGCTTGGGGCGGAAGAGAGAGTTTGAAACGTACCTTGGAGTTGTTGGGAGTTTCGAAATAAATTTTTTCATTGCGGTTCCTAACTTAACATTTAGGTTCGTTGGAATTTAAATTATTTAGGCGATCACAGATGAAAGTTTATGGTACTTCCGTTTCCGGGAACTGTTATAAAATTAAACTATTGCTTCATTTATTGAAAATCCCTTATGAATGGATCGAGACCGACACCAGAAAGGGCGAGACCAGGACTCCGGAATTTCTTCTTAAAAATCCCGTAGGGAAAGTACCTCTCTTGGAATTGGACTCCGGGGATTTTCTTTCCGAGTCGAACGCGATCTTATACTTCTTAGCTAATGAAAGTAGTTTCTTTCCGGAAGATCTTTTAGTCCAATCTAGAATATTACAATGGATGTTCTTTGAACAATATAGTCACGAGCCATATATTGCCGTTAATCGCTGGTTGATCCATTTTCAAAATAAAAAGGATGACCCAAGGATCCCTGGAAATCATACGAAAGGATTGGAGGCTCTTAAGATCATGGATGATCATCTTGTTAAGAATCAATATTTCGGCTTTGAGAAGCCGAGCATTGCTGATATTTCCCTCTTTGCATATACACATGTGGCGGAAGAAGGTCATTTTCCTGTTTCGGATTTTCCGAACTTATGCTCTTGGATAAAAAGGGTCAGAGAGCTCCGGGATTTTATTCCGATATACTAAGGATTTATATTGAAAAGTGTACGTTTCAAGACGGGGAGAAGCGTGAGTATGCTTTTCTAAATTCTCCTTGATTCCTTACTTTTGGTTTCCATATTCTACCGTTAAGATTCGGCCGATCCGATCCCGGCGAAAAAATGACGAAATACCCTCTTTCTAAGATTTATCTAACGTGCGGAATCGCGGTTATTGTTATTGTTTTCGGGATTTTTCTATATTCTTTCCTCCGGAACGGTTCGGGTGTTCCGGTCTTTACGGATCGTTTCGAGTTTAAGAACCTAACAAGGGCAGAGGCGGAGAAGTTTGGGGTCTTAGGTATTCCCAATGGTGTAACGAATTACTTTATCAAACGTTGCGGTTATAAAGAATCTTGGGTGGTTTATTCCAAATATAAGGTAGAAAGTTCCGAGTTCAGGAAGTCGCTCTTGGAACGATTCAAAAACCATCCAGGGTTGAACCGCAGATTCGATTCTTATCCAAAGGATTGGCCTGAAAATTTTGATCAGGGAAATTGTAAACCGGACTGGTGGGAACCTTGTCCCAATGGATTTTGGGCGGAAATTTTCAAGGATATCCCTGTTGTATCTCATAAAGACAAAGACGGGTTTTATCTTTGCGAAAGCGGCAAGGAACTTAGATGGTTCGTTTTTCATTTTAGAAATATCCTATAACTATCTCGCAGATGAAGAGTATATTCAAAAAAATTGATATTGAAGAAAGACATTTGGTTTACGCAAGTTTGAGCAGGCGGGTTTATGCTCAATTCCTGGATTTTTTGATCTTATGTCCTGTTTTAATCCCGCAAGTCCTTGTTTTTTATTACCATAATAAAATGGTATACGCGGTGTTTCCGTTCTATACCGCCTTACATTCCCTCCTGTATATAGGGTATAGATTCGTGATGCACGCCTTATTCGGTAGGACGTTTGGTAAGGCCTTTGCGGGGATAATCGTTACCGATTCGAACAAAGGGCGTTTAGGTTGGGGTAGATCTTTTATCAGGATCTTGCCCGAACTTGCTTTGTCATTAGTAACTATCGTGAGTGCAGTGTATGATTCTAGGATTTTCATGGAACACCAGGCTGAAATGGAAGGTCTGCCATTGGCAGGCGTTCATAGGATCTTGAATAAATGGAATCCTTTGGATAATTTTACCTTTTGGGATTCGATCGTATATTATGGGATTTCGTTGATTTATATCTTCTTTTCTCACAAAAGGACGGCATTACACGACCTTTTTGCAGGGACCAGGGTATTTCGTTATAGAGCGGAATGACGATATATGGCCGAATAATGAAATAAATTTCCTTTCTACAATCTCTTGACTCATATTCCGTAAATGTTATACTACAAAAATGCGGATCTTCGATTCTCACTTCCATATCATAGATCCAAGATTTCCTTTGGTGCCAAATCACGGTTTTTTGCCCGAACCCTTTACGGTTTCGGACTATAATAAACAAGCGGATTGGCTCAGGATCAAAGGAGGTGCAGTCGTTTCCGGTTCTTTTCAGGCGTTCGATCAGACTTACTTATTGGATGCGCTTTCCGTATTAGGAAAAAATTATGTAGGTGTGACCCAGCTTCCTGCAAACACTAAGGATTCCGAAATTTTATCTCTTCATAAATCGGGAGTGAGGGCAGTACGATTTAACGTAAGAAGGGGGGGGTCTGAGGAAATTTCCAAGATCAAGGAGATGGGAGCCCGAGTCTATGATATAGCCGGTTGGCATGTGGAATTGTATATTGATGCCAAAGAGATCGACGAATTTTTGGAAGAAGTCTTATTGTCCCTACCTAAGGTTTCAATAGATCATTTAGGATTATCTAAACAAGGATTTTCCACTACTTTAAGATTGGTGGAGAAAGGAGTAAGAGTCAAGGCTACAGGTTTCGGACGGACCAATATGGATATAAGATCGGCCCTAGCGGATATTTCAGATATCAATCCGGATGCCCTGATGTTCGGGACGGATCTTCCTTCCACTCGTTCTCCTGCTCCTTTTACCGAAGAGGATCTACATCTCGTAACGGAAACTTTCGATGGAGAATTATTACAAAAAGTATTATATACGAATGCTCTAGAGTTTTACGGCGTAAACGTAAAAGTATAAGAGCCCGTCCCAAAAGATCAGGCTCTTGAAGTCCGCGACTTGGTATTGAACGATAACCTATATTTGGGGTAGACTGTAATTTATTCTTTTTTAAAGATCCGATCCGCTATCCTTTTAACGATCCAAGAGGGAAATATTTTCGTAGAATAATAATGTGCCTGATTCATAAATCCCGGGACGGATCTTTTGGTCTCGTTTTGGATCGCGTTAAATGCAACCTTGGCCACATCTTTCGGATCCATCGCGATAGAGTAGGCAAGATTTCCTAACGATCCCTTTTTGTTTTCTTTATGAATTCCTGCTACGGAAAGAAAGTTTGTCTTAGTGGTTCCCGGATATAAGATCCCAAGTTTGACCCTATAAGGAGAAAGTTCCGCAGCCAATGCTTCCGAAAAACTAACCACATACGCTTTGCTAGCTGCATAAGCCGCCATATAGGATAGAGGCTGCAAAGAAGCTGTAGATGCAACGTTCAATATAAAACCGTTTTTACGTTCGATCATTCTTTTAGAAAATTCGTTGGAAAGTCTGGTAACTGCATTCACGTTTAGTAAAAGCATGGAATCCACTTTTTCCGGAGAAAGTTCCCAGGATTTTCCCCAAAGCCCGAATCCCGCATTATTGACCAGGACATCTACTTCTAAATTCAGTTTGGAGATCCATTTTAGAATTTTAGGAATACTTTCTGTTTGAGTTAGATCCGCTTCTAAGGTTTCTAATTTTCCGGAAGGGTTTACGTCTTTGCATTCTTTATGCAGAAGTTTTAATTCTTCTTTGGAAATGCTGACCACTAGTACTTGATAACCTTGTTTGTATAATAGGAGAGAAAGTTCTTTACCAATTCCGGAAGAACCTCCGGTAATGAGCGCTGTTTTTTGATTGATGTTCGTTTTCATTTAATTTCCTTTTCGATTTCGCAATAGATCCCCTAAGTTCTGAAATCTGTCAAAGCCTTTCAAAACCTGAAAAATCTAGCTTGCTCCATGGAAAAAGGAACTTAGAGTTTCCGGAATGTCTCCTTTATTCCAACCGTTAAAAACATATTTGGATGCAAAACTTTCTTTGGTCGATAAGATCACTAAGGAAAGAAAGGCGGTACTTTCTTCGTTGGCGGATTCTATTCTCCAATCTTTTGAGAACAAACAAAAAGCGAATTTAGTATTTATATGCACTCATAATTCGAGAAGGAGCCAGATCGCTCAGGCATTCGCAGCAAGCATTCCTCATTATTTTGATTTTCCCGGGATCAAATCTTTTTCCGGGGGAACGAGTATCACCGAGCTACATCCGAATGTAGTAAACGTTTTAGGAAATTGCGGATTTCGTTTGGAGAACCAAGGCCCCCCTCGCAATCCTAAATATTCAATTTGGTGGGCGGATGGGACTCCTGCTTTAACCGCTTATTCCAAAAAATTCCAAGATGCTCCGAATCCTGTCTCCGAGTTCATTGCGGTTTTGGTTTGTTCCCAAGCGGATGAATCCTGCCCCTATGTTCCGGGAGCGGAAGCAAGGATCTCTCTTCCATTCGAAGATCCTAAAATTGCTGACGATTCCGAAAATCCGTTAGAGAAATATATGCAAACTTGCGATCAGATCTCTTCCGAACTTCTTTATACTTTCCGGGAAGTAAAACGGAAACTTTGAGATTCTTTAGGTTCTTGTAGGAATTCCTATATTTATAGTTTGCCAGATCGTTTCTCTCTGTAGAATTAATATTTATGACGGTTCGTAATGAAGAAGATCTGAAAGCATTAAAAAGAGTAGGCAGAATTACTGCCGAGACTTTGGTCAAGATGAGAGAAGCTGCTAAGCCGGGGATCAGCACCAAAGAACTGGACCGTATCGCTCATTCTTATTTCTCTAAGTTCGGAGCGAAAAGTGCTCCCCAACTCATGTACAAATTTCCCGGTAACACATGTATCAGCTTGAATACTGAGATTGCTCATGGAATTCCAAACGATCGTATTTTGAAAGAAGGGGACCTATTGAATCTAGATGTTTCTTTGGAATTAAACGGGTATTTTGCAGACACCGGTTATACTTTAATAGTTGGTCAAGATGAGAAAGGTTTAACCAAATTATTGGATGTCTCTTCAGAAGCGTTAAAACGTGCTCTTTCGGGAGTAAGAACGGGACAAAAACTGAACTCTATCGGCAAAACCATAGAGAATACTGCAAAGAGGAATGGATACAAGGTGATCCGGACCTTATGCGGACATGGAGTGGGAAAATCTCTCCACGAAGAACCATTCAATATTTGTAATTATTACGAGCCTAGAGATAAGCGAATTTTAAGATCGGGGCAGGTCATCGCGGTGGAAACTTTCGTTTCAACCGGAGCCGAAGATTTTGTAGAAGGATCGGATGGATGGACTTTAAAAACTCCTGACGGTTCGTTTACTGCTCAGTTTGAACATTCAGTAGTTGTTACGGACTTCGGACCTATTATACTTACAGCGGCATAAAAAACAGATGATTACCATAATTTTGAACGTAATACCTATCCTGATCTTCATTCTAGTATTTGCTCTTTCTATTTGGGATAGAAAGCAGAAAGAAACTTTTTCCAAAAAAAATTTCGGTTCCTTCTTCCCGGCTATTTTGTCCGGAGAATTAAAGTCGGATTTGAATTCGGCCTCTTCTCAATTCGGCAAAGCAGGATATGTTGTCCAAGCAGTAGGGGAAAAACTTCTGTTTCAAAACGCTTCTCAATTGGCAAAACATAGAAATTGGTTATGGTCTTTCGGTTATGCCGAGAAGGCGGAGAACGGCTCCATCCAATATAAATTGTTCATTAATATAGGTTCTGTGATGACTGTTCCTGCGGCCTTATTCGTGGTAGTGTTCTATGGTATGCTAGTGCAGAATAATATTCCACAAGAACAGGTTTCTATAGCCCCTTACTTTTTCTTAGGATTCGCATTTTTTTTCGCGATTTCCAGTTTTATCTCCCAAACGATTAAAGAGAGAAGTTTCCTTAAAAAAATTCTCTCACAAAATTAAAAAATGTTAATACGAATCGCACTCATTCTTCTGTCCCTTTCTTCTATGTACGGTTTGGGACTAAGGATAGAAAAAAAAGAGCTGGGTTCCTGGGCTAAATTTGTTCCGATCCTTATATTCGCATTCTTTTGGAATTTCGTGATACTTCCTGTTTTCGTTTTTTTTGCCGGAAAATTTTTGGGCGTTTCCGAACTTACCTTTACGGCAATTTTTCTTTGTGCTGCTTCTCCGGGGGGAGCTTCAGGAGGGCTGTTCGTATTAAGGGCAAAGGGCAATCCTGCGTTAGGCGGAATCCTGATTGCACTATTGAACGGGGCAAATACGGTCCTCACACCCTTAATCTTTTCCATTTACCAAGGCGATTCCGGATTCAACTTCGATCTGTTCTTAAAACTTTTTTTGATTGGGACTTTTTTGCAGGGATTGCCCTTACTTTTAGGATTTTTGAGTAAATACTTCTTCCCTAAAATTTTCGATCCGATTGCTCCTTGGGTAGAAAGATTCAGCACTTTCTGTTTGGTATTATCGATCTTACTCTTGATCTTTCAGTACGGAGAATATGCGCTAAGCCTGGGTTGGCTGGTGTGGATCGCTGCCTGCGTAGCTGTCTGTTTTTCCCTCCTTCCTGGGATCTTTTTATTGAATTCCACCCAGGAAGTCAAAGCTTCCTTGTCTATGGTTTCCGCGATCAGAAGTTTATCCTTGGCCCTACTTCTTGCGGAACTTCATATCAAACAAAGTGAGACCTTACTTACTATTCTTATGTACGGGACTGTAATGTATTTATTGAGTGCAATTGCAGCTGAATTTTGGAATGGAAAGAAGAAGATCCAAATATGAATTTTTATTTAAATGTATATTCGAAAACCAATTTCAAAATAGATGTTCTTGTAATCATTACTTTTACCGTATTTCTCCTCGTATTCTTACTGGATAAGAGGAGGTTTATTTTTTCTAAAGAATGGGAGCTTTCCTTTTATAAAAGAATTCTAATTCTTACATTGATCTATTTGGCTCTTGCGTCTACTGTTCCCTTCTTTTTGGATATAAGTTCTTTTATCCGGGTCAGGATCGCTTGGACTGTTTTGACAATTGCACTTCCCATATTAGGTCTTGTGCATTTTGTATTTTCCAAAAGAATTATTTTCTTATTCGTTTCTATTTCCTTAGTTTTTATCAAATTTTATTCAGAAGTATGGGAGCCGAATTTTCTAGATGTGGAACGTATTCGAATCCAATCGGAGAAGATACATTCTCCCATAAAGATTGTACATATTTCGGATCTACAGACGGACGATATTCGAGATCTACATTTGGAAGTTAGGGAAGAAGCGAATCGTTTTCAACCCGATCTTATTTTGTTTACGGGAGATGTGATGAATCATTCCTCCTTGTATCCGATCGTAACTTCATATTTAAAAGAATTCAAAAGTAATAATGGATTCTATTTTGTTACCGGAGATGTGGATCATATCTTACGCCATACCGATTTTTATTCTAAATCCGGATCCGTTCTTTTGGATCGTAAATCTAAAGTTCTCCGGATCGGAAAAAATAAGATCGGTTTGATCGGATTAGGTTTGCCGGATTACAGGAACAAAACTTTGATCTGGAGTTTGAAAAGAGAGATCCCGGAAGATATTTATTCTATTATGATCAGCCATTATCCTGATTCCGTTTTGCACCAACCGAATGAAAAAGTGGATCTGATTTTGGCGGGACATACGCATGGCGGACAGGTGCAAGTCCCGTTTTTTGGACCTATTTTAACTCTTTCCAGAGTTCCTCGCCATATAGCAGCCGGCGGTTTGAACACGTATGAAAATACGGATATTATAGTCAGTAGAGGTTTAGGGGCAGAAGGTCATGTGGCTCCAAGAATTCGATTCGGTGCAAGACCTCATTTGATTTTGTTGGAGCTTCTACCAGCAAATTCCGCAAAAGAAACCGTAAAAAACGGGATCTAAAATTTATTGAGAAAAGGTCCGATCCGATATGCGGCTAACGTCAGTCCTTCTATTCTGTTTGCTTGCGTTTTTTATCACCTGCCAATCCGTAACCGTAGAATATCCTATGTATCCTTCCACAAAAGAGGGAAGGGACTTAAAACAATTCTTAAACGGGGTGAAGACAGTCGCATTTTCTCTGGAACCTATGAATTCCGAAATCTGGATCCACGAAAGTAATCGTTCTTTCGTGTTGTTGGTTCCTAGGAAATTGTATGAAAGTATATCTAAAGATTCTTATTTTAAAGTTTTAGACCTGAAAGATAGACCGGATGTTCTGGAAGAAAAAG
The DNA here is from genome assembly GCF_040833995.1 of Leptospira sp. WS58.C1. Lineage (NCBI taxonomy): Bacteria > Pseudomonadati > Spirochaetota > Leptospiria > Leptospirales > Leptospiraceae > Leptospira > Leptospira cinconiae. The sequence goes on from NZ_CP162137.1 coordinate 489,528, forward strand.
ATCTTTCGATAGAAGGGATACAAAAGAACAGGAAGAAGATCGGAGAAGTTTTGGACGTGGATGCAGTCTTATATGTTTCCGTCAGAGAACCCGAGTCCCAATGTTATGTAGAGAGAAAAATGGATTATCTTGCTCTTGGAATGGCTGTTCTTAGGGTAGCTGCCGCAGGAAAGGATAGAAACAGGCAATTGAGTCGAGCAGCGGCTTCTCTGGTTGAGGATCCGATCATAAAACCTACAGGTGTTCGAAAAGTTTTTATTCCTATAGAAGCGAATTTGATCCGGATAGATTCCGGAGAGATGATGAAAACCGTCATCAGTAAACCTTCTATCATATATAACGGTGTGGGAGACGTTAGTTGTCCTAGTATACTTCCTTCTCTTTCCACTGCGTTAGATGAATCTATTTCCGAAATTCAAAGAAAACTTTCTCCAAGAGTCGAATCGGAAGATATTTCGATTTTTACGGAAGACGAAAATCCGGAAGTAGAAGCGCTTCTTTTGGAAGGATACGAAGAGATTACCGGAGAAAATCCGAATTTCCAAAGAGCTAAGATCGCTTGGGAAAAAGCGGATCAAAAGGCAAAAGGAAAATCTTGGGCAGCGAAAGCGAATTTAGCTACGTATTATTTTTCGGAAGGGGATTACCAAAAGGCGATCAAATTTTACGATGAAGCCATCCGTTTAGGCGGCCCGGAAGATGATTATCTAAAAGAGCTGAAGGAATTGATGGCGCCTCCTCCGGTCCCGGAATAAAAATTCTAGTAAAAGTATGAAAAAATATTATTTATTTCTATGATTTTGTCATGTCCAATTGGTATATTGGCGTGTGAGTGAAATTGAAAAGAATTTTCAAGCACCGTACTTTGAACTAAATCAAATTAAAGAAGTTCTTTCTAAGTGGGAAGAGTATTTCAGAATCACGAATAGAGCCTTAATCGATGCGTCTAGTTTGTTTGATTTGGACATAGATAAAATCAAGGAAGTTATTCTATCACTTGAAGATAGCGAATTTCAATTTGGACATTTGACTGAGAAGACAAAAGGAAAAAACGGATTGGCTTTCGACGTATATAGAAAGAAAATTCAGGGCGCGCACTTTGACGCGTATATTAAATTAAGCTTGGATGACCGGGGATTTGCAGTAATCGCACAGATCATTTCCTTTCATGAGTATAAGTGAGATGGAGAAGAAGATAAATGAGGGATAAATTATTTAAAGATTGTCCGGTATGCGGTACGATTGGTTCTATGGAAAATAGAATTTCGCAGTCCTTAAAAATTTCGAGTCCTAGAACAGGACCTTTCACAGTGCGTGGATTGAGCGGTCAATATTGTAAGGTTTGTGGAGAAGGTTTTTTGGATATTAAATCTATAAAAATCCTGAAAATTTCTCGGGCTAGAAAAATAGCAGAAGCTGATTCTCTAATTACCCCCGCCGCTAAAATTTTATCTATTGAAAGTATAGCTCAAAAAACGGGTATTAAAAAGCAGAATCTTTTTACTATGATCCATGAAGGCGCTTTACCATATGTAATTGATGGAGAAGGTAAGGAGCGTGCTACTTTGGAGACTTTAAAGGCCGCTATTCTTTATAAGAAAAAACGGGCCGTTAAAGTAAGAGCAAATATAGGTAAAAGAATTAAAATAGGAGTCCTTAAAGCAAATTCAGGAAAGACTTTATTAAAAGAGCCCAGCGGAAATTTTAACGTACTTTCTAAATCGAATTATGTTCGAAGTTCGGAAAATAAGAACCCTATAAGTTCTTCTAAAAAAAAGTCAGTCCCCTCTAAAAAATCAGGTTCGGCCAAAAAATAGTCCGAAGTAAACTTTTAAGAAAAATAATTACCCTCTTCCTTTTTCTCCTCTTCGTAAGAAAGCGGGAATATCATAATCTTCTTTCATGTTTCCGGAAGGATTTTTAGACTTAAGAGTCCTGTATGCTTCCGGATCATTGCTGATCCTTTCCGGTTCGGTTTTAAAAGTCGGACGCGGCTCTTCCATTTCAGGAAGCCCTACCACTTTTCTTTGAGGTTGGGATTGTGACTTAGGAACAGATCCGATTCCTGCAGCTCTCTTATTAAACCCGGTTGCGATCACAGTGATACGAATCCTTTTTTCCAAATCAGCGTCTTCCGTCAAACCGATGATGATATTTGCGTTAGGATCCACTTGAGAAGTGATGATCTGAGATACTTCGTTCCAATCGGAAATTGTAAGATCGGTTCCTCCTGTAACATTGATCAAAAGAGAAGTTGCTCCTGCAATAGAACGAGAATCCAATAATGCATTATCGATGGCAAAGTTCACGGCTTCTGAGACTTTGTTTTCTCCGTAACCTTCTCCTACTCCCATGACCGCGTCGCCGGTATCTCTCATGATCGCTTTTACATCCGCGAAGTCCACATTGATGATACCCGGATTATTAACGATATCGCTAATCCCTCTCACCGCATTCAAAAGAATGTCGTCTATCACTCTGAATGCTTGGTCGATCGGAGTATCTCTTTCCACTACTTGGAAGATGGACTCATTATTCACTAAAATTAAAGTATCAACGTAAGAGCGAAGTTGTTCCACTCCTCTTTTGGCGAGTTCCATTCTTCTTTTTCCTTCGAAAGAAAAAGGGATCGTAACCACTCCGACAACTAGACATTTTTGCTCTTTTGCGATCTTTGCAACGATCGGTGCGGCCCCTGTTCCGGTTCCGCCTCCCATTCCGGCGGTTACAAAAACCATATCCGCACCTTGGATCACGGATGCGATCTTTTCTCTGTCTTCTTCTGCAGCTCTTGCGCCTAGTTCAGGGTCGCCACCGGCACCCATTCCTCTTGTAGTCTTGGAACCTAATGCGATCTTATTTTCTATCTCGGAACGTTTTAATACCTGTTCGTCGGTATTCATGATGACATATTCCACGCCTCTCAGGCTGGAATTTGCCATTCTAGCGACTGCATTCATTCCGCCGCCGCCGATCCCTAAAACTTTAATAATTGCAGGGTTTGATCTATCTTCTTCTTCGAAACGTAACATGGTTCACTTCCTTAGAGGTTTTCCTCTATCCATCTCCGAATTTTTTTCCCCCAGGTTTCGCTTCTATCCTGGGATTTTCTTTCCATGTCCCCTAATCTGGAGGCGTATTTAATAAGCCCTACTGCAGTGGCGAATTCAGGAGAAGATACTTTATCCGAAAGTCCGGAAAGACCCGCAGGTCTTGCGCGGGTTACCGTTAGACGAAATACGTCTTCTGCCAGACTTTCTATTCCTTCCAGCAGGCTTCCTCCTCCTGTGAGGATAACTCCTCCGGCAAGAAAGGATTTTTTTCCGGACTTGACGAGTTCCGCATCGACCATCTCAAAAATTTCTCTCATACGAGGTTCGATTACATGGACTAATTCTTCCCTCAGAACGGTTCTCGCAGGTCTTCCGCTGATAGGAGGGATCTCCACTGTTTCCGTAGGATCTATTTCTTCTAAAGAACAATGACCGAATCTTTTTTTCACAAGTTCTGCGGTTTCAATCGTGGTTTTTAAGCCGATGGAAAGATCGGAAGTCACATTATAACCGCCGAACGGGATCACGGAAGAATAGGCAATCCCTCCGTCCACATAAACGATCAGATCGCAGATACCTGCGCCTATATCCAGGACCGCTGTTCCCAGATCTTTTTCTCCGGAGGTTAAAACAGCATCGGAAGAAGCCAAACTGGAAAGGACCCTCGTCTCCTCCGCAAGGCCGGCTGCTTCAATACATTTTTCTAAATTATGAAGTGCTGTTAGACCTGCCGTGACTATATGTACTTCCGCTTCTAATCGTACTCCTGTCATTCCGATCGGGTCTTTGATGGAAGTTTGATCGTCTACGGAAAATTCTTTGGAAAGAACGTGTAAAATTTCCTGGTCCGCGGGAACTCGGACCGCTTGTGCGGCTTCTATCACTCTGACTATATCCGGCTCGGTCACCACTCTATCCCTATTGGTGATGGCAACCACTCCTTTGGAATTGTCCGCACGAACGGATTTGCCGGTAACATTTACCACAACATAACCGATCTCTTGGCCGCACATGAGTTCCGCTTCGCTCACTGCTTCTATGATGGAACGAGTAGTCGCTTCTATATTGATGATGGAACCGTTCTTGATCCCGGAAGAAGGGAACATCCCTGTTCCGATAATTTCAGTTTCGTATTCGGAGATAGGGCGTCCTACCACCACTTTTGTAAGTGCTGATCCCAGATCCAGAGAGACTATGATTCTTTCAGAAGATTCCATATTCTTAATGGTAGACCGCGTCTTCTCCCCGTATGTCCACTAGTTTGGGGCGGACTTTTTCTTTTTCAAGATATGCTAATACAGCGTATAACTTTCTGACCTGTTCCGTTTGGAATAATGTCCCTACCTGCACACGAACCGGAAGAGGAGTGTCTGCGTAGACAAAAATTTCTCCGTCTTCATGTAAGGATACTTCGGAGATCCTGGACTTCAGAGCGGGATAAGAACGAAATGCGTTCTCCACGGAAGTGTGAAGGTCCTTGAATGCTGCGCCTACCACTTCTCCTTTTTCTCTGGAGAATGTCCCGGAAAGAATTGTAAGTCCTTGGCTTCTTACATCATCCATGGAAAGGATCTTAAGTTCGGGATCTATCTCGAAAAGATGACCGTCGGAGTTCACGAGGTAATTCGGTTTTCTTTCGGTGATCTCTACGAGCAATTGGTCGTCCGTTTTTTTTTCCAAGTGAGCGGATTTGATTCTGGGATGTGAGGTAAGTCGGTGTTCCATTTGGCCGAGGTCGTAATTTTCGAAAGAGGTTCCCGGTTGGATACCCATGATCTGAACTATTTCTTCCGTTCTAAGAGTTTCGTGTCCTGTCAGTATGAGTTTATTCAACTCCTGGGGAAGGGAACCCCTTCTAAATCCCCAGCCTAAAGTGCTAGCCAATAGAAAGAGGAAGGCCAGAAGCCACCAACTCGTTCTTTTTTGAACGGATTCTTTCAAAAAGTCAATTATATTATGTCTCATAGGCGTTTGGAGAGGGTTTTTTCTTCCTTTCCCTTAGAATTATCGGGAATTTCTCTAAAAATTAGCCCATCTATTTTTGATTTGTTAGGGATTTAGTTGATCCGAATCCAAAGCCGAAGTTTCTAATAGAAGAAAGTATGAAATTCCCGATCCCTTCTCCCATACATCTAGGTTTCGTTTTCTTTTGTGCTTTTTTTGTTCTTCTTTACCAATCGGTGATCGAAAGATCCGGTTCCGAAGAAGATTATCCTTATACTTTAAAAATTTATTATCCAAAGTCCCAAGGTATACGCCCTGGAACTCCGGTCAGTATTTTAGGACTGGAAAGAGGGATCGTAAGAGAAGTGGATGTGGTTGGGATCGAAGAAGTTCCCGACAAAAGATTTTTGGATAAGAACAGGACAAAGGCGGTAGAGATCACGATCCGCCTAGCTGAACCTATCACACTGTATTCAAATTACGATATAAGTTTTAGGACTGCTACCGTACTTTCCGGAAGGACCATCGACATCAATCCTGGAAACGCTGAGGAAGATTCCAAGCAGGCGTTTTTTAAACCTACATACAAGGAAGAAGACGGTTTTCGTCCAGACTTCGCTCCTTCCGCCAGATACTATGACGACTTTTTTGCGGCTTCCACCGGCGTGATCCGAGAGAATAAAGAAGATATCAATCTGCTATTCGGGAACTTAAAAGAGATCTCTTACAAACTCAACGGAACTAGCGGATCGGTCCCTAGGTTTATCAACGATATAGATACGTACGACAACCTAGCCGAAACTTTGACGGACATGAGAATTTTAGGAGATGATGCCAGAAGGTACGTGGAAGGATACCGTAAGATGGAAAGAAGTGCACCTATTCCATTCTCCATTAATCTGTACAGAAGGACCACTTTGATTGGGGACATTTCCAGCGATTTCTATCTGGACCGACTTAAACCTCCTTGAAAAGACAAGGACAAACTAAGCCGTCCTGCCGATCCTAGTATCTATGAAAGTCGCAGTGATCCATGATTGGCTGAACGGAATGAGGGGTGGAGAGATCGTACTCGATTCCATCCTGAAAGTATTTCCGGATGCCGATCTATTTACCCTTTTTTATGAAAAAGGAAAATTAAACGAAAGGATCGAAAACAGAAGGATCATAACCGCATTCACCGATAGGCTCCCTTTCAAGTCCAAATACCGTTGGTATCTTCCTTTATTTCCGACCGCAATCGAATCCTTGGATCTTCGAGGGTATGATCTGATAGTATCTTCTTCTCATTGTGTTGCAAAAGGTGTGATCCCCGATCCTGATGCGATCCATATTAGTTATGTACATTCTCCAATGAGATACGTTTGGGATTTGTACTATGATTATTTTCCCGCCAGAAGCGGATTGAAGTTTTTTGCCTTCCAATTTGTTTCCAATTATCTTCGTACCTGGGACTCCGTTTCTTCCAATAGAGTGGATTCTTTTTTATGCAACTCGGAATTCGTTTCCAGAAGGATCCAAAAGTTTTATAGAAGGAATTCCAAGGTAGTTTATCCTCCTTGTTTGCCAAAAGGGTTTAAGGTTAAAACTGAGAAGAAGGAAAATTTCGATCTGATCGTTTCCGCATTTGCTCCATATAAACGGATCGATTTGGCAATAGAGGCATACAGAAAGAACGGGAGACCTCTAAAAATTTTAGGAAGCGGCCAAGAATATAAGAAACTCGTAAAAGAACTTCCGCCGAATGTGGAGATCTTGCCTCATAGGCCAAGGAATGAAGTGCAAGAGTATATGGCCAAGGCCAAAACATTCATTTTTCCCGGAATGGAAGATTTCGGGATCGCACCGGTTGAAGCGCAAGGCTATTGTACCCCTGTTTTGGCATTTGGAAAGGGAGGAGCCTTAGAGACGGTGGTCTCCGGAAAGACCGGGCTATTCTTCCGAGAGCAAACGGTCGAAGCATTGAACGCTAGCTTAGAGGAATCCGACCGAAAAGAATGGAAATCCAAGGACTTTCAGGCCTCGGTAAACCGTTTTACGGAGGAAAAATTCATCATCCAAATCCAAAAGACGGTCGAGACTATAAACAAGAACTCTGGAAAAAGGAGGGGCGTTTGATTACTTTACATAGATTGAAAGGAAATGAATTCGTTCTAAACGCCTCTCATATAGAATGTATCGAGGCCAATCCGGATACAACGATCACTTTGTCTAATGATAGAAAATATGTGGTCCAAGAAAGTATACCTGAAGTGATCGAAAAAATTTTGGAGTTCAAAAAACGAGTGCTGGTGTTTCCTTTTGGTTCCGCGCCGGATCAATTTAAGAGGGCAGATTAAACTACAATGGATATAGCTACAATCATAGGCTTCGGCTCCGCAATCGTAGTATTCACTTTCGGGGTTCTTTCCGCCGGACTAAATCCGATCGATATTGTGGACGTGCCTTCCGTATTGATCACATTCGGAGGAGCGACCGCTTGTACGGTTATGGCGGTCCCTTGGCAAAATACCTTAGACTTGGGAAAGGTAACTCGTAAGGCTTTTAGAGAAGAAAAAAGCGACCTCATAGGACTTATAAAAACTTTAGTATCCTTCTCCGAGAAAGCAAGAAGAGAGGGTCTACTCGCTTTGGAAGACGACGTGAACGAACTTCCGGAAGAATTTTTAAGAAAGGGAATCACCCTGGTCGTGGACGGTACAGACCCGGAACTTGTTCGGAATATTATGGAAACCGAAATGAGTAATATTGCCTCCAGACATAATGCCGGAAAATCCTGGTGGGAAAACTGGGGAGCTCTTGCTCCCGCATTCGGGATGATTGGAACTCTGATCGGATTGGTCCAAATGTTGAAGAACCTCGGATCGGGAGACGCGAGTGCGATCGGAACGGGAATGGCGGCCGCATTGATCACCACATTGTACGGATCCATGGGGGCGAATATCATAGCTATTCCCATTATGAAAAAGCTCATGCGTAAATCCTCGGACGAACTATTAATAAGACAGATCATGATAGAAGGTACACTCTCCATCCAATCCGGGGATAACCCTCGTATCGTGAAAGATAAACTCGCAAGTTATCTGCCACCTGGCGAACGCGGCGTATTAAAAGACGAAAACGATTAAGATTTATTTCGGTAGAAGAATATGGCAAAATCCAAATGTCCAGAATGTATCCAGAATATTCCAGAGTACATGCTTACTTATGGAGACATGGTTACACTTCTTCTTTGCTTCTTCATCATGTTGTATCGTACAGGTAAAACGAATGCGATAGAGATGCAGATCATTCTATCTGCGTTCAAAACCACTACCGGATTTTTTGACGGAGGCCAAACTCTTTCCAAAGGAAAATTGGAAGAGATGGGAATGAACATAGAAAGTCTTCCTTCCATGACCACGGGGAAGGCGCTTTCTAAATCCAAAAAGACTGCCACGGAATTATTCAAACCTGAGATTGAAGCAGGGAAAGTGCGAGTAACGGAAGACGAAAGAGGTCTTGTTATAAGCCTGGTAGGAGCGGATTATTTTAATCCCGGCTCCGCGATCTTGCAGGAACCGATCAAAAGTACATTAAAAAAAGCTAGTGGACTCATCAAAGGATTGGAAAGATTCGTTAGGGTAGAAGGTCACTGCGATGCTGATGCAGTACTTCCCGGCGCCAATCCCAGTAGGGAAGAGAGGACTTATTTGAATAATTGGGACCTAGCGGGAGCAAGAGCGATCAACTCCACTGACTATATCGTAGGTGTAGGAAAATTGGACCCTAGTTGGTTCCAGGCTGTGAGTTTTGGATCTTATAGACCGCTTGTTGTGGAGAACCAAGGAACTCCGGAAGCAAAAGCATTCAACAGAAGAATTGATATCGTAATTTTAACGGAAAAATCCACTAAACGAAGCGAATACGAATCCAATTTCGGCCTACCTAAGAGCCGCGTTCCGGGTTCGGAAACTTCCACCGAAAGTGGATTATAGAAGAGTAAAAGGAGAATACCCATGGGCGATCCCGAAATAGACGAGGAAGAAGGCGGTTTACCCGCGGCGGATGCCGGCGCCGGCTCGTCTCCGCTCATCAAATGGCTGATCTATATTGCCGGTGCCGTATTCGGAATTATCATAGTTGTACTTGTTTCCATGTTCGTAGCGAAACAGGCGGCAACTAGCACTTTCCGTGAGATGAAAAACGTGGCTTTGGTAAAACCTCCTCCGCCACTCATGACCTTCCAATTCCAGGAAGAGTTCAGGATCAATACTGCGGATAAGGGAGAGACACATTTCGTGAAGATGAAATTATCTTTCGGAGTGGCAAGAGACGACGCAAAGATCACAGCGGAACTTGCGGAAAGGATCGCTCAGATGAGGGATTTGGTGAACCTGATCATAGGAAGAAAAACCAAGGACGATCTGATCGATGTGGAAGATCAGTTGGATTTGAGAGAAGAAATTAAGGCTCAGATCAATCACATTCTCTCCGACGGAAAGATCCAAGAAGTGTACTTCACAGAATTTATCGTCAACTGATGACAAAACCGAAAATCCTAGGGGTCATACCCGCAAGATATGGAAGTTCCCGATTTCCCGGCAAACCGTTAGCCAAGATCGGGGACCTTCCGATGATCGCCTGGACATATAAGAATTCTGTCCAGTCTTCTCTTCTTCACGAAGTTGTAGTTGCTACCGACGACGAACGAATCGCCCGAATCGTTTCGGATAACGGTGGTAAGGCGATAATGACTTCTCCTGATCATCCCTCCGGTACGGATAGGATTCGAGAAGTTGCACTAAAATATCCGGATTCCGGAATTATAATCAATATCCAAGGCGACGAACCCGGGATAGAATCCGAACTCATTGACGGAGTAGCGAAACTCAAACTGGAAAGGCCCGATTGGGCGATGAGCACCGCAGCTGTCCGATTGGAAGAAAAGGAAATTTCGGATCCGAATCGGGTGAAAGTGGTTTTAGACAAAAACGGTAAGGCGCTTTACTTCTCCCGTTCTGCAATCCCTAGCCAATTCAAAAAAACGGTCCCTGCTTATAGACATCTTGGGATTTACGGATACGATAGAGACTTCTTACTTGGATATCCGGAACTTCCTCCTAGCGCGTTAGAAGAATCGGAATCACTGGAACAACTTAGAGCAATGGAAGCAGGGTATTCTATCGGAGTGTACATAACAAGTCGTGCCGCATTAAGCGTGGACACACCCGAGGATCTGGAATTAGTTGTGGAAGATTTTAAGAAGAAGGGACTGATCCCTTAACTAAGAGCTTCTTGTAGAGTATTGTGGATTAAAACGAAATCCGTAAGACCGACTATATCCATCACTTTTCTAAAATGGTCGTTTAGGCCTGCAAACTCGATCTTAGAAGAGGACTCGCTTGCTTTGGTAATCAAACTGATCAAGGTTGCAAGTCCCGCGGAATTGATGTAAGACGTTCCGTGAAAATTCAAAATCACTCTGGTCCTACGTTGTTCCGGTATGGATTGGTATTTCCCTAAAATTTCGTCATCCGCCTCGGAAGTAATTTCTCCAGAGATATGGATCACCGGGACATTGGGTTCAAGATCCACGTTTATTTTGAATTCGTCAGACATCTGCCTTATTTAGCACAAAAGACCTTCCCTCCCGAAGACAGTCAATCCCGTTTCCTGAGGAAAAACGTCTGCTTAAGGGAACTCGTCCGTTAAACGTAGTGCTCTAGCTCCTCCGGAGAAAGTCTGTCGAAAATTTGGCCGCATCGGGAACATTGAAAAGAAACAGTAGTAGGTTTGGAAGAGATCCCGAAAAGGATCAAAAACCAGGCCCAATTTCCGTAGGTTTTCACCTCTCTCGAAAGAGGGGATTTTCTGTCCGTTCCGCAACTATCGCAATGTGGTAAAGAAGTGGATTGGCTCACAAAGCTAGGTTGAAATGGGGGTGGAAAACTTCCAGAAGAAAAGTGGGAAAAAATCAAGGTGGGAGTCCTTTCGGACCCCCAAAGTATCGGTATTAATTTTGGTTCAGGTAAATTACGTACTTAGCAATTTTCTTAAGTTTTTCGTCGCCTAAGAACTTGTAAGAAGTCATCACAGGGTTGCTTGGAATTCCGTTGTTCAAAGTTTTCAGGATTCCAGCTTCTGTTGGACCGTTTTTCCATTCATTTGCCGGCGCCTTGTAATTTCTAGGTTTTGGATTCAAGCTAGCCGCAGCTGCTCCGTCTCCGGCACCAGTATCTCCGTGGCATGCGTTACATCCGTTTTCAAGAAAAAGTTTTTTACCTTCTTCTATTTCCGGACTTAAAGTTGCTGCGCTTGCTACAGGTGCAGCTTCTTCTTTCGGTTTTTCTTTATCTCCGCAGTTCAATAAAAAAGTGAGGGAGAGAATGGAAACAAAAAGGGAAATCAGGATTGCCCGAGTTTTCATGGATTACTCCTTTATATTGGTTCCAAGTTTCTTTTTTAGAAAGAGAAAGCAAAGAACTTTTTGTCACGGTATTGTCGGGAGAAAATCCGCAAATAATTTCATTCCCAGGGAGAAGGGGACGTACGTTGACTTTTGTCAAACTATCCGGAGCTGATTCTTAATATCGATTTCTAAGAATGGGAGAGAATCGGACTTATTCGTTTTTTGTAAAACAAAAGCGGGGAAGTCCCACCCCGCTTTCCTTTTTTGATCAAGCAGGTTTAAAAATAAATCCCGTCGAAGTTTCCGTTCTATCGAATAGAACAGGCATATCGATCGCCACAGATTCAGTGACCGGTTTGCCTTGGTATTCTCCTTCGATGATACTCATTGTTTTAGCACCTTCTTCCAGCTCGATAACGGCAAGAACGTAAGGCGCTCTCGGAGCCAAATGTCCGAATCCGACATGAACAACGGTGTAAGTATATACTTTTCCTTTTCCTGAAAAAGTTTTAACTTCCACGTCTTCCGATCCGCAATTCGTGCAGGATACTACGGGATCCGTAGCCTCGAATCCGCAGGACTTACATTTTTTTCCCGTCAAAGAATGAGCTTCCATAATCTCCGCCATTATTCCCCCCTCTGCAGAATATGCACGATACTAACGGCACCCGGGCCGCCTAAAACATGGGTTAAGGCCGTGCGAGCATTTGCAACTTGGCGTTTTTCGGATTGGTCTCTGAGTTGGAAAGTCATCTCCACAACCTGACCTACACCTGTAGCTCCGACCGGATGGCCTTTAGCTTTTAAACCGCCCGAAGTGTTTACAGGGAGTTTACCGCCCAATCGAGTATGGCCGTCTTTGGTGAATTGGCCGCCTTTTCCCTTTTCTACAAAGCCAAGATCTTCTATATTGATGATCTCTGTGATAGTGAAACAGTCATGGCATTCTAAAACGTCGATATCCTTTCTTTCCACGCCGGCCATTTTAAAAGCCTCAGTAGCTGCTTGCACAGAAGCGGGGAAGCTAACGGAATCTTTTTTAAGAGCCACATTGAAGTAATCTCCACCGATCCCGGAACCTTTTACTACCACATAGTCTTTACGGACTGATTTTGCTCTTTCTTTCGTAGTGATCACAACTGCCGCAGAAGCATCCGTAACCAAGGAAACATCATGAAAACCGAATGGAGTAGTAACCATTCTTGCTCTCATAATATTATTGAAGGAGATCTCTTTTTGTTTATGAGCGAACGGATTTAGGCTACCATGGAAATAGTTTTTTTCGGCAACGGTTGCTAACATTTCCTTGGTGGTTCCGAATTCGTGCATGTGACGGATCGCATTTAACGCAAAACCGGAAGGACCGGAAATACAATAACCGCCTTCTACATCCTGGTCTTGCCCTCTTGCTACGATCTCCATCGTAGTTTCGGGATCAAGGCCGTTCATTTTTTCCACACCCAGAACTAAAACTGTATCGTACAGGCCCGATGCAACGGCAAGAACACCTTGTCTCATCGCGATCCCGCCGGAAGCACAGGCTCCTTCTGTACGGATCGCAGGACGATCGCCTAATCCAAGTAAGTTGGCTGCGTAAGATCCCATGGTGTTTTGCGCATTAAACTCATTTCCGGCGTAATTCCCAACATAAACAGCTTGGATTTCCTTTCTGTCTATACCGGAATCCTTGATGGCTCCGTTACCCGCTTCGGTGACTAGGTCACGAAGAGTTCTGTCTTTATGATTGCCGTGGACCGTTTCATAGGCCCCGATGATTGCTACTTCTCTCATAACTAACTCCTTACATTCCGATACCGGCGCCGCCGTCTACCCTCAAGAAAACACCGGTGATATAAGATGCTTTGTCGGAAAGGAAGAATTCTACAGCGTCAGCGATCTCTTGTTGAGTTCCAGGTCTCTTCAAAGGAATGAACATAGGGTCGGTAAGTTTTTTCTGAACTTCTTCCGGAAGAGAAGCAGTCATGTCTGTCTGTACATAACCAGGACAGACTGCGTTTACAAGAACACCTCTGCCTGAAAATTCTCTTGCAGCAACTTTAGTAAGAGCGATTACCGCAGCCTTAGAAGAAGAATAGTTCGCTTGGCCAGGTTGACCGGAAAGACCGGAGAGAGAAGATATGTTCACAATTCTACCGGAAGGAGCTTTCAGAAGAAGTTTAGATGCTGCTTTGGTCATCAGGAACACACCTTTTGCGTTCACATCCATCACAAAATCGAACTCTTGCTCGCTCATTCTGATAAAAAGATTATCTTTTAAAACTCCCGCATTGTTTACTAAGAAGTCGAGTTTTCCGAATTTTTCTTTAACGGCGCTAATCGCAGCGTCGCAATCTTCCGGCTTAGTGACATTTACCGGAAAGCCTAAGGTTTTAACGCCGAATTCTTTCGCGATATCGGCAGCAGCCTGCTCGATCTGTTCCTTATTTAAGTCTACTACAACCACGTCTCCACCGTCTCTTGCGATCGTATTGGCGATAGCGCGACCTAAACCTCTGGGAGATGCAGCTCCCGTGACTAATGCAACTTTACCTTCGAATTGTTTTGCCATTTGGATCCCTCTTATGTCCTCGTATAACGAAATTTTGAACCATCGGATCGTATTGGAAAGGTCTCGATCCGTTTAAAGTAGAACGATTGTTCTGGTAAAAGATGGATTCTGCCCGGATTCCCGACAAGGAAAATTCCAGGAAATATCCGCCTTTGGAACAGTGTTCGTTTTTGTTGAACATTTGTTCGCAACTTCTAAACGGATCATAGTTGGATTTCGCAAGAATGATGAAGGAAAGATATGTCTCATTTTTTAGTCGGATAACGGTCTCAGAGGGTTGATATAATTTAGTTATATTATAAATAAATTATATAGTAATAAGTGGAGACAATGGATTTTTGATTTTTATAAAATTAACATCTGGATGATCGAGGAACGTAAGCTGATTTTCAGATTTATATGCGAACTTTCCTTATCCCAAATGAGATATTCCCATCCAATAAGGGACAGATTGGATTCAAGGTGGAACAGTTTGATAAAAAACATATTCATGTTATAGATCAAGAGGAGTGGGAGGATTTTATAATTTGATTTCCGAGTTATCCGTATTCAGCATGATCATTTTATAAATAAATAATTTCCAAACGCAGCAATAATGACATTATGAAAATATTAAGTTCCTGTTTTTGTTGGAAATCTCCGGGAGGAATATCCCGTATTAGAATAACATAAAGTATCCGTTATGGGATACGTTCTAATTTTTCTAGAATCTCCCAACTGGGAGAAAAAGTTCCAAAAATTTTATCCGTTAGTTTCATTTAAGAAGAATCACTGCCTATTTTCTAAACGTTTTCAGAATATTTTTTAAGTTTCACACAAAAAATTAGACAAAAAAGGGAACTTTTTCGAAACGTCCATTCAAACGCCAAAGTTATGTTTCGGTTCAAAGACGAATCGGGCAGAACTGTGAATAAAATTTTGCACCTGGTCAAAAAAGTCAGACCTGGTTTGAGAAATTTGTCCGGCGCATTTTGTATTTTGGATTTGGTTTTCAAAAGTGATGAGAACCGGAGGTTCCTGTTAATGAAACAGTTTGTTAGGATAACTAGGTATTATCTTCTGATTATTTTTTTTCTGCCATTCGTATCATGCTTAAGCGATATGAATTTTTGGAATCGTGGTAATGTGGATTTATCCAAAGCGACTTGGTTGGTTGCTGAGAAAGTTCCTCTAATTACAGATCGTGGTGGATTGCCTGGAGGAGGTTCGACGCCCGTTCCTGTAAGCCAACTATTTAAGTTTGCCCCCGGAACAAAAGTAAGCATTAGTTCGCTCGGAGGAGCAATTGATCCAACTGGAACTACCATCGGAGATGATTTCGATGGGGATGGTATTTTAAATGTTAATGAAACTACGACAAATGTTTGGGTAGCTGATTATCCAGTTGTAGAAGCATCTATTGCACCTCCAATCACGATGAAAGTAGCAGTTTGGAAACAGGGCACCACTCTGCAAGATGATTTGGCGAATGAAATTAGTGCGGATGATCTTGAATCTGGAATTTCAGAGGGATCTGAAAAAATACACCAAACGGAATTGAATCTTAGGACAGTTCAGTTTCAGGATTCATACAGCAGTACTGTCTCAGGATCAGGCTCCGTTAGTGCTAGTGTAGAGTACGGGGTAAAGGGAGGGGTTGGTCCGGTCGAGGCGGGTATGAATTTTGGAATGAGTGCAAGCTCCAGTTGGGAAGCAAGTAACTCTGTCTCTGCAACCACGACTAAATGGGCGGATCGTCCTTTTAAGAATAATTTAGACTCCGACTCTCAAAATCTAAAGGCGAATGCCTCTAGCCAAAAATCTAGAAAATATAGAGCAGATAAATCAGTAAAGACGGCAAGTGAAATGACCACTAAGCCTGATGGTGGTTATGTTCGTGCAGCCCTTTATATAAAAAATAATTCGGTGAATATGCCGGTTAAATTGAAAAACATCCTCTGCTCTTTGATGTTCGAGACACAAACTGGTGAATTGATCCCTGTGGAAAGTTTCCGTTTGTTAAAGGGAGATGGGAGTCCGTTTGAAATAGAAGTGTATGGGGATACCGAATTCGGACCTTACGTGATCGAAAAGACCGGACTAAACGGTTTTGAAGTGGAGAGAGCAATCGCTCTCGGATACAATCCGAAAATTTTTATCGTAGATTATGAAATGACTCACGTGAAGGATTCGAACTATCAATCCTCACTCTTAAACTTCTCTGGCGATAATTTGAAAGTAATAGAAGAAAATGCAAAAGGGAGAACAGCCTTAGTTAAAATTATCGGACCGAATAAGCGAGAAATGTATCGGGTTACTGCTTTTGACGCGATCGATACAAATGATTCGAATCCTTGTAAAGTTAAAACTGCAGGTGCTTTAGTTCCGGGTATTTCTTTGAAGAATGCCTTAATGCGAATTTCTTGTTCCGGGATCATGGATATAGAATTCGATGATTACGTGATCGATTTTTCAGAAATTGCTCCTACATTAGGAGAATCTAAACTTCATATTAAAGGTATAAAATCTTTAGGGGGGATTCAGACTGTAGTTCCTTGTGAAACTCCAAGAGTGGATAAAATCGGATCGGATGGGCAGACTAGAACTGCCTGTGTTCAGAAGCCTATTAGCCAATGGACGAAAGAAGAGGAGGAGAAGGCCGGAATCTGGGCGATATATTCCAAGGGGAAGTATTATTCTCCGACTGCGTATTATTACGATGGAGAAGGGCAGAATAAAACTAAACGTATCTTTGACGCTTCAGCGACCACTTTGCCAGCCTTTATGGTGAAAGGGGTAGAATCTACCGTTTGGGCCGGGGATACATACGATATAGTTTATGTTGCCTTAAAGGATCTTTTAAAAAAACAACAACAGTTCGGAACAAATCCTTTAGAAACGATTGATACTTCTTATAAACTTAATACAACTTGGGACCTTGCATCAGTAGGGGCTCATCCGTATTATCCAAGCACTCAATCTTTATTTCTCGGAGACGCAGGTTTCGGAGAAAAGGTTCAGCTTGAAATCAAGTTAGAAAGCACAAATTATCTCCAAGCAAATTTTGGAACTCCGCAGACTGCAGGAGTATTTCAGTATTTTACGGATTTCTCATATTCCTACGGAAAAATTACGGAAGATCGTTATGACATGGACCAGGCGATGGATTTTGAGATCAGCTTGGGGATTGGAGGAGAACGGTCCGAGTGGATGCATATTCGGAAAGGAGTAATTCCTTACACATCTTCTCCATCCGAAACAGATAAATACAAATTAATGAGTTGTGGAAAATCTTTGGATCACACGAACCAGATTTTTAAAGTTTGCATTCAGCTTCCTAAAAAACATGTATCTGCAGATCCAGAAATCAGTTTAGTGAAACTCTATATTCGTCCAACTTTGAATAGTGCTTATCGCAGAGCGGCTTGGCCTTTGAAGTATTCTGAAGTAAGAAAGGTTCAAGCAAATTTATATGCTCCGATAGCAAAAGATAATACGAGTTTACTAATCTCTTCGTCTAGTATTATTTCCGACGGTGGAGGATCGTTTGCTGCCGGGGATTCTTTACGAGTTTTCGGAGATTCTAATACATACACAATCCAAGCAGTTGCTTCCACCGATTCTCAATGCGAGCCAGGAACTTCTAATCCTTCTTTATGCAGACTCATTACGCTGCAGTCTAGCACTCCTATTAAGCTACCTGCTAGGAGAACTACATCTGTTTATGTATTGGCGGGACTGACTCAGCCTAACGTAAGACTTGCCGTAGAGAACGGATTTTTTACGGATTGGAATACGCAATATTCAAGTTTTACGAGTTCTCCGACTCCGGGCCTTTGGGAAACTCCACAATACCTTACTCTTTTTACGAGCAATACGCCTGTTAATTGCGCCACGTATTCGTTTAGCATTAGTTGTTTAGGAATAACAACGGATTACTCCATTTTAAATTGGTTAGGTGGAGATAATCTAGGAGTAGCTCATTGGAATTCTTGGTCGGATGGAGGAAATCTTAGCAGCTTTGTGCAAGGAGGCCTTCCTTATCTGGTAACTCCGAATACTGGTAGATCTTATCGACTAGAACCGAATTCAAGTGATTTCAGTATCAGTACTAGTACTGGTACTGAACCTATCAATCTTACTATAGGAGGGAAGAGTCTTACGATTTGGAAGAATGGAGTCAACTTATTCGGAAGGGTTTATGATATAGCTACTGGAACTTTCTCCTCGGTGGTTCAGTTGAACACTTCTGCCTTGATGGCGAATTCTAAGGTTGTGGCAAAAGATAATACGAACGGGATCGTGCTTGTCGCCTATGAATCTCAAACAACGAACCCGAATGATACTATCATAGTGAATAGAATTAAGATCGATCCGGATGGTACATTAGCTACCACTCCTGGAGCGACGATGGTGAGCAATCGATCCTATCTTGCTGGGACTCAATCTTCCATAGATCTTCTTCCGAATGGTGACCATAATGTTTTGGTTTGGAATGCTACCGCTGCAAATGGTGGTTCGAATACCTATCATTCTGGTTACGGTAAGATTGTTAGTATAGCGGGGAATGGAAATGCCGTACCTAATTCCGGGACCGAATTTACTTTCCTAAGTAATTGGAACGTAGCAAACGGCTCTAAATTACTTATTTCTGCTTCTGCTTTAGACGGGACAAATACTGGAATAATTTCCTACGCCCAGGTTACTGCAAGTAATACCTATGGGATTGCTGCTTTCTCAACGAACGATATTAACAGTGCTGGATTGATCAGTTCCCCTCCTGTCACTTTAACTACAGGGACAGCTCCTTTTTTACCTGTATATAATCGGCAGATTGTAGCTGTAGGATCTGGCACAGGCTCAATCTCCAGCTTGGTAACTGGAGGAGCTTACGTGGGTCTGTATGTAGTCACTAACCCATATTATCGAGGCTTTGTCGCTTGGTTGGATGGAAATGGAATTATCACCGGAAGAGGATTCGATATGGCTTCCGGCCAGAACGCGGCACCAATCGGTTCGGCAAATATAGTTCTGAGCGATGCTACGGGAGGGCAAAACTCGAATTTACAACTTGCGATGTTGTCATTTGTGGAAACGGCCATTCTCACTTATACGAAAGGAACCAGGGTTTACGTTAGGCCTATAAACATTAAGGAAGGAAATTCATTCGTTAATGCTCTCGCCCTGGATTCATCATCGACTGCTTCCTCAAGGAAGCCGACTTCCACAATGATCTTCTACGGGTCTACGGCTTATTCGGATTTGAAATATTTGGTGGGTTGGGAGCATACAGATGCTTCAACATCCAAAAAAACGATCAGAGGAAGGATCGGAAGGCTAAACGACTTTGCGAAGCCTGAGGGACTTTCTGAAATTATATTAAGTACTTCGAATGTAGGTGACCAAACTTCTCCTGTGACCAGTTATAAGATTTGGTCAACAGATGGGGGAGTTACTTATAATCGTAAAGCCTTAGTGACTTGGCTGTCTCAAGAGACAAGTCCGGGGATTGTTAAAGGCCAGGTTTTGGATCTGGTTAATTCTTCCATCCTTCCTTACGGCGCGAACAACTTCTTCGTTTCTCCATTAATTGAAAGGGAATATTCTCTCAAGGCAAAATTGTCCTTCTGAAATATACGAGAAAACTCTGAAATAGGTATTAGAATATTATGAAAAATTTAAATAAATACGGATTAGGCGTAGAAATTTTATCCCGTTTTCTCGTTGGCTTTGGAATATTTTCCACGATCAGTTGTTTCGGTGATTTTAATCTTTGGAGAGGAGGAGATGTAGATCTATCCAAGGCTACTTGGCTTGCAACTAGAACAGTCCCTTTAATCAAGGATAGAGGGGGGATTCCAGGTGGAGGGACTCCGGTAATCCCGATCAATGATCTATTTAGTGTTCCTCCTGGAACGAAAGTGAAAGCTGCTGCGTTGATGGGAGCGATCGATCCTACAGGAACGACAATCGTAAACGATTTCGACGGGGACGGAATACTGAACCAGTACGAGACTACTACCAATGTTTGGGTGGCCGATTATCCGATGGTGGATTCGCTCATTGCTCCGCCAATTACTATGAAAGTAGCCGTTTTAGAAGAAGGCCAAACGACGGCGAACAATGTTGAGAGCGAATTAAATTCAGATGATATTGAGTCCACTAAAGATGAAGGAACCGAAAAAATTCATCAGAGTGAATTGAATTTAAAAACCGTACAATTCCAGGATCAATATAGTTCTTCGGCTAGTGCTGGTGCGAGTGTAAGCGGTAGTGTTTCAGCGAGCGTTTCGGTGGATACTGCAGTTGCCTCTGGAGGAGCCAATTATGGGGCAAGTTATAGTGCAAGCTGGGAAGCAAGCAATTCCATGTCTAGTACTACTACAAAATGGGCAGATAGACCATTTAAAAACAATATCGATTCTGATGCGACTTCCGTTAAGTCCAATGCTTCCAGCCAAAAGGCAAGGCAATACAGATCCGATCGATCCGGCAATACACAGAATAAAGTGACGACTCAGCCGAATGGAGGTTATGTTAGGGCGGCATTGTACATTAAGAATCAATCCGTGAATATGCCCGTAAAACTTAAACATATACTTTGTTCTTTGATGTTTGAATCACCAACAGGAGAATTAGTTCCTGTAGAAAGTTTCGAGTTATATAATGCGGATGGAAGTGTATTCGAGATCGAAGTATATGGAGGATCCGAATTTGGACCATATGTGATCGAACGAACCAACTTGAATAGTGTCGAGATTGAGAGAGCGATTGCTGGAGGATTTACTCCTAAGATCTACATCGTAGATTATGAGATGACCCATGTGGAGGATTCGAATTACAGATCCGCGTTACTAAATTATTCCGGAGATAATTTAAAGATAATAGAAGAGAATGCTAAAGGTAGAACATCTTTAGTTAAAATTATCGGACCAAGTAAGCGCGAAATGTTCCGTGTGGCTGCCTTTGACGCAAGTGACGCAAATAATTCCGATCCTTGTAAAACTACTTCTGCTGTTAGTTTAACCCCAGGGATTACCCTAGAAAGAGCTCTACAAAAGATAGCCTGTTCAGGAGTAGAGATTGAATTTGATGACTACGTAATCGATTACACGGAAGTGGCTCCGACTCTAGGCCAATCCAGGGTGCATATGCGAGGAATCAAATCTATCGGGGGAATACAAACATCGATCCCATGTGAGAAGGATGCACAAGGAAATTATATTCCCTATACAGGTTCCGATGGAGTGGTGCGTAAAGCCTGTGTTCAAAAACCTGTAAGCAAATGGACTCAGGAAGAAATGGATAAAGCAGGGGTTTGGGCTGTTTATTCCAAAGGAAGATATTATGCCCCTAGCTCTTATATACAAGATCCAGATCCGAATGATTCTACAAAAAAAGTAAACCGTAAGTTCGATGCAAGTTCTCCCAATGCCGCTTATATGCTCCAAGGGATCAATTCGATTATTTGGCCGGGGGATAATTACGACTTAGTTTATGTTTCCGTAAAGGACTTGGTCCAGAAACAGAATCAGTTTGGGACGAATCCTTTGGAGACAGGTAAGACATTCAAAATGAATAGTCTTTGGGATCTCAAGTCTATTGGAAAACACCCTTATTATGCGGACAGCCGTTCTTGGTTCTTGGGTGATGCTGGACTTGGGGAAAAAATACAGTTGGAAGTAAAGCTGGACAGCACCAACTACCTTACTCCGAATTTTGGAACACCGCAAACTAGCGGGTTGATGCAGTATTTTACGAATTTTACATATAATCTTTTGAAGCAGGATAAAAAATTCACTGCAGAAGAAGCATTAGATATAGAGATAAGTTTGGGATTCGGGGGAACTCGATCAGACTGGTATCATGTCTTAAGAGATTTGATACCGAGCAATGGAACTGATCCGTATAAACTGAAAAGTTGCGGAAAGAGTATAGATTTCGAAGCCCAAGTATTCAAACTTTGTTTCCAATTGCCTACACAACATCCGTTCGTAGACGGAGATGGTGCGATCGTAAAATTGTATATCCGGCCTTCTTTAAATAACGCATATCGTAAAACCGCATGGCCTTTAAGATATTCGGAAGTGAGAAAAGTACAGGGAAATCTCTATGCTCCGATTGCAATCAATGACACTACAATACTTGTAGCAAATGACACTATTCATGCTTCAGTTGCAGGATCCTTTGCTCAAAATGATGTATTGCGCATACCAGGAGATAGCCAAGCTTATACGATCAGTACTAGTCCGGTCAGCAAATCGTGTGAACCGAATAGCACCGTGGCGCCTTATTGTACGGAAATTACCGTATCTCCTGCGATCAAGAAAGTATCCGAAAGAACAACTACCGTATATGTGCATGCAGGATTAACCGCTCCGGAAATGAGACTAACTGTCGAAAGCGGTTTTTACGAGAGCTGGAACACACAGTATACGAGTCTACCGGCTGACGGTTTATGGGAAACTCCTCAATTTTTACAGCTTATGACTGGAAATGGATCGATTACTTGTTCAACCAATCCATCTCATTCCGCTTGTTTAGGATTCTCTCCGGACTTCAATGTGATCAACTGGATGGGAGGTTATAATAAAGGGGTCGCTCATTGGAATTCCTGGGCAGACGGTTCTGACTTAACAAATTTCGCAGGAACAGTTTTACCGGCTCTTACTTCGAATACAGGAAAAGTATTCAAGATAGAGGCAACGAATAAGGATTTCGATTTTAGTTTGAATTCTACGGCAAATATTCCTACGGAAGTAATTAACGTTTCAAATGGAAAAGGTCAAATATTAACGATTTGGAAAATAGGACAGGAGTTGAAAGGAAGAGCGTATGATCCTCGCCTGGGAACTTCCTCCGAAGTCGTCAGCATAACGGCAAACGCATCCGGAAAATTCGTTGCAAAGAGTATCCCGGACAATTCTACGGGGGAAGTTATGTTAATGTATGAAACTGGGGTTTTGGCAACGAACGGCTCTTTGGTATATCATTCGATTAAGGTGGAATCGTACGAGGATACGAATAATCCATCAAATAATCAGACCTATATCATCTTAGGAACGAGTGGTACGGTTACTACGGGAAGGATCTACCCTGCTACGAATGTTACTTCTTCGATCGATATTGCCGGTGGTGCTGATGGAAGGTATCTTGTATTCTGGAATCATGCATCCACTGCAATAAGCGCTCAAACAGTACAATACAGGCTCTTGAGTCCGGATGGTAGCGGAGGTTTTACTATATATACTCCGAGTAATAGCACATATATTTCTATCGCTGCGAGTACCGGAACTGCTTACAATAGATCTCAAATTTTCGCGAGCAGCGGATATATGGGTATGGTGAGTATTCTGACTTCTACAGGGAATAACTATAATATTAATACCGGCTTTATGGACTTTCCTGGCGGTGGGATTAGGACTCCTTTATTAATAGATTCCTGTAGTTCTTCTTGTACTGTCGGAGGTCTCCCTACTACATTAATTGCGAATGATGTAATTAGATTACAAACTTATACGAGCGGTATCACAGGTTGGTTAGATGGAAACGGAATCGCCTGGGTTAGAGGACGTTCCCTAATTGAAGGAGGAGGTACCGCTGGCTCTGCTTTAGGTGCAAAATATCAAATCGATCCGGACAATACTTCTACAAATAAGATCTTCGACTTCAGGATTACGACGGTGAGTAATGATTATGCGTTAGCCTCTTATACTAGAGGAAATCGCATATACATGAGACCGATTTCCTTCCTAGATGCGACGGCTGTCGGAAGTCCTGTCCTAATGGATATGGCTACAAGTGCGAGCGCTAAGAAGTCAGGTGGTATCGTCTATTCCATTACAAATTCTGCACCTAAGTTCTTCAGTTTCTGGGAACATACTGATTCAATTTCCGGGAAGAAAAGTATTCGTGGAAGATTTGGAAGTTTAGCGGATCTGACAAAACCGGAGGGAATTTCAGAAGTATATGTGAGTGCCTCCAATGAGTATGACCAAACGAGTCCTACTGCGGCAGCGGGGGTTTCCGTTATACCAGGGCAAGGGGCAGCAGTTGGGGGTGGGGTCTTTGTTTCCTGGCTTTCTGCTGATCCTGCAAAACCTGTGGTAAGAAGCGCTTCGATCGATTTAGAAAATCAGAATAAATTGATATATAAGGAAAATAACTTCTTCGTTGCTCCTTTAATTGAAAGAGACTATATCCTGAAAGCGAGTATATCCACTCGTTAGTAAGGAGAGAACGGAAGGTGATATTAGAGAATTAGGAACGAGTGAAATACATGCCGCCAAAAATTCGTAGAATGATCCTTGGGATTTCAACAGGGAGCCTTTTGTTTTTCGCTTCCTGCCAAGGAGGTGCGAACTTCCTTTCTAGGATGTTTCCAAATGCAGCTCCTTCTGGGTTTGGATTTCTTTCTCCGGGGTCTGCTCCTGCTCCGGAAGGAAGTGACCTTTTCTCAATCTCTACGAATTATAGCGGGGAGGTGGACGATCCGGAAGGAAAAGCGGATCCCTTGGATAGTGCAGTATTTATTCCTCCTCCTGAGCCAAATAGTTTCGGAACGATTTCCTTATCTTACGATTTAGATATCCCGGAAGGAAGGGCCGGGATGGAGCCTGATTTGAGCATTTCCTATTCATCGACCGGGGGAGACGGCTGGGTAGGAGTCGGTTGGGATATAGGGCTCGGAGGAATTACGAGAACCCCCGAATTCGGTGCATTGTTTTACGATAACCGAGATAGTTTCCTTTGGAACGGTCAGAGATTGGTTAAGGTCTCCGGTTCTTCCTCCAACGAGAACGGTACATATCGTCCGGAAATTACCGGAGGAGACAGTCCAATATTAAAATTATCAAATATAGAGAATGGTGGTGTTTGGGAAGTATTAGAGCCTTCCGGTAAAAAGAACGTTTACGGAGATAGCGCTTCTTCCCGTATCTACGATCCGGCAAAAATTACCCGTACTTATGCTTGGTATTTGAGTAAGTCCGAAGATTTAAACGGAAACTATATGCAGGTTTCCTACGATACTTCCGGCTATTCGGAAAATCGCTCACTTTTCCTAAAAGAAATCCGCTACACTGGAAACAGTAAAACCGGTCATAATCCGAAACAATACGTTCGTTTTCATACGAAAGCTAGAGAGGACGCATACGTAAGTATGGTCTCAGGATTTTTTATGAAAATGGACCGTATGCTGGATACGATAGAAATCGGCTGGGATGGAGGAAAACTTTGGGAATATGAAATGGTATATGATGTCTCTCCCGATTCTGGAAGGCCGATCCTAAAAACGGTAGAATCCAATCGTCATACTACGAAGCCCGAGTTTCAATACCAAACTTCAGACAGATATTTAGTCTGGAAAAACTTTGCGAACCAAGCAGTAAATGAGCCGGAGATTACTCCTAATTCTACAGAATATTTCGAAGGTGATTTTAATGGGGACGGCCTTTCCGATATCGTATTTTTCAATCCTGAAAACGGAAATTGGAAAGCTGCAGAAGGAAGGAAAGAGGGCGGTTATAACTTCAAACTTTATGGGAATCGTTATAAAGGATATAAAGGAGAAGAAAAGATCCGCTTTTTTAAGGGAAATGTGAGCGGAGATTTTAACGGGGATGGTCGAGCGGATCTAGCATTCTATCTTCCTGAGACAAGAGACTTTATCGTAGCTGAACACGACGGGCGGATTTTCCAATTTAAGAACTACGGACGTATGTTGAATAGTGCTCCGGATATTTTTCGAATGGAATGGTTTTCCGGAGATTATGACGGGAATGGGCTATCAGATTCCGTTCTATTTGACGAACCTACAGGCCAATGGACCCTAATGTTAAATAAGGGCGGTCGCTTCGAATTCTTAAAATTTGCAAAAAAATTCCAAAATGTTTACAGAGGGGATTATTCTCCTAATTCTAATTGGGATAGTGTGAGTACGACGGACACCTCGGAAGAAGGAAAAGGAAAATATAACGTTAACTTTCTTGTAGGGGATTATAACGGAGACGGTCGGACTGATATTTCCCTATACGATGCCAGAAGCGGAAAGTGGTATGTCGGCGAAAACCATAGAAACGAAGACAAAACGGATCCCCTTTTATTTAAAATGCAATGGAGATTGTACAAAACTTTCTCCGCGCCCGAACAAGCGCTTTTCGGTAATGATCGTTTTTCCGGAGATTTTAACGGAGATGGATTCTCGGACTTTCTTCTATTAGATCGCTCTAAAGGAGATTGGATTATAGGAGAGACCGGAAATGGTACGATCAATTTTCGCACTTGGTCTAAAGTTCCTCAATTTAAGGAAATCACAAGATGGCTCCAGGGAGATTTTAACGGGGATGGAAGGACCGACATAGGTTTTTACTCGGCTACCGATGGTAAGTTTTGGATCGGAGAAGCAACAAATTCCGGATTCAGATACAAAGCATATAGCGATATGCAATACGGTCCGAGCCAAGAGCGAGTTATGAAAACTCCTCTACCAAAGGATGAGGTTTCGCTAAAGGAAGGTTCCGCTAGTTTTTTTGCATCTTCCGATTCCAAAACTGTTAGTTTAGATTATACCTATGATGGGAATATTAATCCTGGAAAAGGAGAGCTTGTTTATCCTGGGTGTTTTACTGTAAACGATTGTTCCGCTTCTCCTGAACTTCTAATTTACGATAGAAAAGCGAACACTTTTGATTTAAAAAAAGGAAGCGCTTTTACGAACTCTGTACTTTCCGGTTTAAATCCGGAAGATCCCGCTTTTCAATCTTTATATGGAGGCAAAGCGGGAAGATTTACGAGATCCGATCGGGATGAAATACTTTTTTATAGAAATGAAGGATCCAGCGGAAAGCGACTTTTTAGCGTTAGGCATACTTCCGGAAATGCGTTCGAGATCCAAAATTTTTCAGTTTTTGCAGATTCGGATCTTGCAAATTTTAGTGCGTACGAAAGCGGGTATGTAGTCGACAATTTTGAAAGTCCTTCTTATAAATCGTTACTTGCAATAGACGACCAGGCATTAGATGGAACCGACAGATTTGTATTGATTAGCGGACAAGGACCCTCTAGTACGAAAAAGATCCTCACCCTGGCAGAAGGAAGCGATCCAACAATCTCTGAGAATCTGTTAGGGATCTTCCGATCGGGAGATTTTGTAAACAGACAAAATCGGAAAAATTTCAGTTTATTCTCCGGGAATTTTACAGGACCTGCCGGAACAACTCCTCAGTTACTGCTACTGGACAGAAGGTTAAGCACACATAAATGGTATCTGGGTACTTTACAAAGCGGTAATAAGATCCTAATTAAAAAACTTTCCGGAGACGTTAGTTTTCCTTTAACCGCTGCGGAGTTTAATACTTCTAATCCGGCTGGGATCTCCTATGGTCTTTATCCGGAGGGAACGGGAGGAAAATCCGTCATTATCGGTAAAAGTACGGATAACGGTACTTCTTTCTATAAATTTACGATTACTTCTAGTTCCATCGCCCGATCCATACAGTCGACTTCTATCGCCAATTTTACGGGGAGTTTCGATCATTTGGGTAATCCTATCGTGAAATCGGAAGGACAAACTAAAATTTTCGACTTTTCCCAAGGTAAACTTATAGTTCCTCCGGCTTATTTGGTAAGTGTATCTTTAGATCGTCCCGATCTGATCGAACAAGTTTATGTATTTCAATGGCTCCAAGGAGATTACAACGGGGACGGGCTTACCGACATCGGATTTATAAATCTAAAAGAACCCACTTGGTACTTTGCAATGTCTACCGGATCGGTTCCGGATGTGATAGAAAAGGTCAAGAACGGGATAGGTGGAATATACGAATTTGAATATGAGAATTCAACAAAATTCGACAATACGGGAGGGGATGAGATCCCGGATCTTCCTGCTAATCTTCGGGCTTGTACTAAAATAACTTTGGATGACGGATTCGGGAATCGGATCCCGAAGATCTATGAATATTCCGGAGGAGTCGCTTTTTCCGCATTCATAAACGGAAAGTTGGAATCCGATTCCTTCGGATTTACCAATTTTATAGAAAAAGATGCCTACGGTTCCAGAACGATAGAAACACATTATAGCCAACCATTTGCAAATTTTATGGATAACCGAGCTCTTGGCGGCGCTGTAAAAGAAACACATGTAATCGGTTCGGATAACCAGGAATACGGTTCTGTATTCAATACGTATGAAATTAAACACATAGAAACTGTCCCGAGCATCATTACGTATTTTCCATTAAATACTAAGACTCAGAAATATAAGAAAGGTGTATTGGTCGAGACTTCAACCGACTCAGTAGTGTTGGATGGTTATAAGGTTGTCAAAAAAACAGAAACGGAAACAGACCATTTCCGCGATTCCGCGCATGCTAGCGATACAGTAACGGAAATTACGGAATATGAAACTGTAGATTCCACAAACCAAACCAGGGAAAAGAAGAATATTACATTTGCCGGAACGGATGCCGAATTAACAGAGACAAGTACATACGATTCTCGTGGAAATAGTATACGAAGTGTAACATCCTACACAGGCAGCGGGCTTCCTGCAGTTGCTCCTCAAATCGAAGAATATGAATATGATTCCTATGGGAACCAAACGGAAAAAAAGGATGTAAGCAGTTCTCCTGCGAGAGGAACGACATATACATACGATAATCAATTACACCAGCTTGTGACCGAGACAGTCGATTTCGGGGGATCTACCGGATTTTCCACAAAAACAACGTACGATTTCGGGGCAGCCTTTGGCGAGCCTTTGGAAGTAAGGGATCAAAACGGGAACAAGGTATATTATCAGTACGATTCTTATGGGAGAACGGTACAAACGAGTGCGGATACGGACAATGGCATTTCTGTTTCCTCCATCAACACTTACGATTCCGGATTTCCTTTAGGAGGTAAAACGGTACTTCCTTCCGGATCAGGGGATCCGGACTTTGCCACCAAGACTTATATAGATGGGCTCGGAAGACCATTACATAATGTTAAAACCGGTTCGGAAGGAAAATACATTCGTTCCGGTAAAATGACTTATGACGCAGCCGGTCGTTTAGTTCGGGTCGGGCAGGCCGATTGGACAAATGGGGGCGATATGGATCGATTCGTTCTTCATTTGGAAGAAAAAAATCCGACCATCTTCGAGTTCGATCCAATTGGTAGGATTAAAAAATCGACCTTTCCGATTGCAGCCGGTGAAACACAGGCGACTTACACAACGGTAACCTATAATGATCCGTATGAAACAGTAGAATACCATAGCGGGGGAACAAGTAAGCGTACTATTCATAACGGTGGGGACGATATCCTTTATGTGGAAGATTTCGGAGCTGACGGGACCCAAGCAAAAGTAGGATTTTGTTATGATACAGCCGGCAATATGGTTAAGAAGGCGGATCTGAATAACGGATCTCCTTTAAATTGCTCGGATCTTTCTTCGGGTATTGCAGCAAAGGATACTTCCGGGAAAAATCAGCTTTATCGACTCTATGACGCTTTCGGAAATCTGAAAGTACAAAGTGATCCGGATCTAGGGGTAGATACCTTCGTATATAACGCGTTCGGAGACATTACAAGGCAAACGGATGCAAGAGGGCTAATTACAACTTTTGAATACGACTCGCTAGGAAGAGTAATTGCACGCCATTATCCGGATGAGGACGTCTATTTTACCTATGACAGTTATTCCGGCAGCGAAAACTCGCTTGGGAAACTGGTATTCGTTGAAGATTCCAATCAAACTAAAAAATTCAGTTATGATAAATTAGGGAGGACCAAAAAAGAAGTAAGGACTTTAAAAAATATTCCTTTGGAAGGAGTAAACGGTCCCTATGTCACTGAATATAAATACGATCTATTAGATAGGCTTATCAGCATAGATTATCCGGAACATCCGGTTAACCATACTCGTTTAAAAGCTTGTTATACGTATGGAAGCGAGGGGTATATCAACGGATTATCCGTTCA
The DNA here is from genome assembly GCF_040833995.1 of Leptospira sp. WS58.C1. Taxonomy (NCBI): domain Bacteria; kingdom Pseudomonadati; phylum Spirochaetota; class Leptospiria; order Leptospirales; family Leptospiraceae; genus Leptospira; species Leptospira cinconiae. Next base: position 519,433 of record NZ_CP162137.1, read on the forward strand.
AGTTAATACGAACGGAGTCATTCCCGGGTTTTGCAACAAAACTATCGTAGAGAATATCACTTATAATGAAAACGGACAGACTGCATCTTTCCGACTGGGAAACGGGACCCAGACAAATTACGAATATGATGTAAAAGCGAGGCTCACAAAAATCCAATCTTCCGCCGAGGTAGATGGGACGACAAAAACCCTCCAAAATGCGGTCTATTCCTTCAATAGTAAGAATAGTATAGAACGAATAGAAAATACCACTTCGGATTTTTCTACATTATACAATTATAATTATGATGGGATCAGCAGGCTAATTTCCGCTACCGGGACTTATACGGAAACTTCCGATCCTTCCCCCAGAAAATTCCACCAAACTTATTCTTATGCAAAGAATGGGAACTTAACTGCCAAAAGAAAACATAATCCTGCGGATGGGAACTTAATCGACGAGCAGGCCTACCAATATGTTAACCATCAGGTAGTTCAGATCGATTCCAGCCAAAACGGAAATGAATCCCAAATCATGACCTATGATCCGGCTGGGAATATGATTACCCAGAGGAATAATACTAGGGACCTTACGAAAAATCTAGAATACGATGCGGAAAACAGGATCAAAAGGATCACAGATCATAATGGTGCAATACTCGGAAGATATTGGTACGACGAGGGGGGATTTAGAATTCGAAAAAGCGCACTTATTCCAAGCGGAGCGGTTTCAAGAAACAGCGAACTATATTATCCGAATAAATTTTACGGACTCGAATATTCAGAAGAAAATAACATACTTGCTTCGATCAATAACGTATACCTGAACGGGGTACGGATCGCAGCAATTGCCGAAAACGGAGCTACATTATATTACCTGAATGATCAGGTAGACTCGGTATCTCATGTATTAGATGAAGAAGCACATACCTTAACTAGAAACGAATACCAACCTTATGGAGAAACGTTTGTCCAGGTCGGGAATACCGATCTCGCGCCCAAATATAACTCTCAGGAACTAGATAGAGAATCCGAATTCTATTTTTATAATGCAAGATATTATGATCCAGCTCTTGCCAGGTTTCTCACCGCGGACACGATTATTGCGGGAGAAAACGATACACAAGCATGGAATAGGTTTTCTTACGTAAGAGGAAATCCGATCCTTTATAAGGATCCGACAGGGCATATTGTTGCTCACCTAATTGCAGGAGCTGCAGGCGCAGTCGTAAACGTAGCTTTCCAAGCAGGAACCGACCTTGTTACCGGACAGGTTAGCCCGAAAGAAAAATACCTTGCAACGGCCGGAGGTGGTTTTGCGCAAGGGGTAGCTACGGCAACCTGCGGTCCTACCTGCGGTATGGCAGTTGGTGCAGCGGTGGAAGATGCACTTCATCAGGGATTGACCAAAGGTTTCTCTAATATAGATTATAAACAATCAGCGGGAGAGGGTCTCCAGGGTGCCCTTGGCGGAAAAGCTGCTAAAATTGTAGGTAAAGCTGGTAAAAAACTCGCAGGTGCTGCATTTGAAAAACTTTCGAAATCCGGTATTGGGAAGAAGGTTAAAGACGGAGTTTCTAAATTCTCGAAGAAAGCGAGTAAAATTAAGGAGAAGGTTAAGGGGTCTATAAAGAAGGCTACCAAGTCTGTTAAGAACAAAAGAACTTCATCAATAGGGAAAATAAAAAAATCAAATAAACAATTTGGTTATAGGAGACCTTATATTCGAAAGGCTGTCAGAAAGGAAGTGGAAAGGCGCGCCAAAAAAAATTCTAAGGGCCAGTTTATTGACCCAAACACTAGAAAGCCAATATCGGGAAAATACGATTTAGGTCATAAAAAAGGACATGAGTTCAAACGGGAAGCTGAAAAGGCACGAAAAGAAGGATTGACGCAGAAGGAATTTAACGACAAGATGAATAATTCAAAATATTACCAAATAGAAGATCCGAGTTCTAATCGGAGTCATAAATTCGAATTAAAATGAAGAAGAAAGAAGTTCTAGAAATGCACGATGCAATATTATCACACGATATTGCTTTAGTGAAACAATTAGCTGCAAAAAAACAATTGATTGAGGAAAGAGATTCGTATGGACGAACTCCACTGATGGTTGCTATTATTGAAGAATTGGATGAAGTTGTTTCTATTTTGTTGAAAAATGGAGCAAATGCAGATGCACAAGATAAAGATGGGTATGCAGCTTTGCATTTTGCAGTCGATCGATTTCAGGTCAAGAATGTACAAGCGCTGATTAAAAGTAATGTTAAAATTGATATTCAAGACGCCAATGGAAACACACCATTGTCAAATGCTGTATTTGAATACGAAGGTAAAGGGGATATTATTAAATTGCTTTTGAAAGCTGGTGCAAAGCCTAAGCTTAAAAATTTTCATGGAGTTTCCCCTTTAGAATTGGCTCAATCGATAGCTAATTATGATGTTGCTAAGTTTTTTGGATGAAATTTAAATTGTTTATTTAAATTTCAAGATTTTCTCTTTTTCAGCGTTAGGATCTCTAATACTTTCTTTCCGTTTTCTATGCTTTTGATCGAAAGTTTTTTACATTCATAGTGAGCACCTAATAACATCCTAAATCTTTCTTACATTTAGCAATCCAAAGAAATCCCTTCCATCCAGACCAAAGATCTCGACCAAACAAATTTTAAAAAGGAGAACCCATTGAAGCCAGAAGAAACGTGGAAGTCCTGTGGTGGATTTTAAGTCGCGCGGATTCGAAATTCGGTTCCGTGGGTGCGTTTGGAGAAATTCCCACCCGTCTTGGGAGGGGGACGGTGGCGGATTATAGTGTTCGATAAAAAATCCTGTATCATAAATATCTAATTTTGCAACTAGAAAATCCGGCCCCCATTTTGTAGGAGCTCCTACATGTGGGTGGTTTTGCGCATGTTCGCCCATGCAGGCGGGGAGCAAAAAAGCTTGTCCTAAAACCGGTAAACTCCAAATAGACTTCGCTAAATAAAATCAAACCACTCTCCCTTCTCTGTGAACTCCGTGGTCTCTGTGCGAACCCCTAAAGAAATTTTACACAGAATTCCAGACGGACACAGAGAACAATCTAACGTATAACCTCTCCGTGTCTTAGTGTCTCTGTGCGAAAAAAATAGCTTAAGGTAAATCCGGTCCTGGGTTCGTAGCTGAGGATTCCTGGAGATATGGAGTTGATTCCATTGCAGCTTGTTTGATTGTAAATTTTACTTCGCTTTACTCAGTCATCCATGCGCAGCGACTTTAAGAGCGAGCATACGACCGCGAAGCGAGTCGTTATCATCCGTAGGATGAGCCATACCATACGCTTGAAACAAAACGATCGGAGTCGCTTCGGGGATCTCACTCCCTACGGGTCGTTCGATTGGGTAGCGTAAGCCGCCATTGCGGCTGGAGCGAGGGGGAGACTACCCCCTTTAGCAAACTTCTTCCATCCCATATCCCATTTGTATTACCTGTCGCCACAAATGAGTTGGTCAAAATCACGAATAACGTATTTGTTCCGAATTTTTTTTTGACAACAATGGAAATTTTTTGGGAACCAAATGTCCGACATTCTTCTCTGCTAGTTATCCATTGTAGATATCGATTTTCTGAAAACGATATCATAATGTTTATCGATGAGGAAAATGTATGAGAAAAATATTGTTTGTTGCGATGGTTTCCCTTTTGTCTTTTGCCAATTGTGTTGTAGCAGATTCCCTGGGTCTTTCGGATAGTGTAAAAGGTTCCGAAGCGAGATCTCAAATTAAAGCGGCTGCGACGACTTCCAATATTTTATATTATGGATCCGTGGATCCGGCTAACGCAGGAATTATTACCGCTCTCGATTTATTTCTTACCGATTTGTATTTAAAGATCGATGATAGTAAATACTATAAACAATCAGATGTAGACAAATGCGTAAAGGACGTTCAAATTATCGGACTTTTGGTTTTGGATCCGAGCACAACCGTAGCTACAAGTGATAATTGCAGCGGCTTAAAACCAAACGGGGAAATTATCTAAACTTCAGAATGCCTTGTCTCCGGGGTTCGCAAGCAGTGAATTCCCGGAGATATTGGAGTTGATACCATTGGAACTTATTTGATCATTTACTTGACTTCATTTCGTTCAGTAGCTCGGTTTCACAACCCATAGCAATTGGGATTACATACCAAATAGTCCTTGGGAATTTTGCTCTCTATTGATCACTCGATTGGGTAAATAATAAAGTAATAGACTCAAATCTTTCTCCATTCAATCTTTCCCAAAGTATTTTCATTTGGATAATTGAATGCTACCGCCCCTCGTCTTTGTTTATCTTGTTTTATTTCTTATTCTCGCATTTCTATTTTATTATTTTCTGGAAGTAGTGGAAAAACCTGTTCTGCAGTTCAGTGAAGGAGAGTTTGTAAAGAGTGTACTTGCAAATTGCCCCCGTTTAACTCGGAAATATTTTCCTACATTCTGGTGTTTTAATAATCATCTAATGTTGGCTCTCTTACTTTTTAGAGAACATCGTTCCAAATTTTTTCATTACGATAAGCTGGAACATCTTAAAATGAAAGATGGTGGTGTCACTGGACTTGCTTGGTCCAATATTAAGGAAAAGAAAAAGACCGATTCCGATCCGATCGCGATTGTCTTCCATACAATCAGCGGGGATGAGCAAGATGTTAAATCTATCGTGAAAGCGATCGGGTCTCAATTGAAATGGGCTTCCGTGGTTTGTATTAGGAGAGGACATGGGAATCTTCCTCTTCCGAAACCGCAAATAAACACGATGGGGTCTAGTTCGGATTTAAAAGAACAACTCCTCTACATTAAGAAAAAATTTCCGAATAGTCCTTTGTTTGGAGTGGGGATTTCCGCGGGTTCCGGATTGCTTGCTCGTTACCTGGGTGAATCGGGAGCGAAAAGTTTATTGGATGCTGCGGTTGCAATTTCACCCGCCTATGATATCGAAAAAGCGTTTCATAGGGTTCATCCGGTTTATAGTAAGATCATGGGCCAAAGACTCATAAATTACTTTTTGAAACGCCATTATGAAACCTTATCTTCCCTTGGAGGATTTCAGGAAGTCATGGAATCCAAAACCTTGGGTGAATTCCAGGATCGTTTGCACACGCTCTCCGGTTTTGACGACAAGGAAGAATATTACCGGTATTCGAACCCAGCTTTGGTAATGAAAAATATCCGAACTCCAATTATGATTTTGAATGCAAAGGACGATCCCATCTGCGTAAACCAGAATGTTTTAGAAAATTTGCATTGGTTGGAAAATCTTCCTAATTCGATCCATGTTTATACAAAAAGAGGAAGCCATATCGCTTATTTTGAAGGATGGAAAGCGATATCCTGGTCGGATCATCTTGTCTGCGAATATTTTAAAGCTGTCCAAGACCGATTACCTAAAAAGAAAAAGAAACCAAAAACAAAACCGGCGAAAAAGCGTTAGTCGCTTTTGTGTGTTTTATGAGGCGGGGCTTCTACAAACTCGAAACCGGAAAGATCACCCGATTATATATCCTCACATCATCCACACTGCCTTCGAAAAGTTGAGAAGATATATCGGAGCGGCCCAATTGGAAAAAACTATTTGTAGCCCAAGGGCGATTGGTTCCAAAAGTTCCGGAAGAAACCAAAACGTTATTCACATATAAGGATCCGGTCAGCGATTGGATATCCCAAGTAAAGACCATATGATACCAGATGTCTTCCGGATACTGTCCACAGGCAGTTCCTACGTCCACATCTCCCGAGCCTCCATTGTTCGTGAATGCCCTGAGCCTTCCGCTACAAGAAATTGCTGAGAGCGCATATAATTGGAGGCCTATCCCGGGGCCCTGACTTACATAGATAAATTCGCTTCCGTTGCTCCCGGGAGGAAATTTTCCTTTTACCCAGGCGCTGATCGTAAATGAGGAAATATTTCCGTTTAAAAAAGAGGGGCCGTTAGTCGAAGATTGGTGATAAGCTCCCCCGCCGCTATAATAGTAAGCTCCTCCTGGAAACCCGAATCGATCCGCAGTCAATATAGGGGCTCCACCTGTTGCCGTTAGATCCAAGCCGCCAACTATATCCTTTGTGTCTCCGTCCAAGGGCCAATAGTGCACCAACCCTATGGCGGAATCCAATAGTGTGAGTTGAACAAAATTTAAGAACGCAGGATTGTCGTTTTGTTCTTGGTTTTTTAAAAGAAGATAAGTCCCACAATTGATAAAATAGAAGGGAAGAAGAATGGCAAAAATTAGAATTCGCATCGAGATTTCGTATTATATATAACCGGCCAATCCCGGGTCTTTTTCATTTAACTCAATGGACCAGATTGGAGTTGTAGGGAAAACGTTTTTTATTCTCACTACATTATAAATTAGAGATCGATCTTCGAGGAAAACGGCTTTAAAGTTGGATCACGTTTAAATTATAACATTGCCAATTCACTTCGATTTCCTTACAAGGAAATCATGTATGATATCCCTCTCGTCCAACTAGGTCCTGTCAAAGCTGCTTGTATCCAAGGTGATCCGGAAGGACCCTATGTGATTTTTCTGCACGGTTATGGTGCAAATGCTTTCGACCTTCTTCCCTTATATTCCTATATGGACGTTCCGGAAGGAACAAACTTCATTTTTCCGGAAGGGATTTTGGATATTCCGATTATGCCTGGTTATAACGGCAAGGCTTGGTTCCCGATCGATATGGAGGCTTTGCAAAGAGCGATGGTCGCAGGAGGTTCTCGGGAACTTTTCGAACGTTATCCCGCGGGTCTAGCCGAGGCCAAACAAAAGATAGAAGAAATGATCCAAACCTTAAATGTTCCTATGGACCGGATTATCTTGGGAGGTTTCTCTCAAGGGTCCATGCTTGCAACGGAGATCACTCTTAAAGCGGAAAAAAAGCCCAAAGGTCTTGTCATTCTGTCGGGGACTTTGCTGGACGAAACGAATTGGTCCAGGTATGCGAAACAAACTCCGGGCTATAAATTTTTTCAAAGTCATGGTAGAATGGACCCTGTGCTCGGTTATCCTGCCGCGAAAAGATTAGAAACGGTCTTAAAAGATGCAGGCTGGGTAGGTGAGTTACTGGCATTTCCGGGTGGACATGAAATCCCGGAGATAGTATTAAACGGTATGAACCGCTATTTGCGAGAACTTTTCGAATGACCTACTTGATTGAAAAATACGTAGCCCTAAAAAACAAATACCGTAACTACGATACGAAAGAAGCTTTAAGAAGAATGCAAGCATGTCGTATTGCTTTAAAGGAATTGGAGGATAAAGGTTTTCGCACAGGGGTAGAAATTTTAGGTTCGATCAATTTCGGGATCGTTGAACCTTCCTCCGATATCGATTGTATTCTATTGCATTATTGTGATTTGCATAAGGACCAAGAATGTCCCGAGTATTGTCCAAATTTTTTATACGAATCCGAAGAGATCAAGGCAAGTCTACGCAGAAGATTGAAAAATGAAAATCTGAAGATCGAATTCTTGGATTGTATCAATCTTAGAATGGTGGAAAGAGCCCTTGAGACCGGAAATTGGAAGGATCACGAGGTCCTCCGAAGACTTTTATTTTATAGAACTATAGGTCGTCCTGTGAATCGACCTCTCTTCATCCCATACGCGGAGAAGTTGGAAGAGAACGAAGAATATATTCGTGACATTTTAGAATGGGGGTCCGAAGCTTTGAGTGTGTATCTGGGAACTTCTAGACACAGATTTTCTTTCAGTAAATACAACGAAAGGATAGAAAGTTCGGGACTTCAACTTCCTCACGGTTTAAAAGAAGAATTGGAAAGTTATCTAGATCAAGGAGAAGGTCTCGAAACGAACGGTGCGGAAACCTCTCATTACAAGGACCCGGTTTAAGTTTTTATGAGTTTTTCACGGATTTCTTTATTCTTACTCCGGATTCGGAAACGATCCCTTATTCTATATTACAGAAAGATAATGATAAGTTCTTATTTGCTACAAGTCCCTCCTTTGCCGGGAACTTCGGATCGGGTGGTTTTGCCGATTTTGTTTGTCAGAATGCAGCTGACTCTTTGGTCGGGCTTCCGTCCGGAATTTACAAAACGTTTGCAGTAGCCGGAACTTGGCGAAGAGCAATGCCTTCTAAGATCGACTGGGTATTAAAACCTAACAAAGAATATATAGACTTTAACAGCGGTGCTTTTACTAAAGCATTCGATACGGATGCGAACGCTTTATTTGTTTTTGGAACGGGAAGCGGGATTGTTGCTACTGGTGCCGGGTATTGGACCGGTTTACAAACGGATTGGACTACAGGAAATGTATGCCAAGGATGGGCTTCCAACTCCGATTTAGAGCAAGGTAATTTTGCAAGCTCCGGAGATCCGAACGTCGGCGGCATATCCGCCGGTACTCCGGACTTCTGTATTGTGGCGAAATCGGTCGTATGCGTTCAGCAATAATTCAAATATTCTAATATAATTCAGGAGATTTTAGTTTTTTCGGTGACTTGTACCGGATCCGAAAGATGACGAATGTCCATGCCTGTGTTCAATCGCACTAATTCTTCTGCGATATTTACCGCATAGTCTCCCGCTCTTTCTATTCCCAATATAATTCTGTATAAGTCGGCAAACTGGTTTTTATCCAATCGCGGGTCCATTACGAATTTCAAAAATGCCGCATGACATAGATTGTTGAGTTCTTCTTCCACCGTATGGACCGAACCGTAAAATCTGTTTTTTTCTTCCACCAAGGATTCAACTGCCATTCCTACAAGGGTCACGACCCTAGAGAGCATCTTGTCCAAAATTTCTTCCTGTCTGAAAAATCCTTTAGGAAGAAGCCCTCTTCTATAGCAGGTAGCGCAGTTTACGATCTGGTCTCCCATTCTTTCCAAACTTCTGTTGATACGAATGGAAGACAGTGCGAATCGTAACGGATCTTTTTTGAGTACAACTTCTCCATCGATTTGATCCATGCCGAGTAAGTTTCGGTTTGCGATCGCTTCTAAGATTGCGTTTTGGGATAAGTTATCGTTTTGTTTTTCCAAACTGTCGATCAGATCGTCTCTTTCGATAACTTGTTTGGCAAGGTCCGGGTTTTCCTGTTCGATTGCGTCGTCCAGGATCAGGATTTGTTCTAAACATAGCTCCGCCATCGCATACAGATTTTTGCGGAGATAATCGAACTTGGATGCCATGTATCTCCGAAGGTTAACCTTGAATATACACAACGGTCAAGAGGTTTTTAAAATTGGTTATGGCGACTTCCCGCTTCGCGGGAACCGCGCTGCTCCGACTTCGCGCTTTCGCGCTCATCCGGGCAAGGCCCGGACTAAAGGTCTGCACATCGCTGTCGCGTTCAGACCGGGAAGAAGGCTTCCCGGTTGTTTGTAGATTAAAGAATAGTACGTACTAATATCACTAACATCGCAGTGAAACAAATATATTGGATTATAAACCCGGTAAATCGGATGTTCACGTTCCAAACTCCGCCGCCACTTAGATGTGCTCCGGTTTGCAGGATCCTGGCTCCGAATACGATCCAAGCGAGCAGATCAAAAGTGTCGTTTTGGTATCCTGAAAGAATGAACGTCAAAACTAAAACTCCGAAAACAGGAAGACCTTCCACACAGTTTAAATGAGCACGATGGATCCTCCAATACAGATCGGAGCCATGTTGTATCCAAGCAGGGAACTCGTTGGATTTTTTGGCTCCGGATAATACCTGAACTGTTCGAAAGGATACCACTATAAGTACTAGGAGAATGGTCCAGGCAGTAAAAGCGATCAATGGGAATAGGGAATTAAACATAGTCCGATAGAGAAAAGTCTATCGGCGATGTTTGGCAAGACAAATTTAACGGATTGTAAAAAGAACGGAACGCTAATACATATCGTTTTTATCTCAAACAATATATATTAGCATTTTATAAAAGAATTAATCCCCGTCGTTGGAAGAAGGAAGATTCGGGACCCCTAAAACGGAGAACGCGTCGATTGTCATCAGGTTCTTTAAGATCTTTGCCTGATCCCAGATCGGTTTTACATTCGTCATAACGCTTGTCCCGTTCATAGTGGTCCCATCCGCGTCTATCTCAGCATATAGATCCGCGCCACCGCCGATCTTAACATCGATCATATTTTTGAAGTTTGTGATCTCGGCTTGGATTTCGTCATCCAAGGAAGAATTTTGGGCCCTGACTAATTTGGACATAGAGCTGATTTTCGTATCTGCAGGATCACCTAAGTAAGCGAATTCGATCCCTAATAGATTATCTCTTAGATCTTTATACGCAACTCTGGAATAGATCGCTTCCAAAAAGACCGGATCCGGCTCTTGTCTTTTCCCTGCCCCGGAACAAGAAACACTTAAACATGCAGCGTTCCCTAATTTAATATCTTGGATTTGATTCACTAAATTTCCTAGGGATTGGATATAGGTATCGAAAGCTTCTCCTTGAGAGCGAAAATGGATCCCGGTTCCGTTAATGTATTCATTTAGGAAATTTCCTCCCGTAGGAAGCCATTTATTATATAAATCTAATGCATCTTGGTTGATCACCTGGGCAAGAGCTAAGATATAATCCGTTCTTCTCGTATTTCCCATGTTTGCGGTATTGATGCTGGAGTTCGAATCTATCGTGGTCCTGCTCAGATCGGAATCGAAAAGTAGGATCTCCAAAGACTCGATTCCTTTGTATTTAGGAGGGCAAACGGATAAGTTGGTCTTATTGAGAGTGGTATTCGTCGCTGTACAAACGGTAACCGAGCTTGTTAGGATCTGATTTACTAAGTTACTGCTTGGCCTTGCGCCTGATTTTATAAAACCGTCCATCTTTGTATAATACTCGTTCGGATTCGTGGCCGGTCCGAAATAATAAGGCTCCACTTTTTTTAAGGAAACACGCACTTGGTCCCAAGCTACTTGCAGAGCTGCAAGATTCGTCACATTCGTGCTTCCCGAAGTGGTATAAGTGACTGCAGCTGCTTCTAATGCCGCTGTATCCGTAGTCAATTGTTCCAAACTCGGAATGATCACGAATTTACCGGTATGTTCTAAAAAAGCGGAACTTCCAGGCCCGGCAGTTAAAAAAAGCAATGGATCTTTGCCGCCGCCGCCACAGTAAACAAAGGACGATGCCAGAATAAAGTATAAAGTTTTTTTAATTAAAGAATAAGGTGATATGGATCTCATCGTAGATCCTCCTATAAAGATTCCAAAAATTTGATCAGCTTTTGTCTGTCTGTGAGAGATAGATTTTGGAAACCTGTACGCGCTGCGTCGGCTTCTCCTCCATGCCATAGGATTGCTTCTTCTATCCCATTGGCTCTTCCATCATGCATAAGTTTTAAATGTCCGTTTACTTGTTGGATCAAGCCTAGTCCCCAAAGAGGAGGAGTTCTCCATTCTTGTCCGTCCGCATCGAAATCTGGTCTTCCGTCCGCAAGTTCAGGACCCATATCGTGTAATAGTAGGTCCGTATAAGGTTTGATGTATTGGTATGAAAGTTCCGGAAGCCCCGGAACATTCCCGGTAAGAACGAGAGGTTTATGACATGCGTCACATTTGATGGACAAAAATATTGTTTTTCCGTCGATCACATCCTGATCCGATAAATTCCTTCTGGCAGGAACTGCGACTAATTTGGTGTAAAAATTCACCGACTCTGCAATGGACGCAGTGATTTCCGGATCTACAGTTCCGGAAGCAGCAGCCGAACATTGTGTTTGATTCGTTGGACAATTATCCGTAGGGAATAACGGACTTGTGATCCCTATATCCCCTAAAAAAGCTCCTTGGTTTTGTTGGAACAAATTAGGCTCGTTTGCCTTCCAGCCGAAACGTCCAAGAACCTTCTTCTGATTTTTTGCGTCCCAAACCATATTCACTTTTCCTGATATTCCATCCGCATTTGAATCGGTCGGATCGGCCCAGCCCAAGATAGTTGATTCGGGAATTGCTTCTAATAGACCCAAACCGGGGATTATAGGAGCGGTTCGGGGGGAAAAATGAAAGGAAGAAGGGGCTCCTCCGAAGTTCACATTCCAGTTAAAAGAATATATAGGAGTGTTTAAAGTTACTGTTCCGCCTGACGTATAATTTCGGACGACAGTTGTGCCCGTATAAGAAACGGAAACGTTCCCCTCCGGTGGAGTAAAATTCGGTCCTGTCGAACCGATACAATTAAAATTGGAATCGTAAGATAAAGGAGAAGTGCATCCGATCCCTTTATGATTCAGCTGTAGGCCGAAAGAATCCAAACCGACAGGCCCGCCTGTAGTCGGATCGGAAACCCCTACTTTTGAAAGTCGTATCAGAATCCCGACGGAGCCGAATAATGACCCGCTATCGGGCGGAGCTCCTCTTCCGTCTCCTGCATGACAGTTCTGGCAGGAACTCGTATTAAAAGTCGGTCCTAAACCGGCGGAAGCACTGTTACCTTCCGCCACCCAAGCCCTATTAAAAAAGTTATTTCCCGTATTGAATTGGATCCCGTCCGAACTCAAGTTTACGACAGGAGTATCGAAAGAGGTCGGGTTGGAAATAAATCGGGTACCGTATCCTCCGGAGAAGGCTTCGCCTGGATCGGGCGCGATACTTGTTTGGCTCGCGATGACCGCTGCGATTCCAAGAGGATCCGTTCCTTCTTTTCCGCCGCAGAATTGAACGTTAAGTAAAATATAGGTTAAGATCGGGATCGTTTTGGTCCAACGTCCCCGAGAGAGATTCGATTCCGGATTTGCGGATCCGGAATCGAAGTTTAAATTTTTATCACAGTTCATATTTTTATATTTTTCGGAAGTTTTCACAGGGACCGAACCTGTAGTTTAACTAAAGACCTTTCATCATTCTGGAACTACTGAGAACCCGATGGCTGCGGCAGCCGCCACAAAATCCCTGTTCAATGTAGAACCGATTAATCTCTGAACATTTACCAAAATTCCGTGTTGGCTATCCGCAGAAGAGATCGCTTGGTCGAATCTATGAGTTAAACTTCCGGAAGGACAGCTTGTTCTAAAGTTAGGATCTTCGGATTCCGTATCGGAAAGATTGATACAGAAAATATTTCTGGAACTTTCGATCTCGGATTGGATTGCACCTTGTTGCCTAAAACTTAATATATTGGAAAGTCCCGGTCCAGTGCTGATGTTTACGCCTTTTTGGATGGTATAATTTCCGGTCCAGATATTCAATACACCTTGTGCGTCATAATAGAAGTCCGCTTTAGTAGTGTCGCTGAAACAAGAGTGTTCTTCTTCTTGGGTCTCTCCGATGACTCCAGTAAGGCGTTCGCCTCCCCATTCTCCTGCCATAAAAGAACCTAATCCTTGGAAAATATTCCCAACGGAAATATTCACATTCGCTGAGTCTAAAAAAGTCTCCCTATAATTTCCGGTATTCGCAGGATCCCACTGGTCCTTGATCAAGCCAAGATGAACTACTAATCTGTCGGTGATCGTTTTAAGATAATGTCTGCGTCTAGCGCCGTCAGTGGTAGCATCGGCAAAATCGCTCGCAGCTCTGTTCCCTGCGCCGGTACTACTTGTATCTTTTCCCCAAAGTAAATATTCGATCGGATGATATCCTGTTAATACGATCTTATCTTCTTGAGGCTCCGGTTCTCCACCCAAGTTAGTATCGCCGATCTCCCCGTAGATAGAGGCAAAACTTGTGACGCTGTTTCCGCCATCGTTAATATACGAATCAACCGCGTCCTCATCCAAAGGCCATGCATTCAAAAGACCTTCACAGTCATGAGGCTGAGATACGGAACCTGTAGGCTCGCAATCGAGCACTGTATCGGTGTCAATAGGGCCTTGGCTAAAACGAAAAGCTTCGGTGACCAAATAGCTTGCACGAGCTTTTACCCAGAGATTTCTAAGGTTGGTCAGATCGGAGGCGCTTGGATTTGTGTTAGAATCGAAAGTAGTGACCGCAGCCGCTAAAGTCGATGCATCCAATTCTGCTTGGGTGTAGGACTCGAAGGCAAGATCCGCATATCGATTTAGAAATTGGGATTTGGTCGCGCTAGCCGGGATATCTAAACCTAAAAGTGCCGCGGCGGAATTATCGCTACCCGGACCCTCGCAAGAAATCAGGGAACCGAATAGAAGAATACTAAACAGAACTGATAATATTTTTGTATGGATGTTTCGCATCGAAATCTCCTTTAAATTTGGGAAAAATCCCCGGTCCGGAAAAAAATCCGGCCGGGGCCAGAGATGAACTGTGGGGATGACTCCCTCCGGCTCCTGGGATAGGCACCGGCTTGATTTTGCAAGTGAGAATAAGTCTCAAAAAAAGTCAAGAAGGAATTTTTCCTAGTTCACCATTCCATCTCAGGGCCACCTTGGAATTTTTTTGCATAAAATCCCGTTTTGACTTCGTTCATCCAGAGAAACTAATCCTTTGGGACTACACGAAACTGAGGTTGAATCTCAAAATTTTTGAGAAAGGGAACCCGGTCAATCGGAAAAAGGTCGGGAGAGAAAGATTCTTAAACTTCAGGGAGTAAACCATGAGAAGGATCTTCAGTAAGTATTTCGAATGCTGCACTTCTGGCAGATCTTAAACGAAGGGGAGAAGTTTCTCCTTTTCTCTGGACTAAAACTTCGGCTCTCGCTATTTTACTATTCAAACAAAACTTCCAGCCACCGGGAGGATTCGCATAACGTAGGCAGGCGAAGTCCTTTTTATCCGCGTGAATTCTGCCCTCAATTTTGATCTCAGCGGAAGAAGCATGAAACTTCCAATCGAAATACCGATAGCTTGCCCTTCCGAAAGAGGAGAACAGCCCGTTCAGTGCGTATTCTTGTCCATGAAAACGTAAAACGATTGGAGTGATTGCAGGGGTCCATATAGGGCCTATTTTTATCTTTGCAGTAGCCAACTCCAAAAAGGATCCTTCTTCTCCGTCAAAACCCGATACTTGTCCCCAAGCATATTGGTCCGTATGTTTGGAGCCCCAGTTGTGATTTTGGCTCCCTTTCCAGTCTCTTAATTCTATTTTAATATTTTCTAATTTTATAAATCCATTAAGTAATAAGGAAGGTTTTCCGACTAAAACTTTCGCTTTGGGAAAGCCCCCGGAATAAAGATCTTTTGGAAAAAGGAAAAGAGGTTTATCCCCGCCGGAAAAGCTAAGCTCCCATTCTATATTCGTAGAACCGTGTTTGTTTCCTGATTTTCCTTGGAGTCCTTTATGATCCTGGACAGAAGAACCGATCCTGACTTGGAATGGATCTCCTGAAAATTTGCATTCTGAGATAGGATATTCCGACTTGGAAACATAATGTTTTCCGTTCTCGCCGTCAAAATAGATCGCCCATAATTCTCCTATGGAATTTTGGGGAGAATGTTTCGGAGAAAAAATAGTATAGCGGATCCAAATTGCAAGCGGACGGAGCGGGTGATTTCCTCTTACGAACCAGCTTTCATAATGACCTAGATTCGAATCGGAACTGAATCTCGGAAAATCATAATCTTCATCAATGCTCATAAGGAAATATTCGATCCTTTTTAAGAAGGGGCAACTAGAATCTAAGAGTAAAGTAAAGACCCTACCGAAATTTCTTCTTAAAAAATAGAACGAAAAGATTTATAGTGTCGACGAGTTTGGAGTATAACTAGAGTATTTGAATATGGAGATCCCTTCCTATTCCCTTTCCGATTGGAGAACCTCGGTCGCAAGATATGCGGAGGAAATTCTTCGCATAGGACACCAAAAGTCCCCGTTCTGGATCGCTGTCCGCACATTCGTTTCCGCAGCATGTGAGACTGATGATCCCGAACCTTTTTACGATGATCTAGACTCCGGGTTCAAAAGGGAATTAACGGAAGAAGATGAGGCACGTTTGGACGAAGCCTTGTCTTATTTTTGGGACCAAGCCACTGCGGTGCTTATCGCAATTTCGGAGGCTTACAGCGACGAAGACGAGGAAAGAAGCGAGGAGATCACTGACGAGGCGATTTCTGGGCTTCTTTCCGGATTAAATGACGCAGGCGTAAAAACGATGTCCGACGCGGAACTTCTGGAGATAGCCGTTCTTGTCATAAACAGTCGTTTAAATTTTCATAATGTTCCTGTTGAGAAGGAATTTTCCGTCAAAAGTTTGAATTCTATTCCGGATCTTGAGGAGAGAAGGATCCTAGAACCTTTTGTTACCTTCCTGATCGAGGACTTCATGAACGTAGAAGACAGGGAGGAAAGATTTGCGTTGTTAATGCAGATCCTTTTTGATACCCTTTGGGCGTTATTTTATTTGGGTCTCGAGGAAGACGAAGAATAGATCATTCTCCCACTTTTTCTCCTACTCTGATTTTTTCCTTTTTAAAAGAAATAATTGCGATCATTAAGCTGAGGATCGCAAGAAAAGAACTCACGATAAAGGGTGCTCCCGGAAAATAAGGCTGCATACCTTCTCTAGTAAAATAAGAAAAAACGAAACTCATAAGCAAAGGGCCTAAGATGGAACTAAGGCTCATCATGCTGCTCATAATTCCCTGAAATTCTCCTTGTTGTGTGGGAGAAACATGATTGGAAATATAACCTTGGATCGCAGGAGTCGCGATAAAACAAAAGGAAAAGGGTACGAGTAACGCATACAGCATCCATTCTTCCCAAGCAAATGCGAATAACGCACTCATTACTACTCTTGCAAAAATCCCCAGATAGGCCGAATTTTTTTGTCCCAGTTTAGGGATGATAATCCTGAGTAGTCCGCCTTGCACAACCGCAAGTGAGGCTCCGACTACGGCGAGAGAGAATCCGATCTTTGCGGCGGTCCATTTAAATTTGTTCATAGTGAAATAGGACCAACTGGTCTCCATACAATGGTTCGCTACGAATATTAGAAACAAAGAAAGTACTAAACCGCTTAAGGGTCCAGGATAACGGACAAGTCCTACCACTGAACCGAACGGGTTCGCCATAACCCAATTGAATTTTCTTCTGTTCTCTTCTGCGAGAGTTTCAGGCAAAACAAAAAATCCATACACCCAGTTCAAAAGAGAAAGAGAAGAGGCAACCCAGAATGGAGCTCTCGGGCCGAACTCGGAAAACAAACCTCCGATGATGGGACCGATAATGAATCCCATACCGAATGCCATTCCTACTAACCCTAAATTTTGGGATCTTTTTTCAGGCGGGCTTATATCCGCGATGATTGCGCCCGCGACTCCGTAACTAGCTCCCGTGATCCCCGCAATAATCCTACCTACGAATAGCCAAAATACATTGGGAGCCAATGCTAAGAATGCGTAGTCTATACCTAATCCGAAGAGAGATGCTAATAGAACAGGTCTTCTTCCGAATTTATCGCTTAAACCGCCTATGATAGGAGCGCAAAAAAATTGAGTGATCGCATAAGTGAAGGATAGAAGGCCTCCATAAACCGCCGCTTTACTCAGGTCCCCTTGCAACATGTCTTTTAAAAGATTGGGTACTACCGGGATAATGATCCCGAAGCCGATAAAATCGATGAGTAATGTAAAAAGTAAAAATTGAAGTGCGGACTTTTTGGGGACTGTCATATTTTTTATTTTCAAGTTTTGTATTCCAGAAATAATTCTTTCGGAATTCGAAACGACGACTATAAGTTCACGGTAAAAATATTTCGTAAATCAGAATCCGAAACGGTACTAAGGAATTGGAAATAAAATGGATCCTAAAATAAAGATCAGACTACAAGACCCTGAAACAAACTCCGCTATCTTAATGATGGATGCACTATGGAAAGAAATACAGTCCAGATACGGTTTTCAAGCGCCGAACCCGATGAAGGGTGAATATTTTAAAGGTCCTAGATATGGATTTTGGATCGCCGAACTGGACAATCGGCCGATCGGAAGTATTGCGATCACACCTTGGAATGATTCGATTGCGGAATTGGATGTGATGTACGTGGATCCCGAATTTAGGGGAACAGGACTCGCTTCCAAACTGATCAACGAATCGGAGTTATTTGCAAAACAAAACGGATTTAAATCCATTCGATTGAGAGCGGGCGCGCCTCAGCCGGAAGCATTACGTTTTTATGAAAAACACGGATATACTCGTATCGATTCTTTCGGAAAATGGGCTTCCGACGAAACCGCTTGGTGTTACGAAAAATCGATATAGTTAGACCCTTTCTATCGCTATCAGACTGATATCATCCTGCGGTTGAGAATATTCTAACCATAGGTCCAAATCCTTCATGACCATGTCCGGGATATTTTCGATCGGTTCTTTTGAAAGTTCCGAGATCCGATTCCTGAGCCTGGATTCCCCCCAGGCTTCTTTTTTGGAATTGAATTGTTCAAATACTCCATCCGAAAAAAGGAACATCCTGTCCCCGTTAAAAAAATCCATCTCTTGGTTTTCATAACTTTTATTGTTTTTAAGACCTATAATAGCGCCTGTCCTTCTCAAGTTCGTAAGATTAGAAGAATGTACCAAAATCTGATCGGGATGTCCCGCGGATGCGTAAACAAGCCTATTTTCTCTTGCATAAATATCCACGATGATGGAAGAGAATATGGTCCCTAAAGACGAGAACTTTCTTTGGAACTTGTCGTCCAAAAGATCCAAGCAGAATCCCGGATCTTTTGCTCCGAACTTGATCCCTTCGTACTCGGCTTTGATAGCCATGGTGACTAACGCTGCCTGTACTCCGTGGCCTGTCGCATCCGCAAGAAAGATCCGATAAACTCCGGGAGAAACCTCGAAAATATCATAAAAGTCTCCTCCTACTTCGTCTCTTGGAAGATACTTTACCGCGTATTTTAATTCTTTATAAGACTCTACATTTTCAGGGAAAAGTTTTTTCTGTATTCTTTGGGCTACGAGTAGATCTTTTCGGATTCTTTCCAGGGAATGATTCAATTCGGACGTTTTTTCCCGAACTAGAACTTCCAAATTATCCTTTAGGATATTTAACGCACTGTTTGTGATCCTTAGATTTTCGCTGAGTATTTCGGATTTTCGGAATGCTCTTGCGATCTTTCTGGAAAGCACCAATGATTGGGAAAGAGTAAAAACTAGAAGTCCATAAGGAGAAAGATTGATCCCTCTAAGATTCAATTTGTCCCAAAGTAGATCTATTCCTACCGTGATCCCGAATGCAAAAAATCCCATGAGGAATAAGAGTGAATCTTCTCTTTTTCTCCAAACTCCCAAACAAACGGTAAAAAGAACATATAACAGGCCTATGCCGGTTACGATCTGAAAAGGACCTACGATACTTGTAAAAAATCCGATCGGAAATAATAGGGTGACATTGTAAGCGATCGCTAATACCCAAGCGGCTGCGGGCACCCATGAGAACGTATCCTCCGGGAATAAGGAGCGATGGAACATCAAGAAGATCGGAACCGCAGTATAGAAGGAGAAGAACTCCAATCTAAAAACGGACTCCCAAGGAAAGTCGGGAAAAATTTCCAGTACTAGTCTGTTTCCGATCAACGCTACTCGTAAAGTTAATAAAAACGTAAATAATGCAAAATAGAAAGCCGATCTTTCTTTCCTTCTAAAAAGAAAAAGACCGGTATGGTAAAGTCCGATAAGAAGAAGTCCTCCGAACAAAAAGGATTCTCTGGATTGCGTAATCAGTTTTTCCCTATAAATCGCCCCTAAGGTTCCCAATTTTGGAACCTGCCAGAAACCTCCGAAATTATTGATCCAGTTGGAACCTTGGATTAAAATTTCCGTATTCTCCTTCTCTATCCTTAAAGGTAAATATACGGATTTGATCCTAGGGATTTCGGAAGAATGTTCCAGACTCGGAGTGCCCGACGAATATATTAGCTTTCCGTTATAGTATAATCTGTAAGCGGATGCGAAGTCCGGCATAAATAGGCCGATCTCTTTTTTCAGATCTTCTTCCGGGAAAATAATGGATAAACGAAAACTGGCCGCGCCTTCTCTCGGAAGTATTCGTTCTCCTTTTTTAGTGTCCTGCCAAGAATTTGGAATGGATAAAAAGTCCCAATTTGTTTGGGAACTTTTTTCCGGAGGAACAAACTCGCCGTAAATGAATTGCCAGTTTCCGTTTAACGGAATGAGCTCGGAATGTTCCGTAAGATCCTGAGAGGAAATTTGTAATACTCCGTCCCGGATCGGCGCAGCTTCTAAAGAGAAACAAAAGCAAAAAGTGGAAAGAAGTAAAAGAAACCGCTTCACTTCCCGTTAGGATAAGCAGAACCCGAAGTGTGTCTAATGTTTTTTAAGAACAGAGTTCAATCTATCGGGATAATCCGTAATAATTCCGTCCACACCTGCTTTAATTAATCTTTCCATTTCTTCCGCATCGTTAACGGTCCAAGGGATCACTTTAATTCCCGAAGAATGAGCCTGGAAAACGAATTCGTCCGTCACGTATAAGAAATAAGGAGAAATAATATCCGCTTTTACCTCTTTGGTTTGATTTAAAACAAGTTCCCTTCTGGAATTACCGAGCCCGAATTTCATAGCGGCTCCTTGGGGATAGGTGAGGGAGAATAACGCGGAAGTTTTGATCTTAGGATTTTTCTTTTTCACCAAAGAGAGAGCAGGAAGATAAAAAGATTGGATCGTGGTGCGATCAGTAACTTTAGCTGTTTCGATCGCTTTGATCAGCAGATTTACATGCGCTTCTAATATTTCATTCGAGACCTGAGACTCAGCATCATTGGGAAATTTGGTTTCTATATTAAATTTAGGGATTTGCCTTCTTTTTCCAGTCCTTTCCCAGGTTTGTATTTTTTCAAAAAATTCTTGGATGGTCAGAAGTTCCGTGCCTGGAACGGAGATCTGCTCCGGGAACTTAGGATTTTTTTTGGTCCCACAATCCAGTTCTTTTAATTCCGCAAGAGTCAATTCGTAGATGGATCTGGGAACTATCTCTGATCCGTCTTTCTTAATACAAATGGCAGGGTTCAGTTCGGAATCATGATGTATTACGATTTTTTGATCTTTGGTCAGAACGGTATCGAATTCGAGTGTGGTCATTCCTTGGGAAAGCGCCTCTTCGAATGCCGGCCAAGTATTTTCCGGTTTCAGACCTCTTGCTCCCCTATGGCCTTGTAGGTCCAGATCACCTTCTAACGGTTTGTTACGGATCTGTTCTCCAGAGCAAGATAGATAGACCAAAGAGAATATTAAGAATGTTTGTTTTATATTAAATAATTTCATACCGTCGATTAGATACTACCAAGTCGTTAAGGAAAGACAATTTTGTAATTTTGAATAATACAAAATCGTATCTTCCCTTTTTTAAAAAATGGTTATAAAGATCATAATATAATTCTCAAGAAGATGCCTGCAATTATCCCCCCAGTTAAAGGAGCAAGAATGGGAAGCCATGCATACCTCCATCCGGATCTTCCCTTGTTCGGGATAGGGAGAATATAATGCGCCAATCGAGGCCCTAGATCTCTCGCGGGATTGATCGCGTATCCTGTGGTCCCTCCCATAGAAAGTCCGATTACCCACACCAAAACGCCTACATATCCCACTCCGATCGGCGTAGTTACATCCGCGATCTGAGCGGAGAAGATGGAATGAATTCCGATAATTAATAAGAATGTTCCTAAAAATTCGCTGATAAAGTTGGAAGGCGGATTGGATATGGCCGGATCCGTGGAGAATACGGCTAAAATTTTTCCCGGATCTTTAGTTTCTTTCCAATGAGGAAGATAATGTAGATATACTGCTACCGCTCCTAAGAATGCCCCGATAAGTTGAGCAGGAATGTATATTGGGATTTTTGAATATTCTCCCGACTGTACCGCAAAAGCTAATGTAACTGCAGGATTCAAATGGGCATCAACACTCCCGAATGCTTTGGCTATAAAAACCCCTAAAATTACGGCGAATGCCCATGCAGCCGTGATCACGATCCATCCGGAATCCTTTGCTTTAGATTTTTCTAATAAAACCCCGGCTACTACTCCATCTCCCAGAAGTATGAGCACGAACGTGCCTAAAAATTCTCCAAAAAAAGGGGATGTCATCTTATATTTTACCTCATTTTTCCCATCAGTCTAACTGTGGCCTTTCTTCCGATCAGCTTAGAGACTTTTACTAAAACCTTATTAGGAAGTCCGGAAACCACAGTGGGGGAACTTCTCTTTTTCAAAGCTGCTAAAGCGTATTCCACCAAAGTTTGCGCAGATTGAGCGATCGCTTTCGGAAAATCCTTCGGATCTCCTCCCGCTCTTTCGAAAAAGTTGGAAACAGTCACTCCAGGGCAAAGCCCCATAACATAGACACCTCTTTTTTTCTGTTCGTACCATAAGGACTCGCTGAAAGAAGTTACGAATGCTTTTGTCGCAGAATACACACCCGAGGAAGGCATAGGAACAAGTCCCAGAGTAGAAGAAATATTCATCAAAGAATCTCCTTCTTTAGAATTTTTTAAAAAAGAATACGATAAAGAGACAAGTGAATCGATATTAAGACGGGTCATCGCCTGTAATCTGGGCAAATCCGCCTTATGAAAAGGACCGTACACGCCGAATCCCGCGTTATTTATTAATAAATCGTAATGGTTTTCTTCTAATTCCTTTTGGATCTTTGCGGTCGATTTCGGGTCGGACAAGTCGGCAACGATAAATTTGTGACCTTTTCCAAGTTCATCCATCAGCTGTTTAAGTCTTGCTTCATTCCTTGCAACTGCGGTGATCATATAACCTTTTGCAGCAAGTTGTTTCGCGAATTCTCTTCCGATCCCTTCGCTTGCTCCTGTGACTAAAGCTTTCATCCTTTCCTCCCCTAAAATTTCCCGAAAAACTAGGAATTCGTTTCGTTCTAAAAGTTTTCGCAGAATTGTTCCGCAAGATCGGCTAGTTGAGCAAGCTTAAAAATATCGGCGCTTTAGTAGAATCTTTCTAAAAGGTTTCGTAAAAGGCCGTGTGGATTTCAAGACTCCGAGGGCTTATATATTCGGTCGGTTTTGTAAGAGTTTTTCTCTCTCTTCTTCCATGATCCGGATCGATTTGCGAGTATAATCCAAGATGATCTTTAATTCTTCAGCCGTATAGCCTGAGAGCTGTTCCCAAACGGATTTGGCTAAACCTTCGAATAGGCTTCCGATTTTTTGCATAGCCGCCATGTCCTGGGTTAGAAAAATTCTCACCTTTCTTCTGTCGTTCGGGTCATTCTTACGTTCCACAAGCCCCTTCTTTTCCAACCGATCAATGAGAGAAGTTACGGCACCGGTGCTAAGTCCCATTGTTTTAGAGATCTCTCCCGCAGTTTGGGGACCCAGTGTAAATAAAAAGTCCACACATTTGTGGTCCGTGATATGTAGCCCAAGCCGATCTGCGATCGTCTGGTGGAACAAAATAGATACAGTGCTCAGGTTTTTGGAATCGGTCATAATGGATTCCATCAATTCGGGCTTCGTTTTTGGGATTTTTTTGTCTTGCAATTATTTTGACCGTCAAATATCTCGATAATCAAGATAATTAATCGTCGAGTTAATTCGATCTAAGGAGAACAAACATGGCAGAAAATAGCAAGAACGAAATTCCGGCTTATTCCTTGGTCTCAGCTTTCACGGTGATCAAAACCGCATTCGGAGGATAATATGAAAGGGGAGAGACCCAATTTTATAATCGTAGGATCCGGAATTTCAGGACCTTCTCTTGCATTATTTCTAAAAAGGGCAGGGTATGGAGTCCGCCTAATGGAATCCTATTCTCGTCCGGCGGAAGATATAGGAGGTGCTCTTCAAATTGCACCTAATGGAATGAAGGTGATCAGAGAATTAGGTCTGACTTCTGAAATGTTGAGGATAGGAACGGTTTCCGACGAATTGATTTTCCGAAATCATGCCGGAAGGGTACTTGCAATGATCCCTAACGGTTCCGTTACACAATTTGGAGAACCGGCGATCGTGGTTTCCCGCGCAAGATTCCATCTTCTTTTATTGGAAGCGGCGGAGAAGGAAGGAATTCCGACCGAGTATGGAAAAAAATTCTCACATGCTGAGTTTCCTTTAGATGGAGGAGTGATCGCAAAATTCGAGGATGGCAGTATTGCTGAGGGTGATTTTTTGATCGGAGCAGACGGGAATCATTCCAAGGTCCGCAGTTTTCTTTTTCCTAATTTTCCAAAACCTGAATATACTGGAATTTTAAATGCGGGAGGATTTGTTCCCGCGAATGTGATCCCCGAAAAATATTCTAAAAGAGGACCGATACATTTTACTTTCGGACCGGAAGGTTTTTTCGGTTTCGCTGCTTGCGGAAATACGGAAGATACTTCCTGGATGTGGTGGAGTAATATTCCTCGAGATAAGGAACTATCCAGAGAAGAAATGAATTCCTTAGACGATCGGTCTTGGAAAGAGAAAATATTAGAAATACATAAAGGATGGCACGATCCTATAGAAAGAATAATCCAGGCTTCTTCCATTATCCTAAAAGGGAATGTTCACGACCTGAGAAGTCTTCCTAAATGGGGAAACGAAAAAATTTTGTTAATAGGCGATGCAGCTCATGTAATGAGTCCACATACCGGCCAAGGGGCTTCTATGGCTTTGGAAGATTCTCATACTTTATTTTTACTTTTAGAAAGATCCGATTCGATTCAGAAAGCGTTTAGGGATTTCGAAACGATCAGAAGACCTAGAGTAGAAAGAATTATAGAGGAATCTAGAAGGAATGGGAACAGAAAGAAAAAGCTGAGTCCTGTGGGTTGTTGGATCAGAGATAGGATCCTAACCCTGGCCTTACCAAGTTTCGCTAAGAAAGGACAGGATTGGATGTACAATTACGAGGGAATCAAATAGATCCCCTCGTTCTTAGAATTAATATGATTTTTTCCAGCGTTGGTTGCTGCCGTTATGGAATTCCCATTGGTGAACCAAAGAGCCGTTGCTATTCGCTGAAGCGTCTACAGCATATAACGAATTGATACGATTTCGGATAGTATCTCCCACGAAATCGAATCTCATATTATTCATGTCCTTACAATCCCAGAGAGCGATCTTTCCTCCGTTACGAGTTTCTCCACCGTTATCCATACATTTATATGGATTCAGTTTGCTTCTGAGGAAACTGTTTCCTGCATCGTAATACCATTTTTGAGCATCCGTTCCGTTACAGTTATAAACTTGGATCCTTGCTCCGTTTGCAGTGCTGCTATTGCTTACATCCAAACAGAGATTAGAGGCTTGGTTAACCAAAGCGAAGTAAGGAGATTCGTAATTTTTCTCCCAACGTTGATTATTTCCGCCATGCCAGGTCCATTGACTGACCAAGGAACCGCTGGTAGAACCGTTCGCATCCACCGCGATGGATTGATTCTGCCTAACTCGCATAGAATCGTCGTAAAAATCGAATCTCATATTATTCATATCTTTACAATCCCAGAGGACGATTTTTCCTCCGTTCCAATTCTCCGCCCCATTATCCAAACACTTGTCAGTATTCAATTTACTTCTGAGATAACTTGTGGAATGTTCATAGAACCATTTTTGAGCGTTAGTTCCGTTACAATTCCAAACTTGAACACGAGCATTATTCTCAGTGCTGCTATTGCTTACATCTAAACATAGATTGGATTGTTTACTTTTTAAAGTAAAGTATCTCGGTTCCAAATCGTTCACATCCATACAAGCTTCGAAAGCATATTGTGAAAAACGAGGGCCTGCAAAGTCCACCATCGCGATATTCAAACGTTGTCCCGATTTTTTAGCTTCTCTATCCAAATCATAAACGAAACTTGCATGATCCAATTTATCATTGGTAAGATCTTGTATACTTCCCCAGTACGGAGGGAAAATGATCTGAGCCGCATTAGGAGTGAGGATCATCTGAGCTACGTAAAATTTCCCCTCTCTATTATCCTTGATGCGGGCCCTTAGTCCGTTGACTAGGTCGGATTCACTTCCGGTATTCTGCCAATCGCTCTTCATTGTTTGGCCTTGGTTCCAATACAGTTCGGACAAAGCGGAATAATTTCCACCGCCCCAGATCAGGATTACGTTCTTATCCAAGTCCCAAAGTTGGGAAAAGTTAACTGAATTTCCTAAATAACGTGGAGCCATTCTGGAACCTAAATAAGGAAGAACCAACTGGTCTTTCAGTTCATAATGTTCCGCATCGTTCATACTGTTCACGTTTTGGATATGTACGAACACGATCTCTTTCTTACGATTATTCACGAACGTGGAAAGATGTTGAAATACTTCCTGAGCCGGAACGGAAACGCTGGACCCGTGATGGATACGAAATTGTCCGTTTATTTTTTTGATCCTAAGGTCGAAGTAACGATACCCGAGAGATAATTGTTCCCCTACCGTGTATTCTTGGGTTTGTGAAATATTCTCGTCAATTCCCTGGATCCCATAAGTTCCCGAGTCATGCGTTCCTGGAATACAAATGTTTCTTAGCTGAGTATTAGATTTGGACAAGTATCCGCTGCTCATCCAAGACTGCGGATCGATTTGCAGTTTTGGAGCATATACAGGAATCGGGCTTCTCCCGTTTTTGCCTTTAGTGCCCCCGCCCTCGAAAGGGATCCCGCTTGGTTGGTCCAAAGGAGCTGGGGTTAGGTATTCTGCCTTGTAATTTATGTCAGCCGAAAGAGAACCACCGGATTTACCGTTGGATTGGACTAAAAATAGCAAGGAATCGTAGTTTGAGGAGGAATCTTTACATCCCGCCCCGACTAGGGACACAGCGCAAATAAATGCGGCAGCAACGATTCGAGGAAGAAGAGTCGTGGATCTTTTCATTTTTTCACCATTCAAATGATCTTTTTTATGCATTACAAAAACTTAATGCTTTGCTCCGGTATCCGGAGTAGAAAAAGAAATACTCGAAAGTTTATCCCTGTCAACGTCCTTTCGAATATTTTTAAAAAGTTCACATAACGATCGTTTTCTAAAGAATGAAAAGGTTATAGATATATTATCTTAATATAATCGGAATATAAGAGTCTCCTTGGTTACTCTCTTGGAACTTTTTACTCTCCGTTGATCGATAGTCTATGTTGTGAGGACGGACTATAAGGGGGATTTTTCGGAATGGATAGAAGGGAAATCGTTTTGACGAGAAGAATGTCGTTTTCATCCTGACAGCAAAGAATCCGTTATGAAATTATATCCGAGCGATAAAAATGAATCTCTATCTTCTTGGTGGTTACGTTTTCGTTTGAACCATTGGCCTTGTTTGTGGTGTACCGGGGGGAAAATACAATTCATCTCTTCCGATATGAGAGAGCTTCATGTTAGCCTAAAAAAAAATTTACGTACATTAAATCGAGTAGGAACAATTTACGGGGGAAGTATCTATAGCTCCGTTGATCCGTATTATATGTTGATGATGATGTGGATTCTCGGGCCGGATTATGTGGTATGGGACAAGGCTGCAAAAGTAAAATTTGTCCGTCCCATTCTTGACAAAGTGAAGATCCGATTTTTGATCACGGAAGAATTGATCCAAAAAACGAAACAAGATATATTAGAAAAAGGTGAAATTGTTTTCGATCTTCCTGCAAAGTACGAGGACGAAGAAGGAAACGTATACGCCACTTTCGAAAAGACGATCTACGCCGCTTCCAAGGAATTTTATGAGAAAAAGCTGGCCGCTAAAAACATAACATCCGCTTTTAAGCCCGGCAAAAGAAGTTAAATTAGAAGTTTCCTGTTTGGACTTTTTGCAGAAGAATATCGTATGTGGAACCGTCTTCCGGATACATTGCCACTCCCAAGGAGACGGTAATTTTCACTTTTCCCCAAGAACCGTTGGAGCTATACTCCGAAAATAATCTTTTGATTTTCTCCGCTCTTTCCAAAACAATATTCTTGTGCGCTCCGGGAAGAAGGAGTAAGAATTTTTCACCTCCGATCCGAGAAGCGATATCACTTCTTCTGGAATTTTCCAAAAGTATCCTACCCATTTCTTTCAGAAGGAGGTCTCCTCCGCTATTACCGAAAGTCTCGTTGATCTCTTTTACACCGTCTATATCAAAAAAAACCACTCCGATGGTGGTCCCACTTCTTTCCGCTCTATGCAGTTCCGCAAGGAAAGATTCGATCATATATTCTCGATTAAAAAGCCCTGTGAGTTTATCACGGATCTCTAATTCTTTAATTTTGTTTTCTCTTCGTCGAAAAAGGGCTTCGTATCTTTTTGCCTTGGCTTCTAAAAATGTCTTTTCTGTGATGTCCCTAAAATAGAACGCTTTTGCAGGTTCTTTTTCATCTATAAGGATTGGAATTGTCCTGCATATAAATCTTTTTTTACCCGAAGTAAGGTGCAAGGTAAGATGAGAATGTTCTTTGGAATCCGCTTGTGAGAGTTTCGGATACCAAGAAGATTGTTTCAGGTCATTTTTTTCGGGAACAAACCCAAGTTCTTTCGCCTGAGAATTTGAATCCAAAAGTTTTCCCTTATTATCGGAGATTAGGATCGCATCCTCCTGGTTTTCCAGAAAGTTCGGATTTCGGATCCAGTAGTTTTTAGGAGAAAAAGACATGAAAAAATTCTATTCGAAAAATTATCCCCGATTTACAGGAAAATCAATCTTCTTATGAGTCGCCGAGGGTTCGATCCGGAGGAAGATTTTATTCGTAAATTTTTAGGATTTGTTTAGCCTTATGTCGAATTGCTTCCTGCAATTCCAAGGGTTCTAGGACAAAGACGGAATCACAATATTGCAGCATATTTCCTAACGCCCATTCTTTGGTTTCCATATCGATTATCATTTCTGTAAAACCTTTTTGTATAGGTTTTTGGTTCAGGCATTTCATGTAAGGAATACTTTTGATATGTTCCGCAACGGAATCAGTGACTTTAATTTTGATCAGATATTTAGGGACTCTGGATTTGAATTCCTTGATCCATTCTTCCCAATATTTTCCGAGATCGAATTTTTTAGGTCTTTCGAATCTTTCCGTTGTGATTGTCGCTTCTTTGATCCGAGAGATCCGATAAACCCTCATTTCTTTTCCTCGTTTGGCAACTACATACCAGATAGTGTCTTTTGCCACAAGTCCGTACGGGTCTATGATCCTCGGTTCGGGTTTTCCTCCGTCTTTTTCGTAGATGATCTTTACTTTTTTTTCCTCCCAAACTGCGTCTTGTAGTATAGGAAGAACCGGAAGTTCTCGGATCGCGCGCCCCCAACCTAGACCGTCTATATGAATTCTTTGTCTGGCTGTTTCCGCATCTTTTTTATATGCGGGAGGGAGAGAAGCCATCAGTTTGACGAATGCGGAATCGAAATCCTTCTTCTTTCCTAAATCTTCCAAGACCCGAGAAGAATGTACAAGAAGCAGGGAGATTACTTCTTCCTTCTTAAAGCCGGTAAGGTTCGTCCTATAACCTTCGCTTAAACTCCAACCTCCGCCGATCCCTCTTTCCGCATAGATCGGAATACCGGCGGAAGAAAGAGCTTCCATATCCCTATGCACTGTTCGTTCGGAAATTTCCAATTTTTTGGAAAGTTCCTTAGCGGTGGTCCTTCCTTTCGCCTGTAGATGTAGAAGGATATTTAGAAGCCTATCAGCTCTCATAAATTTAGTATAAATCTATAAATATGACAGAACTTGTCATGTATAATCTTCTATACTTGTTTTTATGATTACTTTAGCAACTTCCGTTTTTGGCATCGTTCTTTGTAAAGGTGAAATTATCAAAACCTCCGTTCACGGTCCTACGGGAAAAATTTCCTATAGAGACGAGGGATTCGGCGGTATACCTGTGGTATTTATCCATTCTTTTGGCGGAAATGTTTCTCATTGGGAAGAGATAAAAGAGGCGCTCGTCCCTAACAGAAGAGTAGTCCGAATAGAACTCAGAGGGCATGGAGATTCTGAATTTCCAAAGGACGGAGATTATAAGATCTCTTCTATGACGAAGGATCTTGCCACAGTGGTAAATCTTCTGGGATTACAAAGATTCGTACTCGTCGGTCATAGTATGGGAGGAAGTGTCGCATTACAATACGCAGGAGAAAATCCAAGTAGGGTGGCAGGATTGGTTCTTGTAGACTCCAATGGGGACCCTGAAAAATTGCCTGAGTCCTTTCGTGCTCAGATCAAAAACGCCTTACTTTCGGATGCTTATGTGCAAACTACGGAATCTTATTGGGAACAATTGTTAGCAAATTCTAAACCTGAAGTAAAAGAAAGACTGATGAAAGAATTAACTAGGACTCCAAAAGATATGGTGATCAAGATCACTTCCGAATTATTGGATTATAATCCGAACCATTCTTTAAAAAGATTTGTAGGCCCAAAACTTGCGATCGTTACTCCCGAAAACGACGACCAGTATGCATTGCATAGATTACATTTAGGATTTCCTCATAGGGTGATCTCAAATGCAGGGCATTGGTTGCAATTGGACCAACCGGAAGAATTTCGCAATATTTTGGAAATCTTCCTACAAAAATTCTAAGATACGAAAAACTCCCGGATGTTCGTCCGGGAGCCCACTACAAGATTTTCATCGAACGAGAGTTATAGATTATCGTAGGAAAAAAATTTCGGAAATCCCGTGTGATTTTCGAATTTCTGATTTAATTGATTTCGGAATTTTATTAGTATTACTTCCGCTTTCCGTAAAAGGGCCGGGAAATTCAGCTTCCAACCCGAGGAAAACAAAGACGTTACATCGTCCAATTTCGAATCAAAGTCCTATGAAAGCCTTAAAAGTTATTCCACTTCTACTATTTTTGATCCTTATATTAGTCTCCTGCCGCAACAAAAACTCTTCTAAAATTTCTCCCCTTGCCGAAGACGGGGTTTTGGATCTGAGAGATTGGAATTTTGCGGACGATGGGATCGTAAAATTGGATGGAGAATGGAAATTTCAATGGATGAAACTTAGCGTTTCCAGACCGGATCTCGGCCCTAAAGACGTGCAAACTCAAATTGTGAATGTTCCGGGAAATTGGAATCAAATCCCTAAATTAGAAGGGATGAATCCTTTAATGGCATTCGGTTATGGAACTTATACATTAAAAATTATTCCGGGCCAAAATCAGGGAAGGCTCATGATGCACTTCCAGGGTGCGGGAACTGCCGCTTCCATTTATGTGGATGGGAAGAAGATCATGGGAAATGGTGTGGTGGGTCCCGATAAGAATTCATCTCGTCCTCAGTATCTTCCTCTTTACGTTGCGATCGGTCAACCTACTAAAGAGATCTTAATCCAAGTGGAGATATCGAATTTTAATCATTATAAGGGAGGACTTTGGGAATCCCTTAGAATGGGAACGGAAGCGGATCTTCTGAACTTCCGAGATAATAGCTCTTTTAGCGAAATGTTCTTGTTCGGAAGTATTATCATCATGGCATTGTACCATTTCGGTCTGTATTCTTTAAGAAGAAGGGATATGACCGGATTGTTTTTCGGAGCATTCTGCGCTAGCATTTGTCTTAGGATATTCGTAACGGGAGAAAGATTCCTGATCCAGAAATTTCCGCATTTGCCTTGGGAATTCTTTAATAAATTGGAATATATTTCCTTTTATCTGGCGGTGCCATTCTTCATATATTATCTGGACGCATTGTATCCGCATTCATTCTCCGCTAAGTTAAGAAAGTTTTTTATCGGGTTTAACCTTGTCGTATCCACGATGGTGATCGTGACTCCGGCGAGTATTTATACTCATACTTTGATCCCATTCCAAGTATGTTTGATTTTTGTAATATTATGGATCTTCTTCGTATTAGTCCGATTGGTAAGAAACGGGGCGGAAGGTTCTCTCATGGCGATCGGCGGAGTGATCGCTTTAACTGTGGCCGCTATCAACGATAGTTTGTATTCTCAGGCGGTGATCAATACGGGTTATTATCTTCCTTTAGGACTATTCGTTTTTATCTTCGTACAATCTTATCTACTTTCTTTCCGGTTTTCTCAGGCGTTCCTATATATAGAACGTCTATCCGATAACTTATTGGAAGTGAACAAGGCCTACAGTAGATTCGTTCCATTGGCGTTTCTGAAGTTTTTGAACAAGAGCGATATTACGGAGATCGGTTTGGGAGATCAGGTCCAAAGAGAAATGACGATTCTTTTTTCGGATATCAGATCCTTTACACAACTTTCCGAAAAGATGACTCCCAAAGACAATTTCGATTTTTTGAATTCTTATATGAGAAGAATGGGACCAATTATCCGTAAACACGGCGGTTTTATAGATAAATATCTAGGGGACGGGATCATGGCGCTCTTTCCTAGTCTGCCCGATCAAGCTTTGGACGCCGCAATGGAAATGCTCCGAGAGCTGGAGGGTTTAAACCAATCCAGGGCAGATAGACATTATGAACCGATACAGATCGGTATCGGACTTCATACGGGGACATTGATGCTCGGAACGATCGGGGAAGAAGAAAGAATGGACGGGACGGTGATCTCGGACGCGGTGAATCTTGCTTCAAGGATCGAGGGACTAACTAAGGAGTTCCATGCGAATCTTCTACTTAGTGAAAGCACATATCGTAAGTTGAAGAATCGCAGGAAATATTCTTTCAAAAAATTGGGTAAGGTCAAAGTAAAGGGAAAATCCAAGTCCAGCGAAGTATACGAGGTCTTGGGTTGATCTCACTTTTTAGGGAACTTCTGTTTATAAAAATCTAATGCCCTTAGGATCAGCTCTTTCGCTACCTCGGGGCCTTCCGGTTCTTCTACCCTAACTTCTTTTTTTTCCAATTGTTTATAAACGGAGAAGAAGTGGGTCAACTCCGCCCTGAAGGAATTCGGAAGTTGGGACACGTGTTCTATACCGTCGAAACTTCTATCCCCCGAGGCGACCGCTAGGATTTTTTCGTCACCTTCTCCCCTGTCTATCATTCTCATAACACCGACCACTCTGGCAGGTACTAAACAAAGCGGGGGAACCTCTTCCGAGCAAAGAACTAAGATATCCAAAGGATCCTTATCATCTCCCAAGGTTTGAGGAATAAAACCGTAATGAGCAGGATAATGTGCGGAAGCAAAAAGTACCCGATCCAATTTGATGAGTCCTGATTCCTTATCCACTTCGAACTTAGCCTTACTTCCGGAAGGGATTTCCACAAGTGCGTGGACTTCATGAGGAGGATTCGGACCGGGGCTGGCCTCGTGCCAAGGATGTTGTATCATGCGGAGATCTTGGAACCGGATGGATGTATAGCAAGCATATTCCCACTACAAATTTGTAGGAATTCCAACAAGCTGCTGTTCAAACGGATTAAGGCGAACTGCGCTTATATTGACTATTTAAGTAAGTATGCAATATCTATTCGAAAAACGTAATAAGACATATTTTTTGTAAGAGTAATGCTTTGGAACTAATTTTGGAGCGGTTATGAAATTATACTTAACATAAATAAATATTTAATCTATTATATTATCTTAAAATTCCGAATAATCCCTGTATTATTTTCGTCTTCCTATTTTAGGAAGAAATTTATTGAATTCTTTTCGGATGTTCAAATGGAAACGATGACAACACTTGATCAACAAGACCAACCAAATAATGAGTTCGGAAAATTCGCCTCTTTCAGGCCTACCTATTTACAGATCAAATCCAAAGACTCTTATCCTAACGATGAAAGGCCTTATTTCAGCCCTGAAATGGAAAGGCTTTTATTGACTGCGGGTGAATCTACGAATAGTGAAGGATTAAATTCGGGTAAAATCCCTACTTATCCGGCAACCGCAGAACTGGATTACAAGTTTGTGGAGGAAATAAGCGAACTGATCTCCAAGGGTTTAGTATTGGTTGTTCCTAGGATCTTTGCCAAGAAGAACACGGGGGAATTAGAGATCGTACTCCATGTATTGGGAGCCAAATCCTCCAAAAAAGGAAATCCCGAAACTGTGAGGGATATATTCTTTCAGATCGTCCGAAAATCAGCAGGCACGATCAGAAATTTCGAGATCTCCTCCCAAAACGATCGGGAGATCGTTTTAAACGAAGTGTTATATTCTTTGGCGGATGGAAATATTCCGCATTTTAAGTACGCATATACAGATAAGGCCAAAGAATTATTAGGAAAAATATATCATAAAAACATAATGCAGAAGGAGTTGTTGGATGATTATTATAAACTCATCCATTCGTTCATCCAAGAAGAGGAGATCCTTACCAGGACTTCTACCTGCGGTTATATTCATGTTCCGGACCAGGATGCGGATATATTGTTTACGCAAGTTTCCGAATTGTACGAAAAAAAAGTAGTCCCTAAATTAGTTTCAGAAAATCCAAAATTAGCGGAACAATTGGTCTCGATACGAGAGGCAATACTTTCCGACGAATCCGGTTTATTGAACAACGATCCATTGTTGATCCGAAAATCCATTTACTCGGAAGAATTTGCAAAGTTAACCCAACTTTCAGGGAATAAAGGCGCCTATTCTGACTTCTTTCGTTTAGCCAGAGTAATTTCCCAGAAATCTTTGGAAAGTGATATGTTCCTGAAAGGTGCCAGAGAGAAGAGCGTAGAGAACGGCCTTAAAAAAGTAGTGTTAAGCGGAAAAGGAGCTATGGCACGTTATATGTCTTTGTCCATCGGAAGGGATTTGCCATTCGATTCGGAAGTGATTAAATCCGTGCAACATGACTCCAGCTTATTAAGCTGCATTTACTATAGTCCGGAAGGTCCTGAATTGTTTATCTGTCCTTGGGACAAGGTTTTGATCAAAAATATGCTCCGAGAATTGTCCGAAAAATTCGCGTTTTACAATATGACCAGCCTTAGCTTTCTGTTGATGTTATTCAAAAACAAGGACAAACTTCTTCCTTTGCTATCGGACGAATCTGCCGCGGAGGATTTTCGGAATGTAGGTTATAATTGTCTTTCTCACACATTTCCTTGGTATAGGAGGTTGGCATTTTTTTTAGGGTTTAAAGGAAATATGTTAACCGATGTTTTTCGAGAGTTGGGAGATATCCAATACCGCCAAATGGGAGAAAAACTGAAGTTTGAAGAGAAGATCAGTGCGATCCGACAAAAACTTAGAGAAGAATTGATCATAGAAGTCAGGGAGAATATGGCCGGGATTCTAGAAGGTAAATCCTAAAATCTCCATTCGTTTGCTAGGCAGAATGGGTCTCGGTCAAACCGAGGATCCATTCTTCATCTATGATTCAGGTTTTCCGTTCGAATCTAAAAAATATGTTGACCGGTCTATTATTTACTGATTTAAAGGTCTGATGGGTCAAAAGGGAGAAATCGCGAAGGAAAAGATGGTCCGTGCCATGGCGGAACGTCTGGAAGTCGGGGGATATGCGGGAACCGGGTTAAACGATATCGTAGAAGACGCAAAAGCCCCGAAAGGATCGATCTATTTCCATTTTCCCGGTGGGAAGGAGGAATTGGCCTCTTTAGCTCTTCTGGTATCGGGCAATGAATTGGCCAAGGAACTGAAAGCGGTTTTGGATTCCGCCAAATCGGTTCCATCCGGGATCCAAACGATATTTTCCGCCTTGGAAAATAGGCTTGTATCCTCCGGTTTTTCCAAGGGTTGCCCGATCATGACCACTGCTTCCGAGACCGCTTCGGAACCTTCTTTAGTGAACTCAACTTGCGCTGCGGTTTTCCAAGATTGGATCTCCATATTGGATTCGTTTTTCCGGAAAAACGGATTCGAGGAGAACAAGTCCGGCGAACTCGCAGTAGGTATTCTTTCTTTATTGGAAGGAGCCATCCTGATTTCCAGGACCAGCCGAAATACGAAGGCGATACGATCCGCTTCGAAAACGGCAAAACTTCTCGTTTCGGAGAAATAATTATGAAACTTAAAATCACATTTTTGGCGATTCTCGCCGTTTTACTATTGGTGTTTTGTACTGCATTAGGAATTCCTAAATTAGCAGTTTCGGAAATCCCTGAGATGGAAAAATTATCCCAGGATCCTCGATTGGAAAATCCTTCCGGATTGACCAAACTCAAATTTACGATCTTTAAAACAGGGGAGAAGAAGGCGTCTTCCGCATTCATATTCGAAGGCGGACCTCTATTTCACAGAAAGCAGATCTATCATAGTGTCGTTTTTGTGGAACATCCCAAAGGGACTTTTCTATTCGATTCGGGTCTTGGGACCCAAATCCAAGAACAATACAAGGACCATAGATTTTACGTAAAACCTATGGTTGCTTATCAGAATCCGAATCCTTTGGTCTCTCAATTACAAACGAACGGGATCGATCCGGCGAAGATTGGAGACATCGTTCTATCTCATTTGCATTGGGACCATGCAGGAGGAGTGGAAGACTTTCCCAAAGCTAGGATCTGGTCCACGGAGGCAGGCCGAAAACATTTGCAAAAGTTTGGGGTGCAGAAGGGCTATCTGCCGAAACAATTAGATTCTGAAAATATAATATGGAAGGATTTGGGTTTTTCGTCCAAACCTTATGAGAATTATTCCAA
Organism: Leptospira sp. WS58.C1; assembly: GCF_040833995.1. Classification (NCBI taxonomy): domain Bacteria; kingdom Pseudomonadati; phylum Spirochaetota; class Leptospiria; order Leptospirales; family Leptospiraceae; genus Leptospira; species Leptospira cinconiae. Next base: position 555,724 of record NZ_CP162137.1, read on the forward strand.
AAGCCTGGATTGGTTCGGAGACGGTTCTGTGGTATTCGTTCCGATGGAAGGTCACACTGCGGGAGATGTCGGAATGTTCCTAAATCTGCCTTCCGGGAAAAGGTTCTTTTTTACGGGAGATATTACCTGGGCAAAAGAAGGATTCGAGATCCCGTCTCATAGAATTAGATTATTGAGATCTATCGTAGATAGGGATCAGGAATTGGTCGGAAAAGAAATTTACAGAGTACATTCTCTTTTAAAAGCCTATCCGAATTTGGAAGTTGTTCCGGCTCATGATGGAGAAGTGATCGATCGTTTGGGATTATACCCTCATTGGATAGAATAGTATTTAAACAAAATCGAATCTATTCTTTAGTTTAGTAAGAATCGTATGAGTCGTCTCCGGGAAATACCTGGAGGCGATATCGATCATTCGGATCGTAAATCCGATCTTTAGGATCTTCTTCTTTTTTTCCATTCCTTCCAAAATACGTTTTGCAACGAACTCGGCCGAGATGGAATTTTTACGCACGAATTCGAATTCTAAGGTCCTTTTTTCCAGTTTCCAGAATTTTGCGTTTTTGATCAGTCCTGTGTCGATCGCAGGAGGATAGACGATCATCACATGCAGGTTTTTATCTCCTTCTTCCGTCCATAAACAATTCGTAAATCCTCTCATTGCCGCCTTGGAAGAAGAATATGCGATCTTATTCGGAAAACCGATCAATCCGAAATCGCTGCAAATGTTGATTACGGAGGGAGAATCCGATTTTTGTAATATAGGGAGCGCATACTTGGTAAAATAGACCGTTCCCATAAAATTCACATCCATCACTTTTTTGAAATCCGAAAGATCCAATTGAGAGAATGGAGCGGCGATATAGATCCCCGCATTATTGACTAATACGTCTATCCTGCCATGTTGTTTTTCCACACTTCGGACGGTTTTTTCCACTTGGGAAGGATAAGACACGTCCGCAATATGAGTGCTGATAAAGTTTTTGGGAGTTCTGACCTTCTCTCTGACTTTGGAAAGTCCTTTAGAATTGATATCCACCAATGCGAGATCGTAATCTTTTGCGGCAAATTCGATCGCTAATACTTCTCCTAAACCTCCTCCGGCTCCTGTGATGATCGCTGTTTTTCTAGTGGTTCTCATATTAGAATTTAAGAATGTATTTTTCTATGTTTTAGAGCGGGTATTTTTTTGCGGACCTTCTGCACTTCTTCGAGATCTATTTCGGTTAAGAGTAATTTTTCTCCTTCGCCCGCATCCCCAAGTACGTTTCCCCAAGGGTCTACGACTAAAGAATGTCCGTAAGTCTCTCTTCCTTTTAAATGAGTTCCGGTTTGTGCAGGTGCGAATATAAAACATTGGTTTTCGATCGCTCTTGCTCTCAATAAAATTTCCCAATGAGCTTGCCCCGTGATCTTAGTGAATGCGGAAGGAACAAAGATCATTTCCGCATCCTTCTTCATAATTTCTCTGAACAATTCAGGAAAACGAAGATCGTAACAGATTACCGAGGAAATATTCCCAAGCTCCGGACTTTTATACGTTTCCGGGACGATCTGACCGGATTCCACAGTTCTGGACTCTCTGTATTCTATCCCGTCGCCAGGATCCGTATCGAATAGATGGATCTTATGATATTCGAATTTTTCTTTTCCATCGGGTCCGAAAATAATAGAAGTATTAAAAACTTTTCCGTTCGAAGCCGGGCTTGGAAATCCGCCTGCAAGTACAGATATATTCAGTTTTTTTGATATATTAGAGAGAAGATTAAAGGTTTTAGAAGCGATCTCACCTGCTCTTTCTAATTTTTCCTTTTCGGATCCTAAAAAAGGAAAATTTTCAGGAAGACCTACGAGCTTTGCACCTTCGGAAGCGGCCTCCCGAATATAGTTCTCGCATTTTTGCAGATTCAAATCCACGTCGGATCCGCTGTTTAGTTGGATCAGTCCCAAAAGAAAACGGTGCATAGACTCAGTATTCCAGACCCTTCGACAAAATGCAAAATGATATTCTTTACATTCTGCTTGTCTAAGCTCCTTCCCGGAAAAATTTAGGAGAAGTATGGCATTCGCCCTGAAAGAATTCAAATCCATCCAAAACTTTTACTCTGAAAAAAAGCATAAGGAAAATGTTTGGGCCCTCGTATATTTACTCTTACGATATTTAAGCAGCGGAGAAGGGGCCATCCAAGCAGTCCAAACTTCCTGGCTACAGGGCCTTCCGGAGAATTTGTCGGAACAGGACAAAAAGGAAGCATCCGAAAAAGTTTTGGAACTTGCGGACCTTCTTCTGGAAGCATTACGTTCTTGGAGAGATTTAGCCGATGAAGAAGGTTCCGAATCCGTAATGGAAGATGTGTTGGAGCTCGGACAATCGGTTTTAATCGAGACCAAGGAGATGGGAGAATTTTCCGAACTGGTCCGAGAGGAATCCTTGGATATTATTTCTGATCTTTGTTTGGTTTGCGGAGTAGAGATACCGAAAGCAGGTTATAAAAAGATAGATCTTTCCGCTTTCGATGATTCGGAAATAGCCGAAGAAGTGGAAGAATGGATCATTGCCCTCTCTTCTTTCGAAAAAGCGGAAGAAGCGTCCGATCTAGAAGACGGGTTCTTGGTCCTTTTTGTGAAGGTCCTTTTATTTTATATTTTCTTTAAGTAGAATATGCGCCGAAATATTGATTCCGGCGTTTCTAACGTAAATTCTTCTCTTACAGGCCGGTAAAAATATCCTTCACTGCAGTGACAACATCCTCGATATCTCCGTCAGTCATTCCTGCGAATAGAGGAAGAGAGAGAGTTCTCTTATACATTGCATCAGAGTTTGGATAATTTTTTCTTTCGAATCCGAATCTTTGGTAGAATGGATGTTCGTAGAGAGGAATAAAATGAAGGCTGGAACCTATATTTCGTTTTTGTAATTCAGAACATAGAATGTCTCGGTTGATCTTTCCGGGGACTGTGTCTACTTCTACTCTGAATAGATGCCAAGAATGTTCACCGTCAATCGCAGGTAGAGGTAGATGTAAAAAAGGAAGATCTGCAAATTCGGAGCGATAGATCTCGGCTATTTGGATCCTTCTTCTCCAAAGATCCTCCGCTTCCGCAAGCTGCACAAGCCCTAAGGCGGCAGCAATATCGCTCATATTATATTTGAATCCTGGAGAAACTACTTCATAGTACCAGCCTGGACGTCCGTACGTTTCTCTGTTGATACCGTGAAGTCTCATCAGTTTTATTCTTTCGGCAAAGTGAGCATGACGAGTGGTGACCATTCCACCCTCTCCCGTGGTGATCCCTTTGGTGGCATAAAAACTGAATACGGTAAAATCCCCGTGAGTCCCGATCCTTTCTCCCTTATGAACGGCAGGGAAGGCGTGTGCGGAATCCTCAATTACATAAAGATGATATTCTTTTGCGAGTGAATTGATGGAATCCATATCGCAGACTGCGCCCGCAAGATGTACAGGCATCACTGCACGGACGGTTTTTCCGGTTTTTTTATGGACCAGATTCCCTTTGGAAAACACACATTCTCGTTCGATGGTTTCTTTTAAGGTGGCCTCGGTCATCAGGTTGAAGATCGGATCTACGTCCGCGAGAATCGGCTCCGCGCCGAAATAACAAACTGTCTCTGCGGTTGCGGTAAATGTTACTGCAGGAACAAGTACCGCGTCTTCGGAACAAAGTCCTATGGACTCTAAAGCGAGATGAAGTCCGGCCGTTGCCGAATTCATTGCCAGGGCAAATTCCGCTCCGGTGTACTTGGCAAATTCTTCTTCGAATTCTTTTACTTTTGGTCCTGAAGTGATCCAGCCTGAGCGAAGAACCGCCGCTACTTCTTCGATCGCTTTTTCGGAAATCGAAGGGAGTGCGAAAGGTAAGAACGTTTTTCTGGCTGTGATCATGAGACAAAATCCTCCGGCGCTTCTTAAAGGATCGGAAGATTTTCAGAAAAGATAAGGGGAAAACCTTCGGAATCTTTTTCCGAATTGAAATCCGACGGGGTTTTACTTACCCTGCTCCCGTGGGCGTGACCTTCTCCGAAATTTTGGAAAGAATCCGGATCTTAGACCGAGATGTCTCCGAATTGAACCGTCTGAAAAGCAGACTCCCCGCAGACAGGCCTTACTCTTCTTCCCTTCAAATTTCTTTCGACAAACAGATCAATAATCTTCTGAACGAAAGGATCCGACTTTTGGATCTGGAGGTCTCGGAGCCGCCTCGCTGGCTTCTGGGAGATACTGATGCTTACGATTCCGGGCAGAGAACAGCTTCCGCATTTTTGGAACCTGCAGATCTTTCTTCCAAAAAATTACAAGATCAGGATGTTATCAACCTGATCAGAGAATTGCCTAAGACGGAGATCCATCTTCATTTGGAAGCCTGCGTCAATAAGGACACCATGAAAAAACTCATGGCCAAAAACGGAATTCAACTCAGTAACGAAGAGTTCGAAGCTAAGTTTAATTTTAAGGATCTAAACGGTTTTATCCAAGTATTTTTCTTTATCCAAAGTTTGGTGAAAGAACCTGCCGACCTTTATTATTTTGTGGGAAGCCTCGCGGAATATATGAGAGCAAACAGGATCTTATACACCGAAGTATTCTTCGCTCCTTCTAAATTTATCCAAAACGGTTTGGATTTCGACGAAATGGTAAGCCAACTCGTGGAAGGTATCAGGGAAGAGAAGGAGAAGGACGGCATTGAGATCCGACTTCTTGTGGATGTTTCCCGATCTTTCGGTCCTGAAAACGCGATGAACAACCTGAACAGAGTCCTGAAGCTCAAACACAAGGAAGTAATCGGTATCGGTTTGGGTGGAGCGGAACTCATGGGACCTGCTCGAGATTACGCGGAAGTATTCAAAAAAGCTAAAGAAGCCGGGCTCAGAACGGTCGCTCACTCCGGAGAAGACGACGGTCCTTGGGCGATCTGGGAGGCCGTGGAACTATGTAAGGCGGAACGAATCGGTCACGGAACTTCCGCCATCCAAGATCCTGAGCTGGTGAATTATTTGAGGGAAAACAAGATCCCGATAGAGATCTGTGTTACGTCTAACGTTTTCACCGGAAAATATGTGCGTAAGGAACAGAATCACCCTGTTCGTTATTATTATGACCAAGGTCTTCCGCTCTGTATCAATACCGACGACCCTGAGATATTTAACGTTAACTTGACATACGAATATTTTAAACTTTGGAGATTTTTGGATTTCTCCTTGGATGAGATCGTGGATCTGATCCGACAAGGTGTATATGCCACCTTCCATCCTCAAAAAGAAACACTTTGGAAGGATATGGAAGTACAGATCAAAAAAGTAAAAGAGAAATACGGTCTTTTAGAACCCAGCATCCAATAGATCCAATGTTAAATCGTTAAGTTTGGCGGGGCTGATATAAATCAGTCAAAATCCTTCTTGCAATTGTAATCACTCTTCGTTTAGAATTCCCTTCCGGAGTTTACGATGAAGTCAAAAATTTTTTTAGGCGTTGTTCTTACCTTAATCGTTTCGGGGATCGGGTATTTTTATTATTTGGGTGCATTCGATACCGTTCAAGTAAAAGAAGAGACCTTAGGACCATTCTATGTTTTATCGCATGAAAGGATGGGGAATTATAGGAACGTAGGCGAAACTTTCGAGGTAATCCAGAAGGAATTTCCGGAGAAGGGATTCAAAAATTATAAACTTTTTGGGATCTATAAAGATAATCCGAATACAGTTCCGGAAGAAAAATTAAGATGTGAAGTAGGTGCATTGTTCTCTGAACCTATAGCAGACGTCCCAACCGGATTTTCATTACCTTTAAAATACAGGATCATAGAAAAGAAAAAATACTTAACCGTAGATTTTCCACTGAAAAGTTTCGTTTCTATTTTTCTCGGGATTTTTAAAGTATATCCCGTACTAACGGAAGCCTGTATTGAAAGAGGCTGTAATATGAATGAAAAAGGTTCGATCGAGATTTATGAACCGCTCGTGGAAAAGAAAACGAAGTATTTATTCCCATTAGAATAATACAGGAGAGACTCAAATAATGGGATTCTACTCTCAAATCAAAGAGATCCTTAAAGTATCTGTTCCGATAGATCGAAAGAGATTCTTTATATCCGGAGTGATCCTGTTCTTCGTTAAATACGGAGTGGATAGATCCTTATCCTATTTCGTATTTAACAGAGAATGGTGGGCCCTGGATTATATAAAAAATCCGACAGCCTTGTTCACTTTGGATCCTTCTTCCGAGGATTTCACTTTTTATATCACCTTGATCGGATTTTCGCTCCCGTTCTTATACTTGGGAACAGTTCTCTGTTTAAAAAGATTGAGAAGCATCGGTTTGAGTCCTTTTTGGGTATTTTTATTTTTCGTACCTGCATTGAACTTTCTCATGTTCTTTCTTTTGTGCTTACTTCCGGAAGGTCTGTATGGTCCGTCCAAAATTATTGGCAACGAATCTTCCGACGGGTTTATTCCGAAATCTAAATTAATCGTTTCTATTTGGTCGATCCTGATCACTGCAAGTATCACTCTTCTCTTCAGTCTTTTTTCAACGGATATATTAAAAACATACGGAGCTAGTTTGTTTATAGGAGGTCCCTTTATTATCGGGTTTACTTCCGTAGCTTTATATTCGAGGACTGAATTCGTCGGTTTTAAACAGGCATTATTGATCTCGGCAAGCGCCATTTCTCTCGCCGGGTTTTTGACTTTTATAGTCGCGATGGAAGGTGTTATCTGTTTGATGATGGCTGCTCCATTGGCTTATTTTTTGGGATTTTTAGGCGGAGGTATCGCGTATCTCCTACAAGCAAAGTCTAAGTTTGTATCTTCCTTTTTACCCTTTCTCTTTTTGATCTTACCATCACTCGCTTATCTGGAAGCAAATATGGACCGGGAATCCGATTGGTATATGGTGGAAACCAGTCTGAAAATTTCCGCATCGAAAGAAAAAGTATGGAAAGGTTTATTCGAATTTTCTGATATACCTGAGCCGAAAGAACTAATCTTTAACGCAGGAGTCTCTTATCCGGTTCGTGCCAGAGTGGAAGGAAAAGGAATCGGCGCCATTCGTTACTGTGAATTTAATAACGGAGTATTCGTAGAAGAGATCACCGAGTGGGATGAAAATACTTCATTAGGATTTAATGTGGTTCGACAGCCTGATGCGATGAAAGAGCTAAGTCCTTATAAAAATATCAGACCGACACATTTGGATGGTTACTTCGCTTCTAAAAAGGGGAGCTTCCAACTCGTCTCTTTAGGAAAGAATGAGACACTTCTAATTGGAAGGACTTGGTTTCAGAATAAATTCGGACCCACTGCGTACTGGAATGTTTGGATCCATTGGATATTGCATAAAATCCATTATAGGGTTTTGGATCATATCCGAAATACTGTCGAAGCTCCTTCATAAATCGTCGAGTATTCGAAGTTCTGGATTTTTGGGAGAGAGTATAAATAAGTATTTTCAACATCCGAAAATTCCGGCGAAATAGTCGCCTATGAATGTTTTCAAGACCTGGTTCGAATATTGTCGGATCCCGGAAAGGATCTGGAAAAAACTATTATCGATCGGAGTAGAAGACGCTCCCGGAGCCAGATATATAGTCGCTACCAATGCAGTGGTATTGATCACGGCGCTATTTACATTAGTGTATTACATTATTTTCACTAGCTTCGGATTGATATTTCCAATCTGGTTGTATCTGCTTTGGACGGTAAATATATTCGGATACGCATTCGTTCTATTCCTAAATTTCGTTCGTTCCCATAAGGCTGCGAGATTATTACTTGCATTCGTGGGAACAATGCAATTATTGATGATCTCAAGGATCTTACCTCAAGAAGCGGGATTGGATCTTTACATTCTCGCGAGTTTTGCATTTCCGTTTTATATCTTTCCTCCGGAAGAAAAGAAATACATCTACATGATGGAAATCGCTCTTGCACTTCTATTCGTTTCCGTACATATCATACCTTATTTTTTCGACCCTATACTCAGTTTGGATCCTAAATACCGAAGTTACTTTTATTTTACCAGTTTGATCTTGGTAGTCGCATGGTTTTCTTTCATCGGAAAAGAATTGGCGCAGGCGGCCTGGGAAGCGGATCGTTCCTTGAAAGAAGAAAAAGCAAAAACAGAATTACTTTTACTGAATATACTTCCAAGAGAAACCGCAGAAGAACTTAAAAAAACGGGAAGCTCGGAGCCCAGGTTAATCACTCAAGCTACGGTTTTATTCACGGATTTTTACGGATTCACTTCTATCGCGGAAAAACTTACGCCCAATGATCTTGTAAAAGAATTGGATTTTTGTTTTAGACATTTCGACTCGGTAACCGAAACGCATAGATTAGAAAAATTGAAAACGATCGGAGACGCATATATGTGCGTAGCGGGAGTTCCTTCTTATAGATCTTCTCACGCGGTCGATAGCCTGCTTGCAGCATTAGAAATGTTGGAACGATTGGAAGAATTATCCAAGTTAAAAAAAGGCCCCAATTGGAAGGCAAGGATAGGAGTCCACTCCGGCCCCCTGGTTGCAGGAGTCATCGGCGCACGAAAATTTTCCTATGACGTATGGGGAGACACAGTCAATCTTGCGAGCCGAATGGAATCCAATAGCGAACCTGGCAAAGTGAACGTTACCCAATCCATCGTGGACTTGACCGACGAATATTTCCAATTCAAGTCCCGCGGAAAACTTCCTGTGAAAAACAAAGAAAAAACTGCGATGTACTTTCTATTAGGATTAAAATCCGAATTCAGAGATCGCAAAAACCCACGAAACCCAAACGCAAAATTTTGGGAAGAATACGGCAAACAATTCGGAAGAAGAGAACCGATCATTTCTTATTAAAATGTTTTGGCGCGTCCTTCGGACCGGGCTCTCACCTCCGGTTAAAAAATCGCCTTCGCGATTTTTTAACCCCGGCTCGATCCCTCGCGCACGAATCCATAGACAATGAGCGAGTCCGAGATAGCCGGAGCTGCTATCCAGGATGATATCGGAGGTCATCCTGAGTCGCAGAGAGAAGATTGTCGATATACAAGTAAAATTCCGTTGTAGGAGTTCCAACAAGAGCCGTAAAATTCGATTGCCGGAATTGGAAATTTCTGATATACGAGTGCAGGTTCTCCCACGAGCCTCTCCCCCCAAACCCAAATTCAGGGTGGGGGCGATCTTTCAGGCATGTAGGAATTCCTACACGTGACTTTACATTTTTATTTTATTAATCGCAGCGGTGATACTGCAACCCTTAAGCCTTCTCAGCTTCTAATTTTCTCCAAGTGATATAAGAAACGGCAACCAAGGCCAAGAAAATGAAAGGAGTCGCAAAGTTCGGATCTTTTGTGAAAAGATGAGAGAGACCTGCGCCTAATACATTGAAGGTGATTCCTGCATAAGCCCATTCTTTTAGTCTTGGAAATTTAGGATAAAGAAGAGCGAGTGCACTCAAACCCTTCGCAGGCCCTAAAATTAAAGCTACGTATGCGGGATATCCGAGAAGAGCTAGTCCTTCTAAAACTTGTGGACTTTGGCTCGTATATGCGTAAGCGCCGAAAAGATTTCCAAGAGCTATCAGGCCTGTGGTCGCCCAATATAAAACTTTGATAACAGTTTTGTTCATACAGATCCTCTGATTTCGAGATTCGATATATTTGTTAATCTAATCCGAGCTGTAAATATAAATCGAAGTAGAATTGTCGATTGGTCATGCGATTGTAGAAATTCCTACACTGCGGTCTAATCATGGGTTCTATATCTTGTCAGATTTTATAATATTGGATATATGCCATAATGGCATATTAATGTGTAAACTATAATGCAATAAAATAGTTTACTTTTTTGAAAAAACTTCGTCCTACTGGTAATAGGACAAAGTTATGAAAATTTCTCTTCCATTTGATCGTTGGATCCTTCCGTTCAAGGAAAGACCTAAACTTTTAGTTTTGGGCTTTCTTCTTATAATCTTACTTTTCATTCTTCTTATTTGGCGCACTAGGAATTCCTACAAGGACACTTCGGAGATCATCCAAGGCTCCATTATAGAATCCGTATATGGTCTTGCAACCGTCAGCTCTTCGGAGGTGTATCATCTTAGGATCGCGATACCTTCTGCCATTCGAAAAATTTTTGTGGAAGAAGGAGATCAGGTCCAAGAAGGAACTCCTCTTGTCGAGTTCGACAGTTTTGGGACGATGAGATCACCTTTTGCCGGAGTGGTGACTAATGTTGCTTACGAGACGAAGGAAACCGTGGTCCCTCAAACGCCGGTCGTCACAGTGATGGATCTAAAAAAAAGATATCTGGCCGTCTCTTTGGAAGAGAAGGGGGCCGTGAAGGTCAAAAAAGGTCAACGCGTCCGTATCCGTTTCGAAGCATTAGGTGATAAACAATTCGAGGGAGAAGTAAAATCGGTCTATCCTGCAGATGGACAGTTCCAAGTGCATATCATTCCGAGCGGGATCCCGCCTGAGATCCTTCCCGGTATGACTGCGGATATTGCGATAGAAACTTCGAGTAAGCAAAACGTAATATTGCTTCCGATCAAAGGGATCAAATCCGGTAAAATTAAAATATTAGAAAACGGTAAAGTTCGTGTTGAAGAGGTCGTAACGGGCCTCATGAACGGGGAATACGCTGAACTTGTTTCCGGAGATGTAAGTTTAGGAGATAAGGTGCTTGTCCAGGAGGATAAATGAATGTTGTTTATCGCTCTTAGGCAGATGTCTGCTCGGAAAAAACAAACCATACTTACCTTACTTGGGATAATCTTAGGAGCGACCGCTTATATAGTTATCTCTGGGATCATGTTAGGCCTAAGAGAATATCTGATAGATCAACTTGTGAATAACGACGCTCATATTAGGATCTCTTCCCAGGTAAAAATTATCGGAGAGAAGGATCTGGATCAGGTACTTTTCCATCCTAAGGAAATACCTTTTTGGTCCGTTCCACCTTCCGGGAGAAGGGACACGGAACAGATCGAGAACCAAGCTGGATGGCAGAAAAAAGTCGCCTCCGACTCGGATGTGGAAGCGAGTTCTCCTCAACTTCAGATAAAAGTAATATATAGAAGAGGTAAGATTGCAGAAGCAGGAAGGATCATCGGTGTAAAACCCGAAGCCCAGGCTAAAGTCGCTAGGATCAAAGAGAATATTATCCAAGGTGATTTTTTGGAGATTAAAGAAAGTGGTAACAAATTAGTGATAGGTGAAGGATTGAGATTGTTACTCGGAGCCAGAATCTCGGATACTGTTTATATCAGCACTGGAAAATCGGAACCAATCCCTTTTAAAATTGCCGCTTCTTTCCAAATGGGAAATAAGGCGGTCGATGATAGTACCGCATTCGCAAATTTGGGAGATGTCCAAAGTTTAAACCAAACTCCCAACCGTATTAGCGATATAACGGTTCGTCTTAAGGAAGTTTCCAAGGCGACTCCTAAGGCTAGAGCATGGGCAGAGTCCGGAGACGTAAAAGTGCAGAGCTGGGAAGATGTAAACGCCACATTTATTTCCCTTTTTAAAATGCAGGATGCGATTCGCTATGCTTTGGTTGGGACCATTCTTCTTGTGGCGGGATTCGGAATTTATAATATTCTGAACATAGTGATCGGTCAAAAAAGAAAAGAGATAGCAATCCTTAGATCTATTGGGTACGAGGCCGGGGATGTCTTAAAAATATTCCTGATCCAGGGTTTGATCCTGGGAGTGGCCGGTGGAGTTTTAGGAATGGTTTTAGGAAATCTGATCTGCAGAAGGTTGGAGCATGTGTCTTTTTCCAATCCTCTCATGCAAACCAAATCCGGTATGATGATGGTATCCTTTGCGCCTTCTATTTATTTCCAAGCTTTCTTGCTCGCCTTCATTGCAACTTTGATCGCGAGTATCTTTCCGGCAAGATCCGCGAGTAAACTGTCTCCTATAGAGATCATTCGGGGCGAATAATGGGGATCATATTAGAAAACGTTAAAAAGAGTTTTGGAAAACCTCCTATTGATGTGATTAAAGGGATCAGCCTTGGGATCCAAGAAGGTGAGTTTGTTTCTTTAACAGGAAAATCCGGCTCTGGCAAAAGTACACTTTTGTATTTGATTAGCAGTTTGGACGACCCTTCTCAAGGTATTATCAGTATAGATGGAAGGAAGATCAGTTCCTTGTCCCAAACGGATCTGCATTCTTTTCGAAATCTTCACATGGGATTCGTATTCCAATTTCATTATCTTCTTCCCGAGTTTACCGCTTTGGAGAATGTCTTGATGCCTGCTTTAAAGGCGGGTAAACTTAATGAAAAAAAAGAAGATGCGATCCGACTTTTAAAACGATTCGATCTGGGAGACAAGTTGGATCATATCCCTTCCAAACTTTCCGGCGGGCAGATGCAAAGGGTTTCAATTGCCAGAGCTTTGGTAATGAAGCCTCGATATCTTTTTGCAGACGAACCTACCGGGGCCTTGGATTCCGCGAACGCGAAAATCGTTATGGATATCTTTAAGGATATTAACAAAACGGAGGGAACCACGGTGATTATGGTCACTCATGATGTTGATTTTGCTAAATCTGCAAAAAGGCGGATCAAACTTGTGGACGGTCTGATCTCCAACGGAAAGGGGGAGAAATGATAGAAAGAATTCTAGAAAGGACCTTTCTTCTTTTTTTATCCTCCGGTTTTGCAAAGACGAATACGGACCAGATCGCAAAACATATCGGTATCAGTAAAAGAACATTATATAAATATTATGATACCAAGGACAAACTCATCGATTCCGTTTTTGAACTGATGAGATCTAAGGTCCAATCAAAGTTTGATAAGGTCTTACAGGACAAAACTAAGGACCCGATCGATCGTCTAAAAGAGATCTTATTTTTCATTTCGGATCTTGGATCTAAAATGTCCAAAACATTTGCCAAGGACATCGAGATGGTGCGTCCGGACCTATTCGTTACTATGAGAGAGTTTAGGAAACAAAGGATTTTGAGTTTATCAGACCTTCTCCGGGAAGGACAAAAAGCGGGTCAGATCCGAAAAGATGTCACACCGGAACTGACGATCGATATTCTGTTAGCTGCCGTCGATGGAATATTAAATCCGACGTACTTATTCCAAAGTCCTTATTCGAATACGATGGCATTCGATGCGATCGTTACCATCTTCTTAGAAGGAGTGCAAGAAAAACATTAGAGAGTTTTTAAATAAGCCATGATAAACGGTTCTATATCCCCGTCCATAACCGCTTGTACGTTCCCGGTTTCGTGATCCGTACGATGGTCTTTCACCATATTATAAGGATGGAATACATAAGAACGGATCTGGCTTCCCCAAGCAATGTCCTTTTTTTCTCCCGACTTTTTTTCCAGATCGTCTTTTAACCTTTCTTGTTCCAGTTCGTAAAGTCTTGCTTTTAACATTTTAAAAGCAGTGTCCCTGTTTTTGATCTGGGACCTTTCGTTCTGGCAGGCGACCACTATACCGCTTGGAATATGTGTGATACGGACCGCGGAATCTGTAGTGTTAACGTGCTGCCCGCCTGCTCCGGAAGATCGATACACATCCACTCGGATATCTTTGTCTTCTATCTTGATATCTATATCATCGTCCAATTCGGGACTCACGTGAACCGATACGAAGGAAGTATGTCTACGTTTGTTCGCATCAAAAGGAGAGATCCTCACCAAACGATGCACTCCATTCTCACATTTCATAAATCCGTAAGCAAAATCGCCTATCACGTGTATGGTGGCGTTCTTGATCCCAGCGCCGTCTCCTTCTTGGAAGTCCACAACGCTGTATTGGTATCCTTTTTTATCGAAGTATTTCAGATACATTCTGAAAAGCATCTCTGCCCAGTCCTGGCTTTCCGTTCCGCCGGCGCCGGGATGGATATTTAAGAATGCAGGTTTCATATCTTCCGGTTCGTTTAGCGCACCTAGAAGTTCCAACCTTTCGAATTCAGTCTTTAACCTTTGGTATTCGGAACTGAGTTCGTCTACCCCTTCCTCTCCCTTTTCATCGAATGTGAGTTCTACTAAATCAGGAAAATCTAATATATCTCTGCGGATATTGACCCAAGGATCTAATTTTCTTTCTAATTCCGTTTTTCTTTGACTGATCGATTTTGCCTGATCAGGATTGTCCCAAAAACTAGGCTCCGCGATACGATCGTTAAAAGATTTAAGTTGGTCCTGGTCTTTGTCCAGGTTCAGGAGTTTCCAGCGATTTAAAAAATTCTCTTGAAGTTCTTTAGAGAGGCGCTTCAGTTCCTTGGCGTTCTTAACTTCCATTTCGGTCCAATAAAATATACAATATTAATCTAATTTGCAACACCGGATGCGGCCCAAGATCGTCCTCTAAAGGAGAGAACACTTATCGGAAGAGGAAATCTTCTTTTTCTTCTCTGGCTTCTTCCCAGCTAAATACCGTGTCTCTAAGTTGGGGAGTGTTTCCTTCCACAGTGGAGACTAATTGGTATTCTTCCTTTCTGCCAAATTCTTCCGGAAGTCGTTTTAGGACAAGTTTTCCGGAACGGATCAGGTCTAAAACATGGAGGAGGAATGGATCTCTTTCGGAACGTTGGAGTTCCTTCATGGAGGAATAAAAGGGCATGATCCCCTTATAGAACCAATCCACGGTCTCGTTTTTACCCGGAGCCCAGAGTTGGTCCAATCGGATGGATTCCTCTTGGACTAAACTTTTGCCTTGGAAAGGTTTCTGTAGATGTCTGCATTGAAAATATAGTTCGTGATTGATCTCTCTAGGAAAGGTCCTGCCGTAGCCTGCGCCGATCCATTCTAACCATGCTTTCTTTTCTTTGCTGGGAAGCGCAGGTATTAAAGCGAAAAGATAGTTTTGATTTCGGAATACTCTGGATTGTGCCAGAAAATCCAAAACCTCGTACGGGATCATATAATGACCGGTCTGCCATTCTATCACTATCGGGACATTCTCTACGTCCAGATATTCGTCGGGAGTTTCCTTTTGGACCACATCCCCGAATTGAGTGAGTATATAAATAAAAGATAATAGTTCTCGGCGGGTCATAGAACGGATCAATGTATCCGAATCCAATTTTTGTTTTAGGGAAGCTCGAATTAGATTGTACTGCTCTAACGGATATTGGTGAGGGGATAATATGATCCCTAAATGTTTTTCTAATTTGCGAAGGTTGGACCTTTCGACTAAATCGATATTTCCGGAAACTAGAAAGGGCATAATTAAAGAGCTTTACTCGCGATGTCCTTACGGAAAAAGGTTTTGGAAATTTTGAAACCGTTGAGATAAGAATAAACCTTATCCACCGATTCTTTTAAATCCTTACCGTAGGAAGAGATTCCTAGAATTCTTCCACCTGTCGATATTAAGTTTCCATCCTTTTTTGAAGTGCCCGCATGAAAAACGACTAGATCTTTACTATTCGTTTCCGGCAAATTTAAAGGAATATTCTTTTCATAAGAATCGGGGTAACCTTCCGCGGCTAAAACGACTACGGTGGACGCTCCGGGTCTCAAACCGATTTTTACTTCTCCGAGTGCCCCTTTGGCAGATGCTTGGAATATTTCCAACAAGTCGCCTTCCAACATGGGTAATACACATTGTGTCTCCGGGTCACCGAATCTACAATTGAACTCTACTACCCTAGGATTACCATTGGTGTCGATCATTAATCCGGCGTATAAAAGTCCTTTATACGGATTCCCTTTCTTGCGAAAGATCTCAAATACGGGCTGGAAGATTAGTGTATTTACTTTTTCTAATGTTTCTTTGGTGACTATAGGGGCAGGGCAATAGGCACCCATTCCGCCCGTGTTCGGTCCAAGATCTCCGTCATACGCTCTTTTGTGATCTTGGGCCGCAGGAAGAGTGAAGTAAGTATTGCCGTCGCTGATCGCAAAAATAGAAGCTTCTTGTCCTTCCATGAACTCTTCTATAACAACTTTGGATCCGCTTCTTCCGAATTTATTATCTAAAAAGATCTCTTTTAACGCTTGTATTGCTTGTGAAAGTTCGCTACAAACAGTCACACCTTTGCCTGCGGCAAGGCCGTCCGCCTTGATTACGATAGGCGCTCCTTCTTTTTCTACATAAGAAAGAGCGGATTCATAATTTTCGAAAGAGGCGTACTTTGCAGTCGGCACTCCGGCTTCTATCATTAAGGATTTTGCAAATTCTTTGGAGCCTTCAATTTGTGCGCAATAAGCGGAAGGACCGAAAACAGGAACGCCTATCTCCGCCAACCAGTCTCCGATCCCGTCCACTAACGGATCTTCAGGTCCCACTACCACTAAATCATATTCATTTTTTTGAATGAAGCTTTGGACCGAAGTTTTGTTCTTCAGGTCGAAAGAATTCGGAGCTAAAACCTCGGAATCAGGAAATCCTCCGTTTCCCGGGAAAACATACAATTGACTGAGTTTAGGGGACTGGCGAAGCTTATAAGCGATGGCGCTTTCACGACCTCCAGAGCCGATTAAAAGGATCTTAGACATAATATTTTACCGCGAATTAAAGTTCGAAAGTTTAACCTAGTTTTTCCAAACCTTTTTGGAGAACTTCTTTTTTATCACGGACGTTTTTTAGTTTTTCTTTTTCTTTTTCGATCACATCCGGATTCGCTTTTGCAATGAAGTTCTCATTCCCTAATTTGGAAGCGAGTTTTTCCTCTTCTTGGATCAACTTTTGCAATTCTTTATCGATACGTGCTCTTTCTTTTTCGAAGTCTATCATTCCTGCCAAAGGAAGAATAACTTCTCCGAAGCGGAAAGCCCCTACGGAGTCCGTCTTTTCTCCTGCATAGTTTGCGTTAACTTCTATACTTTCCAACCGAGCAAGTTGTAGGATAGAAAACTCAAAGTCTTTTACTGCAGATGCGACCAATGACTGCGAAGATTTCAAGATCACCTTACATTTTTTATCTAATGGAACCCCATTCTCCGCTCTTTGGACACGGATCTGAGTTACTACATCTTGTAAAATAATCGTTTTCAGAACACCTTCGTCTTCTTTGGAAACATTATAAGAAGTCGGGAAAGGAGTTTGGATCAAAAAATCTCCTTCGCTGAAAACTTCGTATATTTCCTCTGTTAAGAAAGGCATAAAAGGATGGAGAAGTCCTAACGCCTTAATTAAAATACTTGCAAGTACTTGTTTTGCGATCTCTTTGGATTCTTCGCCCAGCTTTCCGTAAATTCTGGGCTTTACCAACTCGATGTACCAATCGCAGAAATCTCCCCAAACGAAATCATAGATCTGAGAAGCCATTTCGAAAAACAGGAATTTGGAATATGCTTTTTCGTAATTCGCAAGAGTTTCGTTAAATTTGTGAAGGATCCATTTATCCATCGGTTCCAATTTGGAGCCGTACTTGGATTCTAGATCTTCTAGTTTCCAGTCCGCCTCCAAATTCATTAGGATAAAACGACTGGAGTTCCAGATCTTATTACAGAATGAACGATAACCGTCCAACCTGCTTTCGTCGAATAGGACGTCTTTAGCTTCCGGTAAAGTAGCGGCCAAGAAGAAGCGGAAAGAATCCGTTCCGTATTTATTCATCATATCCAAAGGATCGATAACGTTCCCTATGGATTTGGAAAACTTCTTACCTTCTTTATCTCTTACTAATCCGTGAATGATCACTTTCGCAAAAGGGGTCTTGCCGGTAAATTTTTTACCCATCATGATCATTCTGGCAACCCAGAAGAATATGATATCGAATCCGGTTACGAGGACCGAAGTGGGATAGAATTTTTTGAGATCTTCCGTATTTTCAGGCCAACCTAAAGTAGAGAATGGCCAAAGCTGAGAAGAGAACCAAGTGTCTAAAACATCCGTGTCTTGTTCCACTTCCGTGGAATTACATTTAGGACAGTTGTTTACTTTTGTTTCGGAAACTTCTATATGTTTGCAATTTTTGCAATGGTAAGCTGGGATACGATGTCCCCACCATAATTGGCGAGAAATGCACCAATCTCTAATATTGTTCATCCATTCGAAGAAAGTTTTTTCCCAGAGTTTCGGAACAAATTCGGTTTCTCCGGATTGAACCGCTTGGATAGCGAGTTCGGCAAGAGGTTTCATTTTGCAGAACCATTGAGTGGATAAGTAAGGTTCTATAATTTCCCCGCCTCTGGAGTTATGACCGATCGAATGAGTATGTTCTTCTATCTTTTCTACGAGACCCAAAGCTTGCAAATCATCGATGACTTTTTTACGAGCGACAAATCTTTCTAATCCTGCGTATTTTCCTGCGTTCTCGTTCAGGGTCGCATTCGGATTCATCACTAGTAATGGTTTAAGCCCTAATCTTTGTCCTGCTTCAAAGTCGTTCGGATCGTGAGCGGGAGTGATCTTAACCAATCCTGATCCGAATTCTTTATCTACGAAAGAATCGAATAAGAGCGGGATCTTTCTATCCGTAAGTGGGAGTTCCAACTCCGCACCTTTTAAGGATTTATATCTTTCATCGTCAGGATGAGCCGCAACTGCGACGTCTCCGAACATTGTTTCCGGTCTTGTAGTGGCAACGATCAGGTATTTGCCCGGTTGACCGACGATAGGATAACGTAAATGGTAAAGTTTGCCCTTTACTTCTCTATATTCCACTTCCAGATCGGAAATAGCGGTCAGAGTTTTAGGACACCAGTTGATGATCCTTTCTCCCCTGTATATTAAACCTTCGTCATATAATGTCTTGAAAACCTTGAAAACGGCTTTGGACAATCCTTCGTCCATGGTAAATCTGGCGCGGGACCAATCTACCGATTCTCCCAAAAGCCTTTGCTGGTTTTGGATCATTCCACCTGAGTGTTCCTTCCAATCCCAAACTTTTTTTTCGAATTCTTCTCTGGTGAAGTCGGTTCTTTTTTTGCCTTCTTTTGCGAGTTCTCTCTCTACAACTACTTGGGTAGCGATCCCGGCGTGGTCGGTGCCTGGTACCCAAAGAGCGGATTTTCCTTTTTTACGCTCAATTCGGATCAGAATATCTTGGATCGTATGATTGAGTGCGTGACCGATATGAAGGCTTCCGGTCACATTAGGGGGAGGAAGAACGATGGTAAAAGATTGGTCTGCTTTGAGGTTCGGCTCAAAACTTTTTTCCTTCTCCCAGAGAGAGATCCATTTCGGTTCTACACTGGTAGGTTCGTAACGATCGCTGATTTGTTTCTTCATAGCCTTCGTTCGGATAGAATTTTCCGTAGAAGGATGAGGTCAAGTCGTACTGGTCCTGTAATAAAGCAGGAATACTCAATAAAACGCCAAGATGGATTCCAGGGCCTTACATCTGACGAGCGTCTAGCTCAAGATCTGTACAAAACAATTTCTGGAATGTATTCTCTACCTTCCCTTTCGCCTGCATATCCTGTGCAGAACTTCGGGTCGCTTTGCCATCCTGGCTTCGCTCTCAGGCTAAGAATACATTCCATGCTATTTAACAGTATTTTTGAGATAGACTCTATACTAGATCGTCGGTCTTTCCTTATTGTAAGGTCTTTTTTAGCAAGGTTTTCAAATAAGAAGAAGGGAACTTCTCCTTATCCTTGATCAATACACAATTCTTACCGTTTTCCGACTTGGGAAACTTGGCACGAAATGCCCTGACAAAAGATTCTTCGCAGAAATAGACAGAAAGATGGTTTTTATGGTTCGAGAATGCGACCCATCGCCCATTCCTCTCGAAAGTAGGCATACCATATTTCAGACTTTCTCTTAGATCCGAAAATTCTTCGCGGATCGAATCCACCAAATCCTTTAATTTTTCACTCCTCATGGAAGGAGTTTTTTCTAAATAGTCCTCCACGTCCGGATTTGAATTAGAATCCAATCTGGGGAGTGTGGGAACTAAAGCATAAAGTAACATATTTTGTCCTAGGGGCAGGACCCTATTTCACTTAACCTGCGTTCGCAACTAATGGTAACGGTTCCAAGCTTGGGGTAGAAACGGCACCACCTTTGAAAAGTCGAGCGAGTTCGCTCCAATCTTCTCTGCTAAAATAATCCAATCCGCCTTCCGGACAGCCGAGCAGATCTTCTATCGTCTTGTGATAAGAAAGCATCAGATCGTAGATATCCTCTTCCGAATCTTTACTTTTTCCTAAAAGGTAGAAGGCTACTTTTTCTCCCAAAGCATCGCTTAGGTCGAAAACGATGGACGTCAGGTGGTCTGCTCTCAATTGGCTTTTGAGAGAACCGTCCTGTTGGCCTTCTACGATCAAAGAAGCGAATAACGGAAAACTTAAGTCTACGGATTTGCGTCTTATCTTATCCCTTAATTGAAGATTGCTGGCGGAGAAAAGAGATTCTAGAAGAAAACGGATCTCTTCTGATTTTCCTTTTTTCCAGTTTCTTGCAACTATGAGCGCTTGGCGGAGTTTTTCCAAACCGGTGCCTTCAGATCCCAAATCTCCAATCTCTGCTTGCATCGCGGCGTGGCCTTCTTTTGCGAATTGCACTGCGATCTCTTCTAAAAGTTCTTCTTTAGATTGGAAGTGGTGGTAAAAGGTTCCTTTAGCTATATCTAAAGCGGATAGAATATCCTGGATGGATGTGGTTTCGTACCCTTTTTCAAAGAATAGCCGTCTGGATTCGTTGAGAATTCTTTCTTTTGTGGAGATTTTTGCTGGGATCATTGTGGTTCCTCCTGCTAAACCGACGGTCGGTATAGACCGTTAGTCGGTTTTGACAATACATCCGACTATGCGTCGGTCAAACATATTTCTAAACAAAGGCCAAAAAAATCAACAAAGGAAACAAATAAAATGAAAAATGTTTCCTGACTTTCTGGCGGAAAAACCGGCGGTCGGTCTATAGGCTTGCCGGGAATGGAGATCCAGCGGAATCTAAATTCCGCGCAGCTTCCGAATCATACATTGCCCTAACCTGGGCACGTTAGTTACTCTTGGCCGCGTCCCTCGCGAGCTCGGGTCGGGCTCTCGCCTTCGGTCAAAAAATCGTAT
The DNA here is from genome assembly GCF_040833995.1 of Leptospira sp. WS58.C1. Taxonomy (NCBI): domain Bacteria; kingdom Pseudomonadati; phylum Spirochaetota; class Leptospiria; order Leptospirales; family Leptospiraceae; genus Leptospira; species Leptospira cinconiae. Next base: position 576,678 of record NZ_CP162137.1, read on the forward strand.
TCACGATTTTTATGACCCCGGCTCGATCCCTCGCGGTTACTAAATTCAATATTTTCTTTTCTTTGTGTCTCTGCATGATAATATTATAATTCTTTAATTTCACACATAGACACAAAGACGCGGAGGGCTTTGGGATGATTGGAGGCGTTTTCTATTTCTTGTTTAATTCGGAAACGATCGTCTTTAATAAAGCTACTGTCTTTATATCTATCTCAGGGTCTTCGGCAAAGAAATGATCACTCTTTTCTGCAAGGATGGTTAAACTATTCGGAGCCAATAGATCGGGGAGAAGAGCCAGTCCGTCATTCGGTCCTAGATCTTTCATCATACGATACTTATCCGAAGCGAACCTGGAAATATTTCCGGATAAAGACATTCCTATATAATTCATTATAAGAATATGTTTTGGAATATTATTTTTTCTGAATCTAGCATGGCTGATCTCGGACCTCATACTGTCGAAGCTCCCCATTCTCCATTTTTTGATCCAGACCACAAAATCGAATAAACTACCTTTGAATCCTTTTGAGAATATATCTAATAAAGGAGAACCTTGTAAGATACCTCCTAGGTTTAACCACGCTTTTACATGTTTTGTCTCATTCGGTTTGAGGTAATTCCCTAAGGCTAAATGGATCGCAGGTCCGGCTGAACTTGCCCCTCCGATCAGTAATTTTTTGTTTTTGGATTGTCGGATCGTCTCCGACAAGAATATTGCATTTTCTTCTACACTTCCGATCGGATCTATTTCAACCAATCTTACATTAAATCCTGCGTTTTTTAGAAGGACTCTTGGTTTGGCAAAATCTGCTCCGGTAAGATGACCGTTGTCCGCATAATCGAATCCAGGAACTAAAAGTATATCGTATTCATTCTTTATGAAAGAGAGTTTGTTATTTCTGGCATCGTTCAGGTATTTTAGAAAATCTTTTTGGAGTTTTGTATTACCTTTTTGTTTTAATATTTTATAAGTAAAATAGATGGCAGCAAAATCCAAAGAAGTCTGTTTGGAAATCTCTAGTAAGATATTTCTATCCGGGACCTGTTTGGAATATTCGGAATGTATCTGATCGATCTTGTTATCAAATGAAGAATTCGACTTTTTTCCGTTTAAATAATTCTCCAGATAATATTGAGCTAGTTCCGAATCTAAGGTGGTCTTGATATCCAACATTTCCAGCTTAGAATCTACTTTGAATTTAGGTGCGGAGAAAAAAGGGAACATACTTACAATCATTCCAGGTCTTTCGAAAGTGCAAAGAAATTGGACCGTTTTCCGGACAGATCAAGAAATAATTTATGATTTTCCGGGTTTTTAGTGGAAATAAGAATCTATCTTGTCTAACAGAAGCGTATATCCATTCTCTCCGACTGTTTTTGTTCCAAGGGAAAAATCCGTTTTACGGCTCAAATCAGTGAATGGTATATTACATTTCTCTAAAACGTAAGAAAGTTCTGTATGAATTGGAGATATGGAGAAGGTCGCGGAAGGTATTTTTAAGAACAGGGCCTCGAAAAGACTTTGGCCGAAATATCCTAAAAACTTTTCAGAAGATCTCAATGTTTGTAAATACAGGACTCTTGAAAGTCTTGGGAAATATTCTATCTCATTTGTTTTGGGAGGAGTTCCTCCGATCCGAATTCTTTTTTGGGAAGAATTTTGGATCAGGAATCGATCCAGATTTTCGGATTCTTCTTTTCCTAGGTTTCCTGCGTAACAAAAGATTTCGTATTCTTTAAGGGGATTTTTTTCTTCGATCGTTGCAGAGGAGATCAAGTTGGGTGGAATTAAGATTTGTTCCCAGTTAAAAATCCGATCGTTTTGGGGATGCGGAAGAAGGTCCCAAAAATCGTATTTTTTCTTCTCTTCTCCGAAATGATCTAAAAGTAGAACTTTTGTTCTTTGGTAAGGGACTTGGATTTTTACATCCCTATAGTCTATTAGAAGAATATCATATTCTCCGTCTTTGGGAAATGTGGAGAGCCATTCCGGTTCCCAGCCTCTATAAGGTAAAAAAGAATACAAAAGAGAAGTCCGGGAAAAATGCCCGGACCCGAATTCTTTTGCAGGTGCAACTAAGACCCCTATCTTTCCTTTGATCTTTTCGTTCGGAGAAGGCAGGTTAAATCTTACCTGAGGAACATCCAAATTTTTTCGGAAGAGAGAAGGTGATTCATTCTCCCATTCTAAAAATTCTTTTGTATTAAAATTGCATATTGATTCGAACGATCTTTGAGTAAGTAGATCGGATATCGTTTCAAAATCTTCAGGGGTGTCCACGGTCAGTCTGAAATTTGACAACCTGGAGCCTTCTTCTTTTGTCAATAGACTAGGAATAGCGGTGATCTTATATAGATTCGGATTTTCTTTTATATGAATACTTACATGTTCTTTATGTCTTTCTTCTTGTTCTGAGGCCGAAAGATTTAAAAGGGCGGAAGTTCTGAATACTTCTCCTCCTGTTCCAAGAGGAAGTCCCTTGAAATAAGCCAGATCCGAATCCGATTCGATAAACGTTTGGATAAGTAGATCCAGATGAGTCGTATCGTAAAATGGATTGTCGCCTGTTAGCCTTAGGATCGCATCCGCTTCGAATTTTGCGGAAGCAAGAATATACCTTTGTCGAACATCTTCCAATGGTCCGGAGAAGTGTAACATTCCATTCTTTACCAAAAAGCTTTCGAGTTCCGAATCTCCTTCCGGAATGAGGTAAACGATCCTTGAATTCGGTAAAATTTTTAAGACCCTAGAATGGATATGGTCCAAAATCGTTTTATCCGAACCTGGAGGGATCGGACGGATTACTTTTTTGGGGAATCTGGTGGATCCGGTCCTCGCCTGTATAAAAGCGAATAAAGAACGGATCTTCGGTTTAAGCGTTGAATGTATACCACTCATCGCAGGAAATACAAGGGGCAGGAATTGATTCGTGTTCTCCTTTTGCGGAAGAAGTGAAGAACGGATTTCCCTTCGCCCAGATTTGTTCCAGGGAATCCTTGTTTAGATTTCCGATGGAATGTTTTTTAGAACCGGGAGTTTGTTTGCAGATGGAAACGTCTCCGTCCGCATTTAAATACAGGTCTCTGGAGATATGCCAGCAGAAATCCCTGCCCAAAGGTGTCAGGTCGGAGGCTCTACGTTGAGGGAGAATGTCCGAATAAGAATTATATTTTTGTAAAATGATTTCGAAACCTTCCTTTTGAGCTTGCTCATACCAGGAATCCAATTCGGAGTCTACTTCTTGGATTTTTAGGAATTGGAGATAAATGGAGGACTTGGGTAGGACCTGAGAAACCGCGTCTAAATTTTGTAAAACCATATCCAGGTTCTCTTTCCCATAAAGCCCTGAATATACCTTTTTATCCCTGGTGGTGAGATTTACGATCAAGTTGATCTTCTTCTTTTCTTTTTCATTTAGAGAGGAAAGTAAATTAATAAAACCGGAAAGGTCCGAATATAATGCGGACTCGATGAACAGTTCTTTTAGATTCGGAGAAGCTAAAGTTTTTTGGACCAATTCCGCAAAATTTGGATGAAGTGTGGGTTCTCCCAATCCGCCAAAACATACACTATACGGGAGTCCTAGATTTTCTGCCTGGGATAAAAGTTTATCCAAGACCTGAGGATTTAAAACTATATGATCATCTTCCGGTTTTAGATTTTGTCTAGGACAAAAATTACATTCGTACTCACAGCCTCTATACAATTCCACTTCGTAATAACTTGGGGCGGACCGGAATATTTCAGGATGGGAGATCAGGAAGGGTTGGAGTTCATCATACTTCCAGTTTTCCTTCTCCTTTAAAAGGGACGATAAGAGCCTGAAAGATCTAGGGTTATTTGCGGAGAAGTCCAATCTCCATTGTCGAAGATCGGGAGAGGTATAAAAGATCTCGGTATCGAATTGGTTGATATTTTTGGCCAAAAAGTCTTGCGTCCCGCCCGAATATTCAGCGGGAAGACTTCTTACAAATTCTCTGGAAAGGATCCTCGGCACAATGCCAGGGGGAAGATTTTCGGAATAAGAATATTGAGCTAAGTATTTTTCGTGGCGAAGGATCAATTCTTCGGTAAGAGCGGGATCCAACAGAGGCGCAAATCCGTCGAAAACAAGAAAACATGTCTCGTCCCATTCCGGGTCCCCCGTCCTGGAGGCTGGGAGCATATCGCAGATCTTAGAGAAAAATTCCGCTTCCGATCCGGATTCTATAATTATAAAATCAGAATATTCTAATTTTTTGCTGATCCTTTTTGTTTCTTCGGCTGTTCCGAATGTTCCATTGGAATAAACGGGAATACCTTTTAAAACGGAAGACAATTTTTTGAGAGTAAGTTCTAAATAGGAAAGAGAAGTCTGCGCATCTAAGTTTCCTTTTGTGGAATTAAGATCGGTCGGACGATAAAATACGACTGCTTGGGGAGGAAATTTCATATTCTGTTCGAGATCCGTTTCGCTTCGAATTTCCGAACTTAATCCAGGGTAAAGGTCTCTTGCTGGTCCGGGATCTTATTCTCTTTCTTATACGCTTCGTCAAAGATCTGTATCGGCACGGTTGACCTGGATTCTCTTACCCATTTTATAAAATTTTCGTCTTCTTTTTCGCGACTGAGAAGATTGATAATTCCCTGGCGTACGTTGTCCAAAGGAGTAGGTCTTTTGCCTTCTACCTTGACGATACAATAACGTTTTCTTTCGTCCCTGAAAACTTCAGAGACCGAACCCACCGGTATCGTGGATAATGCCACAGCAACGGAACGATTCGTTTTATATAATTCAAAGGAAGAGATCCAATCGATAAGTCCCTTTCTGGCTCGTAAAACAGCATCCGTATTTCTGGGGGAACCGGCAATCAGGCTGAAGGAAGCCGGATCGGATTGGATACTTTTTTTGATCTCACTTGCTTCTTTATGTATTCTGGATTCTTCCGCGATCGTATCATTATTGGGGGAGATTGCGATCTGTCTATACTGCACTTCAAACCCTACTTTTTCTCTGTTCTGAGCATACCATGCGCGGATATCCTTATCTGAAGGAGGATGGTTGGGGACCTTGTATTGCATGAGCTGCGTTTTTTTGATCTGATACGGAAGTTCTGTATACCATAACTCGTAAGACATTCCGGAACTGGACTCGACTGCCTTTTCGAATTGTTTACGAGAGGTGATCCCCATATACTCCATTCTTTTTTCGATCTCACTCTCTAATCTTTTTTCGTTCACCTGAATGGATTCGTCTTCCGCAATGGAATCCACTACGGCTCTGTCTATCAGAAAGTCTATGATCCTCGAGCGGAGAGATTTTCTCATGTCCTCACTTTTGAGGTGCTTAGAGAGTTTTTGGTATTTTTCCTGAGCGTCGTCGAAATCTAATTCGCTGATGGATTGATTTCCAACGGTTGCGATAATCTTATTCAAGGATTCAGCCGGTCGGATCTCGGCAGTGAATACACTTAGAGAAAGTATACCGGAGAATAAGGCGAGCTTACGTGAAATTGAAGGGGAGGATCCCGGAAAAATTCCTAACACAGGGAAAAGGATGCTCCCGATCCTCTCTTGTTCAACCGTTTTTCGAAAGCCCGAAGGTCTCGTGGATCTTGTTTACGGCAGTTTCCGCATGAATTCTTGGAATTACGCAGGAGATTTTGATCTCTGAAGTGGAGATCATTTCAATATTGATCTCTTTTTCCGCCAAAGCTTTGAACATTTGAGCCGCCACTCCCACATGGGATTTCATTCCGATCCCAACCGCAGACACGATAGAGATCTCCTCGTTGATCTCAGGCTTTTTGGCGCCTTGGGAATTAGAGAAGGATTCCAGGATAGGAAGAGCTTGGACCAGGTCCTTTTTAGGAACCGTGAAGGAAATCGTATTTCTTCCATTATAAGGAGAAGATTGAACGATCACATCCACGAGAATATCTTTGGAGCTTAGGTCTCCGAATAGAACTGCTGCAAGACCCGGTTTGTCCGGAACATCCGCGATCGTAATTCTGGCTTGGTCGTTCTTTGCGGTAACGCCGCTTACTTTCAATTTTTCCATAATTTTGTCCTCGTTTACAACCAAAGTCCCCGGATTATTATTAAAGCTGGAACGTACATGAATGACTACGTCATAGTTCATTCCCAATTCCACACTTCTGGAATGAAGAACTCCGGCGCCTAAACTTGCGAGTTCCAACATTTCCTCATAAGTGATCTGAGAATGTTTGCTGGCCTGGGGAACAACTCTCGGATCGGCGGTATAGACTCCGTCCACATCGGTATAAATTTCACATTCTTTTGCACCAAGTACAGCAGCTAACGCTACCGCGGAAGTATCCGAACCGCCTCTTCCCAAGGTAGTGATGTTCTCGTTCTGATCTATTCCTTGGAATCCGGCTACGATCACAACGTTTCCTTCGTTTAACGCTGCATCTATTCTGGAACGATCCACTCCTTGGATCTTTGCATTGGAGAAGTTCCCGTCTGTGATCATCTTGATCTGGGAACCCGTGAATGACTTTGCTGGAACTCCTAGATCCCAAAGAGCCATTGCAAGAAGAGCGATGGAGACCTGCTCTCCTGTGGACAATAACATGTCCATTTCTCTCTTAGGAGGATTTTTGGTGATCTTATCGGCCAGATCCACCAATTCGTCCGTCGTGTGCCCCATTGCGGAAACGACTACGACAACATGGTTGCCTTCTTCATGATAACGTTTGATTCTTCCGGCTACGTTCCGGATGCGATCGGGAGATCCAACGGATGTTCCCCCGTACTTTTGGACGATTATGTTTGCCATCGCTGCCTACCATCTTTTTGGGCTCGGGGCGGGGATCAAGATAAATCAAATCTAGACGGCTGGAAAGAATCCTTGTTTTCAAGGAAAGTCGGCCGATCTTTATGGAGAGTTCTCCCTCCTTTGGGAGAAGGGGGACCCCATTTTTTTTCCTATCGATTGGTACCTGATCTTAGCGTATATCATTTTCGCTTTTTCGGTCGGACTTCTTCTTTCCTCTAAGGCGGGAGAAAGTCTGAGTTCCTACTTTGTCGCGGATAGAAAACTTCCTTGGTGGTGGCTCGGGACTTCCATGGTTGCGACCACATTTGCAGCGGACACTCCCTTGGTTATTACCGGAATGGTTGCTTTGGATGGGGTAGGCGGAAACTGGCTCTGGTGGAGTTGGGCGATCGGTTATCTGATCATTACCGTATTCTTTGCAGCATCTTGGAGAAAGGCAGAAGTTCTCACAGACGTTGAATTCGTAGAACTACGATACTCCGGAACAGGCGCAGCAATATTAAGAGCGGCCAAGGCATTCTTTTTAAGTATTCTTTTCAATTCCATCATACTGGGCTGGGTTTTTAAGGCAATGTCCAAGATTACCGCTCCTTTTTTGGATTGGAATGTATTGCTTGGCTCAGAAGTATTCAGTTCCATCTCCGATGTTTGGCCGGACTTTTTAATATTAGGAGATTTGAATACTACACTGACGGTTCTTATTCTTTTCTCGGTAGTAGTCTTTTATAGCAGTATGGGTGGGATCCAAGGTGTGATCCTTACGGACTTATTCCAGTTCGCTTTAGGAATAGGCGGTGCGATCGTATTTGCGATCTTCGCAGTCCAATACGTAGGCGGATTAGAAGGTCTGTATTCCAAATTAGAGACCTTATATCCTGGAAAATCGGAATCCATCATTTCTTTTTGGCCAAGGATAGGAGAAGAAGAACACGGACTACCTCTTCAGGTTTTTCTAATATTCGTAGGTGTACAATGGTGGATCCAATATCATTCGGACGGATCGGGATATTTAGCCCAAAGATTACATACTGCAAAAACTCCTAAGGATGCGGAATTAGGTTCTCTTTGGTTCAATATCGCAAACTTTATTTTACGCACCTGGCCTTGGGTACTAACAGGACTCGTATGTCTGGTCGTGTTCCCTTTACATGATGCGGATTTATTCCAACCTGCCGGTGCAGTCGTTCAATCGGATAGAGAGATCGCATATCCGGTACTGATGAAGATCGTTTTACCCGCCGGGTGTTTGGGATTGGTATTCGTAAGTTTGATGGCTGCGTTCATGTCCACTGCGGATACTCATATCAACTGGGGTGCCAGTTATCTAGTAAACGATCTTTATTTAAGATTTTTAAAACCGAATGCCAAGAATAATGAAACAGTTATCGCGGGAAGGGTAGCAGTAGTTTTGATGGCGGGGATTGCGATCTTAGTCGCAACTCAGATGAACTCAATTGCATCCGCATGGAAGTTTTTCCTTGCCATGGCTTCCGGTTTGGGGCTACCTCAGATCTTAAGGTGGATCTGGTGGAGAGTGAACGCTTGGACGGAATTGTCCGGAATGGGAACAGCCCTTGTTCTTTCATTAATTTTATATAAAGTATATCCTAATGTAAACGCGGATTACCTTCTATTCTTTACCGCTTTGGGAAGCGTGATCGTTTCCATTCTTGTGACCTTTTTAACTGCTCCTGTTCCGGACCAAGTGTTGGACATATTTGTAGCCAAGTTACAACCTTTCGGTTTCTGGGGAAAATGGGGCGGGGTTTCCGTTCGTAAAAAATTCTATTATAGAATTCGGATCTGGCTATTGGCGATCTTCTCCTTATACGCTTGGCTTTTCGGGATAGGATACCTTCTGCAATTAAAATATGCGTTAGGCGGTATCTTCCTTTTATCGGGTGTGATTTCTGGACTTATAGTTTTGAAATTATGGGAAAAGAAGGATTTGCTTCGATAAGCGGGATTAAAGAAAAGAGAAGGCGGCATCAACCGCCTTCTCCAGAGAGATCATAGTAAAAGGTTAACTAACGCGAACCAGAAATTCGTTACGTTTGCATCGTTCGGATTCACACTTTCAAAGAAACTCCTAAAAGTAGAACTTCCTAATAGATAATTATTGATGAAGGTCCCGAGTGTAATACCGGTATTTTCTATCTCCGTTCCGGTAAACTCCACAATGGAAGTACAATGACTTTCATTGATACTTCTGTAATACGGTATAAAATATTCTAGATTCGGAAATCTATCGTATTGCGCCTTCAAATTCTCGATATCCTGAGCCCAAAGAGTGGAAAGGATGTATTCCTTGTCCGCCGGATTATTCTCATCTAATCCGTAAAATCTTGCGTACGAATACATGGAATAATTGGCATCCCTTCTGAACAGAGTAATCGCCAATTTATCGTTCGGATATTTTTGGGCCAAGGCCTCGCTGATTTTTCCATAATCCGCACGAATATCTATGGAAGGAAAATCAGGTTGAGCTTTGCTGATAAAATACTCCGTATTCCAGGCGTCTTTGATCTTTTGGTGTAAGGGCCATTGATTCCCGAATCCAGGAGCTGGAAATATCGGGCCGGAATCGTTCAATAGATAACTTTTGGAAGGACTTAAAGCTTTTCTAATGAAGTGATAATTGATCAAAGAACCTGCACCCCCTGCACTACATCCGGAAACGAGCATTTCTTTCGGCTTATTAAAATTGTTTTTCAGCCAATTGATGACTAGCTCCATATTTTTGGCGCCTACGTGTCGATAGGTGATCGGAGGATTTTGTCCGGTTGGATCCGAATAAGTCGCGACCTTATTCCCCGCGTACACGTCGCCTGTGCAGTACGGAAGAAAGACCTTATTCCAATTGGAAGTCTTAACGTTCTGTCCTGTAGGATGGTTTCTTAATATGATCGGTGAGATTACCGCATTGGGACTTCCTCCCGGAACATTCGGATCTAATAATGCTCCAAAGTTCATGTGATTATCGGGAATACCGTTCGGATTGGCGGCTCCTCTGATACCGGTCTGTCCTGTACAACTTTCGTAATCCCAACAAGCTCCTCCGGGTTCCAAATATACCAATAATCTGCTGGAATATCCTAAGAGCCAATCCAAGATCCCATCGGCCCGATCTACGAATATTTTGTAAGGGGTTCCGTTGCTGCACACAGCGCCCGGAATATACACTACATCGTAAGAGCCATAAACCACACTCGTTAGGTCGTCCAAAATATTTTGGGCCTTTGGATCCGTGTTATCTAATCCGGCCAGATCACCCGCTTGTTTTTCGGGAGACTCTAAAAGTCCTCCTAATAAAGCCAGGTCTTGCGTATTGTTCGTATTTTGCTCAGGACTACAGTAAAACAACGTTACGGATAACGTTAGTAACAATCCTGACCACCAAATTCTCTTCACATCTTTCATTTTGATTTGCCTCCAGTTCTTAACTCCCTATTTCGCTTTTGATTGCGGAAATTCTAATATCACCTTGGCTCCTCCGAGTGTTTCGGAGTTACCTAGGCGGATACGGATCCCCATTCTATCCAATAATTTTTTAGCCAATGCTAGTCCGATCCCGCTAGAGGATTCGGATCCGGTCGGCTTTGCGGAGAGAATGGAAAATTCCCTGAACATGTTTTTTTCGTCTTCGGGTTGGAATCCCGGTCCTGAATCTTCAATTTTGATAATTAGAATTTTCTCATGTAGTTCCGAGATAAGTTCGCTTTTGAGCGATATCTCCGAATTTTCAGGGGAGAATTTGGCGGCGTTACTTAATAAGTTGTCGAATATTCTATACAATATCTGAGGATTTGCCTGAAAGTAAAAGTTATACTCCGAGAGATTATCTTCTATCCTAATGTTCTTTGAGGAGAACAGGAAGTTTAGATTGCAAGCGACCGATTTTAATAATAGTTCCGGATTCAAATTTTGGCTTTGATTTTCGATCGTTTCCGTATCTCCGGAACTTGCGAGATATAAAACATCTTCAATGGATTCTAAAATTTTGCGGGATGTCCTATCTATATGATCCAGGATTTCCGGAGGATCCGCATAAGAAGAAGTGAGCCGAATCGAAGGAGAAATATGACTAGGTTCTCGCGTATAAAGTCCCACCAAACTTATTATCCCGGTGACGGGACTTTTGAGATCGTGAATCGCGATCCTTAGGATTTCAGATTTTTTAATGGACTCCATTACTAGTTTTCGGTTCAGATCTCGGATGGATTGTTCCTTATGAAAAGAATTCACCTTGGTAAGAAAACTGATCAGATCCAATAAAGTTGTCATGACCATGGTAAAGAAAAAATTCTGGATCAGAAAAGATGAGTTTTTTCCCAACCAGAACATTGCCGCAAAAAATACGGCGTAGTTAGTGAAATAAATAACCTTCTTCGTTTTATCAGGATAACGAAGGAGCACTGCGATTCCTAATTGGGTGAACGCGAATAAAGAAATATCCGTACCGAATTGGAATATAAGCAAGTTCATTGCCGTGCCTGAGGAAGTTAAGAACAAGGTTCCTGCAACAGCGATCCATCTTCTGTTATTTTCACTTTTTAGAACGGGGAAATTTAAAAGGACAGTGAAAAGGAAACAACCGGGAATAAAAATCGAGTTATAAATTAAGAGAGGAAAGTAACCGGAATTTTTTAGAAAGTCGGCCCAATCCAAAATGGCAAAAGGAATGTACACTACGAATAAGAACGGGAACAGATATCTAAGTATTAAATAAACTTCGAAGTAAGCGGATCGGATAAATTCCTCGTTACTTCTGACTTCTCTTAGTATCTGGAAATGTTTTTTTATGAATAGTATGAAGTTTTTAGCCCTAAACCGAATGGCTACGTAGAAATGTTTCACGGCAGACCTAAGACCTTATGATTCGAATTTTTGAATATGGATAGAAGTCGACTACCTTGAGATCGACTAACGGGGATATTATGGTTCGTATACAATAGGAGCCGGTAGGTAGTAGGGTTTTTAAATAAGATCTTTTTAACTTCTTCCAATCTGACTAGGTAACTTCGGTGAGCTCTGAAAAATCCGTGGACTTCCAAATCTTTTTGGAGTTGGTCTAAGGTCTTTCTGACTTTTTCCTCGTTTCCATCTTTGGTAAATAGTCTCGCATAATTTCTTTCCGATCTGGCGAATACAATATTCTCCGGTTCGATAAGATTGATCCCTTCTTCTTTTTTGAGAGGAATTCCTTTGAGTGAGAATACGTTCGGATGTGATGAAAGATATCTTTGGATGGAGATCCCGAATCTTTCTCTTGTGATCGGTTTTGGTAGGAAATCTAAAACGGAAAATTCGAAAGCTTTTACGGCGTTGTCTCTTTCGGAAGATACAATGATTGTTTGGAAAAAACTTCTACTTTCGATTTCCAGGAGTTTAAAACCGGTTTCTCCTTTGAGGTTTATATCCAAAAATAATAGGTCCAAAGGATTTTTTCTTATAAATTCCGCCGCAGAACCCGGATCGGAAACCGTATGGATACTTTGTATCCTTTCGTTCAAAAATTCTTTCGCTAAAATTTCCAAACAGCGAGAGGATAAAACATCATCTTCTACGATTAGGATTCGCATACGCGGGAGTTTACTCCAGGTTCTAAAATAGTCAATTTATTAGGGATAAAGAGATCACATATCGGGACGAATGGATCGTTTTATGCAAAACGATTGTTATTAATAACGCTTGGACTTTTTGTATAAGTCCTCTGATCGATTGATATACGTTATGCGAAATATTGGCGGTCCCCTCGCTTCGCTCGGGTCGCGCTGCTACGGGTTCGCGCATTCGCGCTCATCCGGGCAAGCCCGGACTAAAGCCCTTCGCATCCCTACCGCTGGTATCTCACGCAGAGGCGCAAAACCGCAGAGATTTGGTCCACAAAGATCGCACGGAGATCGCAGAGTTGGCACACTAAAAAGCAGAAACTTTATAAATATTTAATATATTTTTTCTATTCTATTCTATGCCGGTTCGGAGGGGTTGGACTCCGAGTTTTTTAGGACTTTCGGTTTGGATTTCTTAGAGGGTTGGACAGGCCAAAAAGGATGGACAGACTGGAAAAACCGGGTTTTGTTGAAAAAGTGGGACCGGTTTTTAGCCGGCTTTCCTATTTTTGATCTTATATTTTATTCAACGATCTATTCTTAAATGTAAGGGGAAATCCGATGTCCGGGCATAGTAAATGGGCAACGATTAAGCGTAAAAAAGACGCGATTGATTCTAAAAGAGGGGCGATTTTCACCAAGGTGGTCAAGGAGATCACTGTCGCGGCTCGTATGGGCGGAGGAGACATTAACACCAATCCAAGGCTTCGACTTGCAGTGTTGAAGGCAAAGGCCAGCAACATGCCCAAGGATAATATTGACAGGGCGATCAAAAAAGGGACCGGAGAATTGGAAGGTGTTGTGTACGAAGAATGCCTTTACGAATGTTTCGGGCCTGGCGGAACTGCGATTATGGTGGAAGCGGTAACGGATAAAAAATCCAGGACCACTCCGGAGATCAAAAGTATTCTTACTAAGTTGGGCGGTTCTTTAGCAACGACAGGTAGCGTTAGTCGTCTTTTCGAAAGAAAGGGGATTATCGTAATTCCTTCTGAACAAATTTCCGAAGAGGAATTATTCGAATTAGCGGTGGGCGCAGGTGCGGAAGACGTTCAGAACGAGGGGGAAGTTTTCAGAGTAATAACTTCGCCGGAAGATTATGAAGCGGTCCAGACCGCTTTGACCGACAAAGGGATCAAGTCGGAAGAGTCGGAAATCAAATTCGTGGCTTTAGTCGGCGCGGAAGTTTCCGACAAAGAGATTGCGGAAAAAGTAATGAAACTGATCGACAATTTGGAAGGTCACGACGATGTCCAAAGTGTGAACTCCAATTTCGAACTTTCTCCGGAGTTAGAAAAAGAATTCGGCTGAGATTTTTCTCCGATTTCTTTTGCGGTTAGATTGGTGATTAGAGGATTTTGTTGGAATTCCAACAAAATTTTGTAATACGAAATTCGATTGTCGGTTTGAGGGATTTATGATAATGGGGATTGTGCTCTCCCACGAGCCACTCCCCCCACCCGAAGCCGGGCGGGGGCGCCCGTCTTGCCCATGTAGGAGTTCCTACAAATTAGTTTAATTTTTTAACTCAGGAGTCTTTTTGGTGAAAATTTTAGGAATAGACCCTGGGTCCCATCGTCTGGGTTATTCCGTTCTTCAAAAAGATAAGTCGGTGATTCGTGTTCTCACTTACGGCACAATTGAAGTTCCGAGTGGAACAAAAAGTCCCGTCAATCTAATCGCGATTCGCAGACAATTGGACGCAATCCTGGATGAATATCATCCGGATCTGGCTTCCGTGGAAGAATTATTTTTTGCTAAGAACAGAACGACTGCCGCCAGAGTATACGAGGCGAGAGGAGTTGTTTTATTAACATTAGGAGAACATAATATTCCCTTGGTCGAGCCGACGGCTTCCCAAATCAAAAAGGGGACTACCGGTAGCGGTATAGCTGATAAAAAAGACATTAAAGCGGCTCTTAAACTTCTTTTAGGTCTGGAAAATTTGACTGGGCATGACGATTCTTGGGATGCTATTGCGTCCGCTTACGTAGGTTTTGCGATGAGCGGATCATTTAAAAAAAAATGATACATTGGAGGATAGATATGGATCGGAAATTTTTACCTTTTGTGATTTTGGCTTTTTTGCCTTTGCTCGTTTTCTGCTCTAAAAAAAACCAATTAACCGCTTTCGAAGAAAACGGTCTTTACGGTTATAAGGACCAGAACGGAAAAGTCCAGATCTCCCCTCAATATTCCATCGCTTACGATTTTAATGAGAATGGAGTAGGTTTTTCTTTCAGCAAAGACGGATGGGTCTGTATCGATCCTCAAAACAAGGTCTTATTAAAGGTGTTCCCTTTTGATAACGGTCCGGATTATTTTTCGGAAGGTTTGGCTCGATTTGTAGAAGGTTCTAAATTCGGATTTTTCGATGCTTCCTGTAAAAAGGTGATCTTGGCGAATTACGATTTTGCATTTCCAATCCTTCACGGTTTCTCGCTTGCTTGCAACGGTTGTGGATCCGAAAGCGACGGCGAACATTCCACCATTCATGGAGGGAAATACGGCCTGATAGATAAGACGGGAAAAGTTATCGTCCCGATTGAATACGATTTTATCTCGGAAATTAATCCGGAGACTAAAACGGTAGAAGTATCTAAGGGAAATACTAAGAAACAGATCAATCTTCCCTGAGAGCGATCGGTTTCTTATTTACTTAAATATACGCCTAAAAACACGGCGGTGATACAGATCGTCGTGCTAAGTACTATGTATGCAAAAAAACTAAAATAGCTTCCTGATTGCAAAAGTTTAAGATTTTCTAAGGCGAAAGCGGAGAAGGTCGTAAATCCTCCGCAAAATCCTACTGTCGCAAATAGTCTGACTTCTTCCGAAATTTTTCCCTGAGCTAATCCGTAAAACACCCCGATCAACAGAGAGCCTAAGATGTTTACTACAAATGTGGAGATCGGAAAAAGACCGGAATCTTTAGGGAACGTTTGGGAGATCATGTATCTGCAAACGGATCCGAAAAACCCTCCTAACCCTACGAGCAAAAAATTCATTTTGTATTATCTTCGTATAATATTTGCAGTCCCCGTAAGGTAAGTAGGGGTTCTATCTTATCGAAAATTTTTGGATTTGCGGCATGGATGGTCGTCACAAGCCCTCCGGTTCCGATTACCTTGTAATCGTTTCCGTAAGCTGCTCTGACTTCTTTGATTATACCTTCTAACAGTCCTATCCATCCGAAAAAAAATCCCGCTTGTATGGATTCTATAGTAGAATCTCCTAATATTTTAGAAGGCGCTTGGAATACGATCGGAGGCAATTGTGCGGTATTTCTGGTCAAGGCGTCCATAGAACCTTTGAGCCCCGGTGCGATCACGCCACCCAAATAATCGGGAGTATCATCCACAACACAGAATGTGGTGGCGGTTCCTAGATCAATGATGATCGATTTTCCCGGATGGTCCTTTACTGCGGCTGCAGCATTTACCAATCTATCTGCGCCTATCTCGAATGGTCTGGCATATTTGATCCCAAAAGGTAACTTCATTTGGTATTGAACTCTGATCGGTTCTATCTGAAACCAATCGTGGATCATTCTTTCAATGATCGGATTCAGCTGAGGGACAACCGAGGAGTAGATACCTCCCGCGATCAGGCTGCTATCAATTTCGAATTCTCGGAGAAAACCCTTAAGGTAAAGTCCCATCTCGTCGGAGGTCCTATCTCTTCGAGTGACTGTTCTCTTATGAAAAATCGGCTCCTTGGAACCGTTCTTATAAATACCAAAGACCGTGTTGGTATTTCCAACGTCGATTACTAGGATCATTCTATTCCAAGGACCTAAAATCCTCAGGGCTGTCAATGAATTCGACCATGTTTCCGACCGAGGTCCGGGCTAATAATTTTCCCTCATCATTCACTCCCAGTAGTGTTGCGGTTTTTTGTTCTCCGCCTTCGGTCCAGGCAATGGTTTCTCCTTTCCAGAGAAGTTTTTCATTTATAAATTCTGTTCTTTTTTCTCCGCTTGAAATTGCGAGTACTGCATCGTTCAACAGAGGAAGTAATGTTTCTAAAAATCGACTCTTTCGTCCTTTTTCGTTTTGATCGATTGTGATAAATCCCGCATCACCTAGATAATCCGGAATTTTAGTACCGTACAGATTGGCCCCTATGCCTAAGATCCAATCCCAAACTTCTCCTTCTTTTTCCGTCTCGATCAATATACCGCAGACTTTTTTTCCATTTAAATAAATATCGTTCGGCCATTTGATCCGAAGATCTTTTTTACTAGCAGAAGGGTATACGGCCAAAATCGTCTTTGCGACTGCGATCCCAACATATAAGGAGAATAGACCGGGAGACGATAGGTTGGAATCGGAAGAGAATTTGCCGGAAAAAATAAAAGGTTCTTCTCCTAAAATACTCCAGGTTTTTCCCTTTCTTCCCCTTCCGGAAGATTGAAAATCCGCTAGGATCCAGGACCCAGCCGGGAATTCCTTTCCTTTTAGGGTGGTATTTGTGGAACCTGCTTCCGAGAGAAAGATTCCTTTTTCGGGATCCAATAATTGAAACGACATGAGTTCTGTTTAGTACCTTTTTACGATCCTTTGGACAAGAAAAAATCTGGCACTTGTGCGAAAAAGACAGGTCCTATAGCTATACAAAAATCCCTCCCAATAAATACAGAAAGAAAGAGGTTCCTTTGAAGCTTTCCGAGGTTTCTATTCGCAATCCGATTTTTGCATGGATGATGATGGCAGCGATCATTCTGCTGGGAAGTATCGGCTTTTCCCGTATGGGTCTTTCTCAGATGCCGGACGTGGATTTTCCCATCGTAAACGTTACTCTGAATTTGACCGGAGCGAATGCTCAGGTCATGGAGACCGATGTTGTAGATCCAATCGAAGAAGTTTTGATGACAGTCCAAGGTGTGGTAGAAGTCCGTTCGGTCTCTACGGACGGTTCTGCCACAATCACGGTTGAGTTGGAGCTCAAACGTGATGTCGATGTTGCCGTTCAAGAGATCCAAACGAAGATCGCGCAGGTGAGCAACAAACTTCCGGACAATCTGGATCCAGCAATCATTATGAAGTCCAATCCGGACGATCAGCCGATTATTTGGATTACGTTGACCGCTACTAACAGAAGCGAACAAGAGAAGATGGTCTTCGTTAAGACTAGGCTTAAGGATAAATTCCAAGAAATTCCAGGAGTAGGCGAAATCATTCTGGGCGGGTACGTAGACCGCACTATCAACGTATTCTTGGATCCGATCCGTCTTTACAGGGCGGAACTTACGGTAACCGATATAATCAATACTTTAACGGAACAGAATATTGAAGTCCCGTCCGGAAGGGTGCAAAATAAAATTTCGGAAGTTTCTTTAAGAGCGGTGGGCGATGTTCCGACTGTAGAACAATTTTCTAATATATATATCAACTCCAGAAGCGGAGCCGCGATGTTCCGTCCTATCCGTTTGAGGGAAGTCGCCAAGGTCGAAGACGGTCTCGATGAGATTAGGAGGATTTCCAGATTTAACGGAGTATCCTCAGTTGGCCTAGGGATAAAAAAGGTCAAAGGAGCAAACGCCGTAGAAGTCGGAGACTTGGTGAAGGCCAAGTTAGAGGAGCTTAAACCGACTCTTCCTTCCGGATTCGAACTGAATATTTCCAATGATAATACCACTTTTATCAGGGACTCAGTTCATGAATTAATTTTTACTTTGATACTTTCCTCCCTGCTTACGGGAATTGTTTGTAGATTGTTCTTGGGAAATTGGAGTAGTACTTGGAACGTTCTTCTTGCGATACCTACCTCCGTGATGGGAACTTTTTTAATCCTGTATTTTGCAGGTTTTACATTAAATACATTCACATTGCTCGGTCTTTCTTTAGCGACGGGTATTGTAGTGGATGATGCAATCATGGTGCTCGAAAATATCAGTAGGCATAGGGAATCGGGTAAAACTTGGTTCCAGGCTGCATTAGATGGCGCGTCCGAGATCAGATTCGCTGCGTTAGCTGCTACACTGGCGATCATTGCGATTTTCCTACCGGTTGCGTTTATGTCCGGGATTATCGGTCGTTACTTCTTGGAATTCGGTGTTACTGTTTCCGTAGCGGTGGCTCTTTCTCTTTTTGAAGCTTTGAGTTTTACCCCGATGAGAGCTTCTCGTTATAGAGAAAGTAAAGAAGCCCAGAAAAAACAAAGATCCAAATCACCATTTACTCTGCCTTCGGATACTCTTTTTTCTAAACTAAAAAATATCGCGGATCGTTTTTCCTTTTTCAAACGAATGGATCCTGTGATAGAGAATTTTCTTCAATTCTCCGAGAGAGTTTACGGAAGAGTTTTAGAATTTGTAATTCGTAAACCGGGAACAGTGATTGTTTCTTCTATTCTGTTTTTTGCATTGTCCCTCGTCTTTTTGTTCTTACTGAAGAAGGAGTTCATTCCTCCTCAAGACATGGGAAGATTTATTGTCCGAGCTAAAATGCCGATCGGTTCTTCTATCATACGCACGGACGAAGCAATGAAGAAGGTGGAGAATTATCTCAGCTCTCGTCCGATTGTGGAAAAATACATGAGCAATGTGGGCGGAATGGGAGGAACAGAATCCAATACGGGTATGTTCTTTGTTACCATGAAGGGGATGGGCAAACGTCCTAAGAGCAAAAAGACCGGAAGAGAGATCACTCAATCGGAAGTGTTTAGCGAGTTCCGAAAGGATTTGAAAGAGCTTGTGCCTGAGGCAAAATTCTCCGTCCAAGATCTTTCTCAAAGAGGCTTTAGCGCGGGAAGAGGATATCCTGTCGAGTTGGTCTTGACAGGTCCCGATTGGGCTACACTAGCAAAACTTTCCGACTCTATCCGAGAAAAATTAGATTCTTCTAAAATAATTTTGGATATAGATACCGATTATGTTTCCGGACAACCGGAAGTGAAAATTCTCCCGAACAGAGAGGCCGCTGCGCTTCGTGGTGTGAGTATGGCAAATATCGGTAATACGATCGGGCCTCTGATGGGAGGACGTAACGTAAGTCGTTTCACGGAGAATGGGAGGAGTTTCGACGTCCGAGTTAAGATCGATAAGGACATGGGAGAAAATACGGACATCATTCCGAATATCGGAGTTCGGAATACCTACGGAGAGATCGTTCGTCTCAAAGACGTTTTAGTGCTTCAGGCAACCAACACTCTCAAAAATATCACCAGAGTGAACCGAGATAGGTCCATTAAAATTTTCGGAAATCCTCCTAAAGAAAAGGGACAGAATTGGGCGACGACTGAAGCCATCCGGATCGCAAGAGAAATGCTTCCGGAAGGTTATCATGTGGAAGTGACAGGTTCCGCAAAAACCGCATCCGAATCGCAATCCAGTTTGTCAGGCGCTTTGATCTTAGGGATCGTAATGTCGTTTATGATCTTGGCGAGTCAGTTCAATAGTTTAAAACAGCCTTTCTATATTCTTCTTTCCATGCCTTTTAGTTTTTCGGGTGCGTTAATCGCTCTTTGGATAGCGGGGCAGTCTTTCAATATGTATAGTTTTATAGGATTGATCCTGCTCTTGGGACTTGTGAAGAAGAACTCCATTCTTCTGGTGGAATTTGTGAATCATGTCAGAGGCGAAGGGAAGAATATTGCGGATGCGATCCGGGTCGGTTGCCCTGTCCGTTTGAGGCCGGTACTTATGACAACATTCTCTTCTATTGCGGCTGCTATTCCTCCCGCCTTGGCCTTGGGGCCTGGAGCGGAAACAAGGGTACCGATGGCGATCACCATTTTAGGCGGTTTGATCGTTTCCACCTTGATCACCTTGGTGGTCGTTCCGGCCGCTTATTATCTTATGGAAAATGAGAAAGATGAAGTACGTAGATACTCTTAAGAATTATAAAAAAATAATATTCTCTATTCTTGCCTGTTTTCTCTTTTGGGAATGCGCTTCCAGTCCTGAAGTAAAAGTCGCAGACGGAGTAGTGGAAGAAAGTCTGAAAAATATTACGGGGATCACTACCCAGGATGTGGAAAAAACGGTCGCGAAAGAAACTTTCGGTTTGGACGATCTTTATATTCTCGCGGTTGAAAGAACGGAAAGGATTGCCTTAAAAAACGAGGCAACCGAGCAGGCTTTAGCACAGAAGGACAAGGCTTTCGCGGGTTTTATGCCGACTCTTTCTTACGTTTTCAACAAGTTCTATTCGATCCCGGGTCATACACAACAACCTTCTGTAGTAGACAACTATAGAACATATCGTGCAATCCAAAGCGGGGATCCGCTGAGTTTATTACCTTCTTCTACCTCGGGTAGTAATCTTCCTCCTACGGTTGGGGCGGGTTCTCGCTTACTATTGAGCATTCCGATCTCCGCTGGACTTTCTTCGTACCAAGATTACAAAGCCTCCAAAAGTTTGGCAGAGCAGAGAAGATTAGAAGCGAAACATGAAGCGGGCAGAATGTATTTGGAAATCGCTCAGGCTTACTTCAACTTTTTGCAATTGGAAGAAAGTGTAAAAATTTCCCAAGAGGCCTACGAGTTGAACCAAGACTCTTTGCAGGAAAGAAAAAGAATGTATGCAGTCGGAAGGATCATGAGATCCGATCTTTTGAATTCGGAAACGAGTCTTTCCAATGCGGAGGCCGTTCTTGCGGATGCGAAATTCCAATTGGAACAAGTGCGAATCACATTGGCCACAATGGTCGGTTATGATAAACCGATCTCGGTGGCAGGATTCAAAGCGGAACTAGAACCGATCCCCATAGGTATGCAACCTGAAGAATATTTAGCAAAAAGATACGATGTTCTTTCCGCCCATCAAAGTGTTAAGGTGGCCGAAGCACAAAAGGATAAGGCCTGGGTAGGTTTTGCTCCTACAATCGCATTAAATAATTTTTATTCTTTTCCTTATCCTGGGCAAACACATTCTAAAGATATCACAGCCCAGTTGCAGATCACGATGCCTTTAACCCCGTTCTCCCAAATGGCGGATCTAAAAGCGGCCGACTCCGCTAAAAAACTGGCAAAATTAACCGCTTCGCAAACCAGAAGGACCGCCACACAGGAAATTAGGAACGCTTTTGAAAGTTTTAAGAATTCCCAAAAGATATTGGCGATCTACCAAAAAGCATTTGTATCCGCTCAAGAAACTTCCCAGAGCCAGGCCAGCGGTTATCGTTCCGGTAGAAACAGTAGGATAGAAGCGATCGCTTCCAGGATCGCGATGTTAAACTCGGAGATTACATACCGTAAGATGTTACACCAACATTCTTTGAATCGTATCGCTCTTGGAGTTGCGATCGGAGAAATTCCGCATCTTCCTGGAGAAAAGAAGGAAGAATAAACAAACGACCGACGATTGCCGGCCGTTGAAATTTTTATACGGCCGCCGCGGCTTGGCGATTCGCTCTTTCTAGACGTAATAAATTTCCTTCCGCGATCGCTAAGGAATCTATATTATAATCTTGTGAATGTTTAGTTCTTTGTTTTTTCAGATCCCCATCCACATGATTTAGCGATTTCTCTAGTAACATTCCGGCTACAAATCTTGCTGCGATCTCCACAGTTTCGAAAGCTAATTCGTCTTTTGTAAAACCGTCTCCTATCGATTTGTAAGAATGAACCGCCTGTTCCAATTTTTCCCAAAGAGATCTTAGATCGGTAGAGGGAGAAAATTTGGACATTTCTTCTTCTGCATAAGCTCTTAGATGTCCGCTCGCTGCCATTCCGGAAACCACTCCTCCGATTGCTGCTACGATCTGCAATTGAGTGGTTCCTTCGTAGATTGTGGTAATTCTACTGTCCCTGTAGATCCTTGCCACATCGTAATCTTCGGTGTAACCGCTTCCTCCGTGGATTTGGATTGCGTCGGAAGCAAGCGCCACACAACCTTCGGAGGCGTAATATTTACTCATAGGAGTGAATAAGTCTGCAAGTTTTTCCCAACGACGGATTGTCTCGTCTTGGTTCACATCTCTTTCGTTCTTACCTTCTTCTTTGAGCATTCTTTCTTTTTTCCAATGATACAGATCGATAGCTCTTCCCGTTTCGGAAACAAGACATCTTGTGGCTAAAATTTCTCTTTCCATCTTGTCCAAAATTTTTCGGACCGCAGGGATCTTCTCTATCGGTTTGCCGAATTGTATCCTTTCCGAGGCGTATTTTTTTGCTTCGAAATATGCGGCAGTCCCGATCCCTAAAGATTGGGTTGCGATTGTAAGCCTAGCAGCATTCATCATCCCCATGGAATATTTTACGAGACCATAGCCGGTTTTTCCGATAAGTAGTCCCGGAGAATTTTCAAAAACCACTTCGCAGGTAGGAGAACAATGTAATCCCATTTTATGTTCTATCCCCGCGACATGAACGTCCTTCCCTTGTACTAAGAAGAAAGACAATCCTCTAGCTCCGCTTTCGGGGCTTCCGGTCCTAGCTAAAGTAAGAATTACGGATGGAGAATCCACATAACCGCAGGCATGAGTGATAAAACGTTTTGCTCCGTTAATTCTCCAAGTTCCGTCAGGATCTTGGGTCGCCCTAGTTTGCACATTAGGTAGATCGGAACCGTAATTAGGTTCAGTTAAAGCCATGGCCGCGCTGAATTTTCCTGCGGCGATCTGAGGCAGCCATTCGTTGCACATTTCGTCGGAAGCATATCTTTCCATGATCTCGACTATATTAATATTTCCGTATGCTAGACAAAATGCCGCATCCGCTCTGGCAGCAATCTCGCACATCATGGATTGAACGATCGCTGGCAGGCCCAAACCTCCGTACTTTCTGGAGATGGAAATAGGCATAAGCCCCGCATCCTTTAAGGTTTTATAACATTCTTCTTGTGCTTTCGGGAATGTGACCTTGCCGTTCTCGTATTTTAACCCTGTTTGGTCCATTTCTTTACTACGAGGAGCAACAAAGTCCCCCATAATTTCTCCTAAAGCATCCAGAGTAGATCTATAATAATCTACTGCTTCCTGCAA